>CAZGXF010000024.1:0-25802 GCA_964529575.1 uncultured bacterium
TCGTCGGTCGGGAGAGCTGGAAGGGCGCCGCCAGCTCGCTGACGTTGAGCATGCTGGCCGTGTGGGAGGCGGCGACCTGCATGAGGCGCGCCAACGCCTCCGTCGAGGTGACGCGTGCGATGTCCAGCACGTCGCGCCTCGTCAGCGCCGCCACGTAGTCCCTGTACCAGGCGCGCCGTCTCGTCCCCGGCGTGCGGGCGAGGGCGGCCGGGTAGCCGCCCGCCACGATCAGCTCCGCCAACCCCTTGCCGAGGCGCTCGCTTCTGGCGAGGCGGAAGCCGGCACTCAACAGCCGCTCGAGGAAGCGCGGCTCGGCGCCCTCGAGCTCCGCCTGCGCGAGCGGGTAGAGGGGGACGACCTCCATCCTGCCCGCCAGGGAGTCCGCGAGCCCGGGCGTGAGCAGGAGGTTCGCGGAGCCCGTCAGCAGGAACCTCCCCGGCCTCCTGTCCCTGTCCACCGACCGCTTCAGGGCCGTGAACAGCTCGGGAGCGCGCTGGACCTCGTCGATCACCGCCCTTCCTGGCATGTCGTCGACGAAGCGGACCGGGTCGGCTTGTGCCGCCGCCCTCACGACGTCGTCGTCGAGCGTGAGGTACTCGTAGCCGCGCTCCTGGGCGAGGGTGCGCGCCAGCGTCGTCTTGCCGCTCTGGCGCGGGCCTTGGAGCAGGACCACCGGCGAGTCCGCCAGGGCTTCCTCCAGACGGGGGAGCACTGACCGTGGCACCAGAGGCTGGAGGGTCACCGGCAGAATGTAAGTCTATCGGCGGCAGATTGCAAGTGATGCGCTCGGCGGATCGCAAGGACGGGTAGCGGCACGTCGTAAGGGTGGTTCAGGCTGACCCAAGGGGGAACGCTACGTGAAGGGCCGCCAGACGTCCCTCCCCCCAGACGTCCGTCTTCCGCTGACCCCGAGCGATCGCGACCTTCGCCCTGGGAGTCACCCGAAGTTGACGCCCACCCGCCCCGCGGGCCGAACATGGGTGGCATGACGACCTCCCAGACCGATGCCGGAGACCTCGGAACCGCTCACGTCTGCGCGACGTGCGGCGCCCACTACCCCGGCGACGCGCCGCCGCCCGAGACCTGCCGCATCTGCAGCGACGAGCGCCAGTACGTGCCTGCCGGAGGCCAGCGCTGGCTGAGCCTGGCCGACCTGGTCGAGAGCCACGTCAACCGCGTCGAGGAGGTGGAGCCCGACCTCTACGGGGTGGGGCTCGAGCCGCAGGTGGCCATCGGCCAGCGGGCGCTGCTGGTGAGGACGCCGGAGGGCAACGTGCTGTGGGACTGCGTGCCGGCGCTCACCCAGGAGGGGCGCGCGCGGCTCGAGGAGCTGGGCGGCGTGGCCGCGATCGCGGTGTCGCATCCGCACTTCTACACGGGCATCGCGCAGTTCGCCGCGCTGCTGGACGCGACCGTCTACCTGCACGCGGCCGACCGCGAGCACGTGACCCACCCGAGCCGGCGGATCGAGTTCTGGGAAGGGGAGCGCAAGGATCTTCCCGGCGGCGTCACGCTGATCAGGGCGGGCGGACACTTCGCCGGCGGGACCGTGCTCCACTGGCCCGACGGGGCGGGCGGTGCCGGCGCGCTGCTGACCAGCGACATCATCAGGGTCGTCCCCGACCGCTCGCACGTGGCGTTCCTGTACTCGTACCCGAACCAGATCCCGCTGCCGGTGCGGGAGGTCGAGCGCGTGGGAGCCGCCGTGGAGCCGTTCGCGTTCACGCGCATCCACGGGGGATGGTGGGGGAACGTCATCGAGACCGGAGCGAAGGACGTCGTACGCCGGTCGGTAGCGCGGTACCGGCGGGCCATCGAGGGCAGGCTCGACGGCGTCGAGCTGCCGTGGCCGGTGTAGCGGGACACGGGTACCGCCCGACATGGCTCGACCACGCGCCGCATCCCGCTGACACGCCGCGTTCAGGTGGGGGTGCAGGGAGGGCGTTCCCCCAGACCAGCGGCCCTACCGGGCGGCGCGCGACCTCACGGCCGCGATGGCCAGAGAGCCCGTCTGAACCTAGTGCGCGCCGGTGCTCTCTGGCGTCGCCGCGGGTCGGCGGAGCTCCGTGTAGACGAGCAGGGCGAGGGTGAGCAAGAACGAGATGAGCTGCGCTGCGCTCGGTTGCCGCCCCTGATCGGCCACCCGTCCAAGGATGTCGTGGCTGTTGAGGACCAAGACGAACGCGCAAGCGTAGGAGACGAACCCCGATGGGTTCCAGCGCAGCCTGGACCATCGCGCGCGCAGGGCTGCGAGCCGCGGCAGGTGGTCGATGGCTATGAACAGCGCCGCGGCGGCTAGGCCGAGCAGGATGACCACGCCGGCCGACATCCCGCCGGGCCCGGACCCCGGCAGCGAGGCCGACAGAGCCACAACGAGACACAGCGCCAAGAGCTTGAGCAGAAGGTTGAGCATCGCCTGCATCCGTCCCTGGGCCCAGGTTAGACGCGCCGCCCCAAGGTCTGCCAGTCCGACGCCTCGACCGCGACCGTGCCTAGCTGCCGAGTCCAAGTGTTGCGCCGCGCCGGCCTCGAACATCGGCACGGTCACGTTGGCGTTCGCCACCATGTCGAGAGGGTTGAGGCTCAGGCCGAACGACACGCCGTCGCGGGCGTCTACGAGCCCCAGGAACGCCGCGCTTGCGACCAGCGCGGCGAGCCGTCGAAGGGATGGGGAGAGGGCGTGACGCAAGGTGTCCTCCGAAGGGCTGGGTTCGCGGGCCGGGGCTCACCGAGCGGCGCGGCCGGCCGGTGGCGGGTGCCACCGAGCGAGGACCTTACCGCTGACCTGAGCGGCCCGTAGGTGAGCGTACGACTCCCGGTGGGCGCTCGCCTTCGGTCGCGCCCTCAGTCGCTCACCCGCGCCACCCACCAGTCGCCCTGCTCGTTGAACAGCTCGGCGCGCACCCCGCCCTCCAGCTCGACGAAGAAGTAGTCGCGGTGGACCTCCTGGCCGTCCCACCAGCGGCCGTCGTAGCGCCAGCGGTCGATGACGGCGAGGACGCGGCGCGGGCGCGCGACCTGGCCGCGCGAGGGGGGACGGGTGTGCGCGGAGGTCGGTCGGGCCGCCGCCGCTACCGAGCGACGCGGCGCCCCCTCTACCTGGCCGCGCGACGCCGGGGCGGCCGGGAGGGTGCCCGCCGCCGAGACGGGGTCGCCCGGCGGCGTCGCCGGCTCGTCGGGCGCGTCTCGCGCGCGCCGTGGACCGGGCTGCGCCCAGCCCACGGCCACGAGGGAGCCGTCGGTGGAGACCGTGACCATGGCAGGCGTCATGAGCAAGCGCATACGACCTCGATCCGCTGACGCGGCCGCAGGAGCGGCAGCCAACCCTATGAATCATAGGGTAACCCGGGGCCGGGAACGGGCAAGAGGGTCTCGTCACCGCGGGAACGGACCGGCCGCCGTCGCCGGGTCCCGACGAAGGGCTCCGCGCCGCTCAGGAGGGCGCGTGACCTCGGGCGCCCCGGCCGGGGCCTAGCCGCCCCCGACGGCCAGCGTCTGGCCGGCCGGCCGGCCGCTCCGGTCGGCGCCCATCATGCGCAGGAACTCGGCGGCGATGGCCGGGTCGAACTGGCGACCGGCCTCCGCGGCGATGTAGGCCAGCGCCCGCTCCCGCGACCAGGCCGGCCGGTACGGCCGGTCGTTCGTCAGGGCGTCGTAGACGTCCACGACGGCGAAGATCCGCGCGCTGCGGGGGATCTGGTCGCCCTTCAGGCCCAGCGGGTAGCCGGTACCGTCCCAGCGCTCGTGGTGGAGGTAGGGGATGTCGAGCGCCGGCCACAGGAACGGGATCGGCTTCAGCAGCTCGTAGCCGTGCGTGGTGTGGCGCTTCATCACCTCCCACTCCTCGGGGTCGAGCTTCCCCGGCTTGAGAAGGATCGCGTCGGGCACGCCCATCTTGCCGATGTCGTGCAGCAGCGCCCCGCGCCTGACGTGCATCAGGTCCTCGCCGCGGATGCCCAGGCGGCTGGCCAGCGCCACCGACAGCTCGGTGACGCGGCGGCTGTGCCCCTCGGTCTCCTGGTCCTTCAGGTCCAGGGCCCGCGCCCAGCCCTCGATCGTGCGGTCGTAAGAGAGCGTGAGCTCGTCGTGCGAGCGCTTCAGGCCCGCGATGAGGTTCGCCTTGGCGATGGCGATCGCCGCCTGAGCCGCCACGGTGTGGAGGAACCCGTGCCACTCGCCGTCCGGCGCGATGCGGCGGCGGGCGAAGAGCTCGAGGACGCCCACGAGCTCCTCGTTCGCCACCAGCGGCACGGCCACGTACGACTCGAAGCCCTCGCGCCGGTACTGCTCGAAGCGCCACAGGTGCCGGGCGATGTCGTCCGAGCCGCGCACGACGATGACGGCGCGCCGCTCGGCCGCGCGGCCCACCAAGCCGTGCCCGACCGGCACCGAGACGGGCCGCCACTCGGAGTCGCGGAAGCCGCGCCGGGCGCCGAAGACCAGCCGCTCCCTCTCGCTCGAGTAGAGGAGCACGTTGCCGGCGTCGAGGTGCAGCCTCTCGAGGGCGAGCTCGAGGATGAGACCGAGCGTCTCGGTCAGGTCGCTGGTGTTCGCGATCGCCGCGTCGATGGCGTGCACGGCGCTGAGCGCGTCGAGCCGCTCGCGCAGCACCGCGCTCAGGGCGTCGATGCGGGCCTGGGCGGCGTCGAGCTCGCGGCGGTCGATGCCCACGCCGGCGAGGAAGCGGCGGCCGCGCGACCTGACGCGGGCGGCCGCAACGTAGAACGGGACCGTGTGGCCGTCACGCGCGAGCGCTCGGGCCTGGAAGCTGGCGCAGCCGTGCTCCAGCGCCTCGGCCATCGCGCGCCGGACGGCCTCGCGGTCCTCGGGTACGACGAGCTTCAGCGCGTGGGTGCGCCGCAGGTCGCGTTCGCTCAGGCCCAGCAGGTCGGAGACGGACCGGTTCCACTGCACGAGGCGGCCGTCCTCGTCGACGACGTAGTAGACGCCCGGGAAGCTGTCGCGGATCGCCTCGTTCAGCTCGCGCTGCGTCTCGAGCTCGGCCTTCGCCTCGAGGGCCTCGTCGAGGAGCGCCGACTCCTGCTCGGCGGCCATGAACAGCGCCCAGCGCAGGGTGATGCCGAAACGCTCGAGGAGCACGGCGACGGCGGCGAAGACGAGCGTGAACTCGAGCGAGGGCGCGAGCGCGGGCGTCGTCCCCTCGAGCAGGGCGGTCAGCGGCTTCAGCCAGACGGTCGCCAGCGAGGCCCCTGCGGTGAGGACGAGGCCGCGGCGTCCGAGCATCAGGCCGGCGAGCGCGAGAGGCACGAACAGGTGGTAGGGAGAGGGCGGCGCCTCACCCAGGAGCGGCTGAGGAGCGTGCAGTCCGACGACGTACGCCGCCATGACCAGCCACACGGCCGAAGGGCTGTCGCCGCGGCGGTTCACGAACAGACCTGCGGCGAGCAGGGCCGCGACGAGGGCAGCGAGGCCGAGCGGCCCGCTGCCCAGCGAGGCGCCGTCGACCAGGTAGGCGCGGACCAGCGCGACCATGGCCACGGCCAGCAGGCCCCACAGCAGGAGGTCGAGGGTCTGCCGGCGGCGAGCGTCGAAGCGCGTCACGACCCGGTCCTGCGCCGTGGTCTGCGGCGCGCTCGGTCGGTACCCGCCCAAGGGCGCTGGGGTGAGCTGAGGCATGATGCGAAGCGCCAGCTTAGGTCTCCCCTCCTTACCTCGCTCTTACAGCTCCCGGCCTCCAGGCGATCGCCGCCACCTGCGGTCGTCGGGGCGCGGCCGCGAGCGTCGCGGCATGAGCGTTGTGTGAATCCCGTAAGTGGCGCGGTGCGAGGCTCTCGCCCCGAACGGTCCGAGCAGTCCATCCGGACCCAACGGGAGACCTCAGATGCAGCCCAAGTCCATACTCGTTACGTTGCTCCTGCTGCTGCTCGCGGCGTGCGGCAAGCCCGCAGTGCCGGCGGCCCCGGAGCCCGACGCCGCTACGTCGACGGTGGTCGCTTCTGCTGCCACGGCCGTCGGCGGCGAGTCGGTGAGGGTCGTCGTCCAGCTCATGGACGGCGACGGCGAACCGCTCGCGAGGTCCGGTCTGGCCGTCGCCTTCTAAAGCACGGGCGGCACGCTGGGCAGCGGGACGCCCGCGCCGGCGGCGGCCACGCGCGGGCCGCTGGTCGTGCACACCAACGCCTCCGGCGCCGCGGGCGCGAACCTCACCTCGGGGCCGGGCACCGTCACGGTCAGCGCCTACCTGGGTGAGGACGACGGCGGCGAGAAGATCGGCGACGTCGTCGTCACCTTCACGCCGGCAGCGGAGGACGAGGAGCCGAAGGTCGCCAGCGCCGCCACCTCGACGCTCACGGCCTCGAGCCTGAAGGCCTCCACCGGCACCAGCGTGACGCTGACGGTCCAGCTCCACGACGGAGACGGCGAGCCTCTCGCGCGGTCGGGGCACGAGGTCACCTTCGCGACCAACGAGGGCCAGCTCTCCGGCGCGGGCCTCACGCCCGCCGACGTCGTGCCGGCCCCGCTCACCGTCGAGACGGACGCCGATGGCGCCGCCGTCGTGCAGCTCACGAGCCTGGTCGACGGCGAGGTCGGCGTCACGGCCTACCTGGGCGACTCCGTGGGCGCTCCCGTGATCGGCTCCGTGGCCGTCACGTTCGCCTCGGTCGTCATGGAGGACCTCGTGGTCACGTACGACGGCGAGCCGCAGAGCCTCGTCGCCGAGTTCTCCGACCCGGCGGCCGCCGAGGGCGCCGTGTACACCTACGTGAGGGAGGGCGGGAGCGAACCGCTCGAGGGCGCGCCGATAGACGCCGGCGTCTACACCGTCACGGTCACGGCGGGCGGCGGCTTCCCCGGCAGCGCCAGCGCCAGGCTCACGATCGAGCCCCGCGAGGTCGCCTTCGCTGCGGTGGAGTTCGCCGACAAGACCTACGACGGCACGGCCGCGGCCACCGTGACGGCCACGCTCGACGAGGCCACCCTCGTCGCAGGCGACGACGTCTACCTGGCCGCCGACGCGTCGGGCGAGTTCCAGGTCCTCGACGGCGAGGTGTGGGTACCCGCCAGCGACGCCGGTGAGTACGGCGACGACGCCGACGACCGCGTCGTGGCCTCCCTGACCCTCGCCGGAGCCGATGCCCACAACTACGTCCTGCCCTCCATGCCCACGGGTGCAGCCGTCATCGAGCCGCTCACGTTGGAGGTCGCGGGCGCCTCCGCGGCCGGCAAGACCTACGACGGCACCACCGCCGTGGAGTTCGGCGGCGGACTCGTCCCCGGCCCAGTGGCGGGCGACGACGTCCACCTGACCGCCGCGTTCGCCAGCCCCGACGTCGGCGAATCGGTGCCGGTGCTCTTCGGGCTCAGCGGCGACGACGTCGCGAACTACGTCCTCGTCGACCCCGACCTCACCGCCGCCATCGCGCCGCTCGCCATCACGGTCACCGCTGCGGACGCGGCCAAGGTCTACGGCGAGGAGGCCGAGCTCGACCCGACGGCGTTCACCGCCGCCGGGCTCCTCGAGGGCCAGTCCATCGTCTCGGTGACCCTCGCCAGCGCGGGCGCGCCGGCAGGGGCCGACGCCGGCGAGTACGAGATCCAGGCCTCGGGCGCCGTGGCCGCTCCGGGCACGAAGCTCGCGAACTACCAGGTCACCTACGTCCCCGGCACGCTCACCGTCGGCCCGCGCACCCTCTCCGTCGCGCCACTCGCCGACCAGGGCAAGGTCTACGGCGGCGTCGACCCCGAGCTCCTGTTCACGGTCGAAGGCCTCGTCGACGGCGACGCGGTCATGGGCGCCCTGGGCCGTGAGGAGGGCGAGGACGTAGGCGAGTACGGATTCACGCTCGGCAGCCTCGCGGTCGCGGACGGCAACGACGGCATGAACTACGTCCTCGAGCTGGCGGGCGAGGCGACGTTCCAGGTGGTCGCCAGGAGCCTCGTCGTCACGCCGGCGGCCGGGCAGGGCAAGACCTACGGCGACCCCGAGCCCTCCATCGCGTTCACGCTCACCGACGGCTCGCTCGTCGGTGAGGACGCGTTCGCGGGCGGCCTCGGCCGCGAGGCCGGCGACGCCGTCGGCTCGTACGCGTACACGCTCGGCGACCTCGCCGTTAGCGACGGCAACGGCGGCGCCAACTACGCCCTGAGCCTCGGTGGCGCCGAGACGTTCTCGATCACGGCCCGCACCGTCACGATAGGCGGCGGCTTCACCGTGGCGACCCGCCCGTACGACGGCACCACGGCGGCCACGGTAGCCAGCAACGACCTCGTGGTCGTGAACGCCGTCGAGGGCGACGACGTGTCGGTCGCGCCCGTGGCGGTGTTCGCCGACGCGCTCGTCGGCTCCGGCAAGACGGTCACGCTCACCGACGCCACGTCCCTCGCCGGTGGCGACGCGGCCAACTACGTGCTCGACATGACGGGCTCCCCGACCTCGACCGGTGACGTCGTGCGTGCCCCGGTCGTCTTCGACGTCGCGAACAAGGGCTTCCTCACCTACACGGGCCAGCCGCACGGCCTCGTCATCGTCACGGACATCGACCCCGTGCCCGGTGACGAGCCCGTGGCCTACTCGATCACCTACCGCCGCGTGGCCACCCCGAGCGGCCAGGAGGTCGACGAGGGCGTCGGGTCGGTGAAGGACGCCGGCCTCTACCGCGTCACGATCACCTCCACCGACGCGCGCTACGTCGGTGAGAACGACGTGCTCGTGCCGGTCTCGACGCGTCCGATCACCGTCTCGTCCGCCGTCAGCAGCAAGGTCTACGGCGAGGAGGACCCCGACCTCTCCGCGGTCCTCGTGAGCGGCACGCTCGCCGCCGGCCACGGCCTCTCCGGCCAGCTCGCGTACGTGGGCGAGGACGCGGGCTCCTACGAGCTCGCGCTGGGGTCCGTGGCGGTGAAGGCCGGCGCCACCGACGTCACCGCCAACTACGCCCTCAGCATCGCCGGCGGCTTCACGGTCCAGCCCGCCCCCGTGTCCTTCGACATCGGCAACGCCGACACCAGGCGCGACGGCGTGCACGTCTTCTTCAGCGACGGCGCGTCGGTCATCGGGCTCGAGGTGCTCTCCACCCCGGCGGGCATGAACGACTACGTGCTCTCGTACAGGCGCACGCACGACGAGGCGTACGAGCCCGTCCCGGCGCCGCGCCAGACGGTCAGCTCCATCTCCGCCCTCGGCACGTACGAGGTCACGATCGCCTCCCTCAACCCGAACTACGAGGGCACCAGCGTCAGGACCGTCTGGGTGACGGACGGCATCGCCCTCGGCGAGGGCGGCGAGCCCCAGCCCGTTGCGGCGGTGCTCGGCCGGCGCACGACCGTCACGATCCCCTTCCTCGGGGCCGGCGGCGAGCCGCGGGCGATCGGGCCGGTGCCCGTCACGTTCGACCTGACGAGCGCGCCGTTCGAAGGCATCCAGTTCCTCGACCCGGTCACCGGCGAGCCCATCACGACCGTCACGGCCGAGCCGGGGGCCACCTCGATCTCGTTCGACGTGCTGACGACCAAGCTGCAGGAGGTCCCCTACCAGGTCTCCGTGGGGCTCGATGGCTGGTCGGGCGGCCCCGCCACGCTGCTCGAGTTCGCGGTGGAGGCCCAGGCGGCCCTGGTGGTCCTGGGCGACGGCCTCGAGGTGGGCGCCGAAGCGCTGTCCGCGCCCCTGACCGTGCAGCTCCAGGACGCCGACGGCCTGCCGGTGCTCGCGCCCGTCGACGTCACGCTCGACCTCGTCTCCGACGTCCTGGTCTTCCACGACGGACACGGCGAGCAGGCCGTCTCCAGCGTGACGATCCCCGCCGGCGCAGCTTCAGCGACCTTCCGCGTCCGGTCCGGGACGGTGGGCCAGTTCGGGTTCGCCGTAGAGAACCGCGCCGGCGTGGCCGGTGTCGCGGACGAGTACGTCGGCTCCGTCACGGTCAACCCGAAGCCGCAAGTCGCCTTCGTCAGCGGGCAGAACGCCCAGGTCGGCGACACGATCACCGTCGCGATCTACGGCGAGGCCTTCCAGGACGGCGCCATCGCGGCGTACGACGGCTCAGGCCTGGTCGTGGAGTCGGTCACCTTCGACTACGAGGGGCGGATCACGGTCCTCCTCAAGGTGACCAGCGGCGCGTCCACCGGCACCTACGACCTCGTCATCACCAACCCGGACGGCGGCACCGTCACCGTGAGCGGCGTTCTCGTGGTCACGTTGCCGACGCTCACCGCCAACGACGACGGCCCCTTCGACATCGTCGAGGGCGGCACCGCCCAGGTCGCCATCGCCGACCTCCTCGCGAACGACGTGTACAGCTCGGACCTCCTCGCTTGGGGCTTCGACGGCATCGTCAACGCGCACAACGTCACGGTCACCGGCAACGGCACGACGCTCACCGTGAGCTCCACCGGGCTGCGCGAGGACGGCGCCTGGTTCACCTACCGCGTCGTCGACGAGCTCGGCACCGAGTCCACCGCCACCGTCAACCTCAACGTCACGCTGCCGCCAGTCGACTCGTTCGTCTTCGACGACGTGGACGAGTTCGAGGCCTTCCGCACGTCGAACTACGAGCCGCCGACGTTCCAGGAGGTCTTCAACACCTGGCCCCGCGCCAGCGACGGCGACTACTTCGAGGACCCGAGCACCGCGACCGGCGACGCCGCCAAGTGGGTCTACGACAGCGGCCTGGGCAGCATCCGCCAGCCCGAGAACACGTCGACCCACGAGATGGTCGTGAGCCCTCTCAGCGACGCGCTCGAGTACTACAAGTTCGAGGCGACGCTGGCCTCGGTGGACGCTGACGACGACTCGATCGGCCTCGTGATCGCCTTCGTCCGCGACAACGGGGTGAACAAGGCGCTCGTCGCCCATCGCACGCAGGGGGGCAACGACCCGAGGCAGGGCTGGGGCATCTCGTACTTCGAGGGCCGCAGCCAGACCGTGCTCACCAACGTCTCCGTCGGCGGCACCTACACGAGCCTCTCCGGCGGCTGGGGAGGCAGGCAGTCGCGCGTGAAGGTGGAGCGCAACGGCGACCTCATCCGCGCCTGGGCGACCCCCTGGAACGACCTCGGGAGCTTCCAGGGCGAGATGGTCATCGACCTCGACGCCAACACCGTCAACGGCGCCCCCGTCGGCGTGAACCTGTCCGTCTTCAAGGGCAAGAGGCAGTACGGCTACTACACGTTCAGCCAGAGGGACTCGAACTACCAGAACGTGGTCTTCGAGGGCGGCGTCGCCCGCGACGTGGCGATCCTGCTCACCGGCGGCATGGACACCGACGACGACGGGCAGGACGACGTCTGGACGGGCAGCGAGGTCTGGCGCTTCCAGGATGGCGCCTGGGTCCTCGACCTCGGCCGGACGATCCAGGACGAGCTCGGCTTCCCGCGCGTCGTGACGTCCGTGGCGCCCTACCCGGCGCCGGACGGCGGGCCCGTCGGCACCCGCTACGAGCTGCGCGAGGGCGAGGTGGTGCTGCTCCTGCCCGACTGACCGCACGCCCGACCCGACGGCTGGCAGGCCGCGCCGTAGGGACCGCGAGCGCCCGACGACCCCGGTTCAGGTCGTCGGGCGCTCCGCCGTGTAAGGCTGCTGTTCGTGAACGCCACGACCGCTCCCGTCCTCGTCGCCTCGGGCGTGAGCGTGCGCCTGGGCGGCGTCAGCGTGATCGAGGGCGCAGACCTCACGCTCTACCCCGGAGACCTGACGCTGCTGACCGGCCCGAACGGCGCGGGGAAGAGCACCTTCCTGCGCGCGCTCGTGGGACTGGTGCCAGCTAGCGGCGACGTCGAGGTCGCGGGCCGGCCGCCGACCTCGCTCTCGGGCCGCGCCGCCTTCGTGTTCGCGCCGGACGAGCCGGCGCTCTACGAGGACCTCACCCTCGAGGAGCACGCCTACCTGAACGCCGCCCTCTACCGCGACCCGGCCGCCGAGGGCCGCGCGCTGGAGCTGCTGGAGCGCTTCGGGCTCGGCGGGCGCACCGGCGAGTACCCGGGCGCGCATTCGCGCGGCATGAGGCAGAAGCTGGCGCTGTCGCTGGCGCTCGCCCTCGAGCGGCCGCTCACGCTGCTCGACGAGCCCTTCAACGCGCTCGACCTCGAGGCGCAGGAGCTCTTGCGGCGGCTCCTGGCCGAGCGCGTCGCCGGCGGCGGCGCCGTCCTGCTGACCGGCCACCAGCGCGACCTGGCCGAGCTCCTGGGGGCCCGCGTCGTGGCGGTCGCGGCGGGCCGGCTCGAGCCGGTCGCGGCCGCGGAGCCGCGGGGGCGACGTTGATGGACAGCCGCGGGCGGGCCGCGACGTCCGGGGGCGTCGGGTGGGCGGCCACCAGCGCGGGGGCCGTCGGCTTCCTGCGCCGGCGCACCCTGCTGCGCTCGGCGCGCGCGTACGCTCGCTGGGTCGGCAAGGCGGTGGGCTGGTGGACCGTCGGCTACCTCGTGTTCTGGCTGGTGGCGTTCGTCGCCTCGGGCGTGCAGCTCGTCCTCGTCCCCCGCGCCGAGCCCCTGCCCGCCTCGTTGGCGGCGGTGGCCTCGGCAGCGGTGGCGTCGTGGCTGGCGCTGCCCCTGCGGGTGGCCGTGCCGCCCGTGCACCTCGACCGGCGCGACCTCGTGCGCCTGGCCCTGGCGCCCGTGCCGCCGCGCGCCGCGCTCGGCTACCGCCTCTGGCTGAGGCGCGCCGCGGCCGGGCTCGGCGGGGCGGTGCTGGGGGCGGCGTGGTCGCTGCTCGCCGCCTCTTACCTGCACGCGCCGGCGCCGTGGGCGGCCGTCGCCTTCGCGGCGCTGGCGGTCGCGCGCGTCGACCTGCTCTGGCTCCGCTACGCCGGCGCCTCGCACGCCTTCCGGCCGGGCCTCACGGCGGGCGTGGCGGGCGGCGTGCTGACCTACGGCGCCGCGCTGTCGGCGCTGGCGCCTGTGGCCTCCCTGCTGCTTGGCGGGGGCGCGGTCTGGTCGCCCGCGGTCACGGGCGCGCTCGTGTCCGCGAGCCCTCTGGCGGTGGCGGCGCCGCTCGCGCTCGCTGCCTGCGCGTGGCTTGCGGCGCGGAGCTCGCTCGCCGCGACGTGGCCGCCGCGGTTCGCGCCGCAGAGCTTCGTGCTCTCGCAGCTCAGCGGCCTGCGGTCCTTGCAGCTCATCTCGCAGCTCGCGGGCCTCGACCTGGGCGGAGGGGCGGGCGGCGCCGAGCGCGACCGGCTCCTCGCCGCCCTGCACGACAAGCCGGGTACGCTGCGGCCCCAGCGCTCGCTGCCTCGCCCGCCCGCCGCGCGTCCGGCCTGGCTGGCGCTCGCCTGGCGCGCGGCCTCGGCCCTCTACCGTCGTCCCGCGCTGCAGTGGCCGCGCCTCGCCCTGCAGGCTCTCGCCGCCGCGGTCGCCGGCCTGACCGCGAGCGGAGCGGCGGCGGCGCGGCTGCCGGGCGTGGGGGTCGGCGCCGCGCTCGGCATGGCCGCGCTGGGCGGCGCCGTCGCCGTGCTGTTCGCCGCCTTCCTCGTCGGTCAGGCCGTCGCGGCGCTGCTGGGGCCGGCGCCGCCCGCGCGCCTCGCGCCGCTGCCGCCCGCCGCGCGCACTTGGGGTCGTCTCCTGCCGGCGCTGGCGGTGCTGGCGGTGGCGGCCGCCGGCGCCGCGGCGCTCTTGGGTGCCGTGCCGGCGCTGGGCCTGTCGGTTGGCGGCGCCTCGAGCGCCGCCGGCTTCGTGGCCCTGGCCCTCACGGCGGCGCTGGTGGTCGAGAAGTACTCGTCGTGGACCGGTGCCGCGCCCACGCGCTTCGAGCCTCAGGCCGTGGCGGCGATCGTCGTGGCGCTGCCGGCGCTGCTGCTCGAGGCCTTCGGCTACCCGTCCTGGACGCTCGTAGCCCAGTGGGTGCTGCTGGCGGTGGCGCTGGTCGTGGACGTCTAGGCCGCGGTCGGGCCTACCTCACGGCGTCTCGAGCCAGGCGTACACCCACTCGAAGCCGTTGGTGTTCGTGCACGTGCCGTCGCCGGTCCAGTCGATGTCGAGCGCCTCGCTGGCCGGCGCGAGCGAGTCGCGGCTCATGCGCAGCGGGCGGCGCGAGCCGTCGGCGCCGACCAGCGCGGCCGTCACGCGGTAGGGGCCGACCGGCAGGTCGTGGACGTCGTAGTCGCGTCCGGGGTCGTTCAGGGTGCGGGTGAAGGGCGCCACCGTGGAGCCGTCGATGCGGGGGCCCGTCGGCGTGAACGTGAGCTCGATGCGGCCGCCGGTGTAGTTGCCGGTGTTCATCACGCGCAGCATCCCGCCGAAGTACTCGTTCAGGTTGCGCAGGTCCTCGATGGGTCCGGTGAGCTGCCAGCGGAAGTCGCGCACCGCGCCTTGGCTGGGCACGAACGAGTCGTAGTCGGCGGGGGAGCCCATGCCCAGGCGCAGGCAGAGCTGCCTGCCGCCGTACTCGACGTACGCCCAGGCCTTGGCGGTGTAGGGCACGTCGATGAGCCCCTGGGCCACGTAGCGGCCGTTCGCGTCGGTCCTGACCTCGACGAGGCCGGTGGTGATGGAGGGCTGGACCCACACGCGCGCGCCGGCGATCGGGCGGCCCTGCGTGTCGACGACGGTGCCCGTGACCGTGCCGGGCTGGGAGGGGGGTGCCGGCACCGTCGTCGACGGCTGGTTCGGCGGAGGGGCGGGCTGGTTCGGCTGAGGGGTCGGGGCGCCACCGGCGCCCGCCGCCGCGATCGTGAGCCGGTACGCGCCCGTCTCGTTGGGGTAGGCGGACGTGACCACGACCGTGTAGCGGCCCGCCGCGGGCAGCGTGACCGTCACGTTCACGTTCAGGCCGGCGCCGGGGGAGTCGTCCTCTTGGAACATCGGCTGCTCGTTCGCGTCCAGGACGATCAGGTACGGGTCGAACTCCGTTGACGTGAGCTCGATGCTGACGGTGTCGCCCGCCGCGGCGTCGAAGGTGACGCGGTCGAAGTACTCGCCGCCGACGAGCTGCTCGTCGCCGGGCCCCAGCCTGCCGGCGCCCGCTGCGGCCGTGCCCGCCAGGGCGAGAACGAGCGCCGCCGCGGCGGCGCCGGTCACACGTCTACGCGATCCGGGTAGACCCATCTCCGACCTCCGGGGGCCTCGCTCTCGTACGGCCCGCCGGAGGATAGCGCCCGCACGGCGCGGGCGCGCCGCGTCCGCCACGCGCGAGCGGGAGCCGCGACGGGCCCGGCGTCGCTCCGGGCTCGGGGCGCCGCGGCGGCTTCCTCCCGCACGGCGGCGCGCTCGCCCACGGCGCCGCCCGCGCGGCTCAGGCGGCCTCGAGCCCGTAGTCGTCGTCCTCGAGCGAGTACTCCTCGGTGTAGCGCTGGCCGCGCCGCCGGGGGGCGAAGAGCCGCCGCTGGGCCGGCTCGGGCTGGCCGGCCTGCGTGGCGGCGACGAGGTGCGCGGGCACGCCGAGGCCCTCGTCGTCGTGCGTCATCTCGGTGGCCGGCGTGAACGCGCCGGTGAAGAGGGCGTCCACGTACATCGCGGCCGCGACGGTGCCGGGCGCGGGCTCCGGCGCCGGCTGCGCGTGGGCGACGTCGGCGACACCCGTCGCCGGCTCGTACGGCTGGTCCTCGAACAGCGGCACCGACGCGGCCAGCGCCGCCTCCGGCACGGTGGCCCGCTCGTCCTTCGCGGCGCGGCGGCGCCGGCCGCGGGTGGCGAGGGCCGGGACCCCGCGCTCGGCCACCGAAGCGGCGTCGTACGCGCCGCCCTCCCGGGCGTAGCCCTCCCAGCGCCCGACCCTGTCGGTCGCCTGGGTGTGGGGGTCCTGCCACTCGAGCCGCCGCGGCGCGCCGGGGAAGCGTTCCAGCGTGGCCTCGAGCGCCCGCTGGCGCCGCTCGCGACGGGGCCACAGCCCCTCCTGCACGCCCAGTGGCTCGGGGGCGGTGACCTCGAGGGTGATCCGCTCGATGGGCTGGCCCTGGGCGCGGCTGTCGTGCAGCGCGAAGAGAGCCTGCTGGCGGATGTGGCGCGCCTGCGTGAGCGGCCGCTTGCTGAGGCGGCTGGCGCGGCGCGTGCCGCCGGGGAGGCTGGCGGTGAGCGTGAGCCGCCGCGCGGCGCGGCCGCCCAGCAGCTGGGCGACCTCGTTGGCGAGGCGGTCGAGGGCGGGCAGCAGCTGGCCCGGCTCGACGACGGGCTCGGTGAAGGCCAGCGAGCGGCTGATGGTGGGCACCTGCTCGAAGGGCCTGAGAGCGGTGCGGCGCGGGCCGTGGACGTAGCGGAGGACGGCGTCGCCCTCGTCGCCCAGGTACGAGGTGACCTGTGACGGCGTCCACGCGGCCAGGTGGCCGACGGTGCCCAGGCCGAGCCAGGTCAGGCGGGTGAGGTTGCCGTCCGACAGCCCCACACCCCTCAGGAAGCGCAGGGGGAGGCGGGCGAGGAAGCCCTGGACGTCGTCCACCCGGCGCGTCGCACCCGGCCGCGCGCTGAGGGCGGCCAGCTCGGCGGTCTCGCAGTCGGGCGCGAGGCCGACGCGGACGCCGTAGGCGGCCGCCAGCGCCTCGGCCTCGGCCGGTTCGAGCCGGGCCAGCGCCCGGCCGCGCGCGAGGCTCTCGACCCAAGGGGTGTGGCCGGTCAGCTCGCGCAGCAGCTCGTCCCAGGCGTGCTGCAGGTCGGGCTCGGAGTAGGAGACGACCTGCAGGCCCTCGACCCGCATGCGCGCGCCGTCGAGCCGCATGCCGGGCGTGATGCCGTGGCGCTTGGCGACGGAGTTGGCGTGCGTGACGCGTTGCTCCTCGACGCTGACGAGCGGCGCCCGCGCCAGCCCCGGGTCGGTCCTGACCGCCAGGAACAGGGGCAGGGGGTCGAAGCAGAGGGCGGCGATCACGCGCGTCCCCCGCTCCCCCGGCGCAGCGGCGGGCGCCCCGTGGGCGGCCGGCCCGGCCGCGGCGGGGTGCCGAGAACCGGGGTCGGCTTGGTTGCCCTGTTGGCTGGTGTTAGCATGAGAGAGACCTGAGTTCCGACCGCTACGGCGGTCGACTATGGGCGGCGAAAGGACACATTCTCTTGCTTGGCGGCGGTGGATGTGTCCTTCCGTTTTTCTTCTCGCCTAGAGGCCTGGCTGCGACCTAGGGGCCGTCAACCACTCCCTTCCAACAGCAGGTCCTGCACCACCTCGCCGCGCACCAGGCCGCGCATGACGCCGTCGACGTGCAGCTCGGACGCCGGGACGGTGAGCGTGGGGTAGGCGGCGTTGTGAGGCCGCAGGTGGTACTCGAGGGGCCTGTCCCCCGACCGCGACTGGCTCCACTCCAGGTACTTCAGGGTGGTCTCGTCCTCGCCCACCCTGACCGCGCAGACCTCGCCCGAGCGCTGCGGCTCCCCCCGGTGGAGGAGGACGACGTCGCCGTCCTCGATGCGGTCGGCCATGGAGTCCCCGCGCACCCGGAGCGCGAAGTGGTCGGGCCGGCCGCGGAGCGCCAGGTACCCCTCTGGCTCCGGGTAGGTGCCGACGGGCAGGCCCGCGGCGATCTCGCCGAAGAGCGGGACGCCCACCGCAGTGCCGAGCAGGCGCAGGCGCGGGGCGCGGCCGGGGCCGCGGCTCTCGAGCACGAGCTTGCCCTTGGCCTCGAGGGCCTTCAGGTGCTCGCGCAGCGTGGGGTAGGTGATGCCGAAGCTGCGCGCCAGCGAGGAGAGGTCAGGCGTGGTGCCCGTGCGCTCGTACGCGCCCTTCAGCGCCTCGAGGATCTGGGTCTGCTTGAGCGGCCGCGGGGGCATCGGACCCGCCTCCCTTCGTCACCCTTAGATAATAAGGGTGTGCGCACAGGATAGGGTCGCGGCCGGCGGCTGTCAAGCGGGAGAGACCCGCTGTCGCCGGGAAGAACGCGGCACCTGCACTTGACACCGCCACGGAGCGGGTCCAACATGACGCGAGCCAGAGTCAGGCTGTAGAGGTGTCGTCGTGCGCTCGCCACACGCGCTCGCAGCGACCTGCCCTCGCCAGACCACGTACACGGACCCCTGCCTCCGACCTGACAGACCGGCCGCAGCTCTAGGCGCGACGGCCCTGACGGGCGCGCGCCGCGGATGGGAGGTCGAGGATGGCTAGGGAGAGGAAGGCAGGCAAGGCCTCTGGCTCCAAGCGGGCCGCCGAGACGAGGGCCGAGGGGCCCATCAGCGTGATGGTGGAGTTCAGGCAGGTCCCCGGCTCGTCGGCCGCCAGCGTGGCCAGCGACGCGTCGCGCATCGACATCCCCGGCCTCACCATCGACCCGCGCTTCGAGCCCGTGCCCATGCGACCCCAGGGGCAGAGCGCGGCCTTCGGCGGCACGTTCATCGTCAGGGCCGAGGTCGCCTCCGAGGACGTCATGGAGGAGCTGCGCAAGCGCCCCGACGTCGTCCAGGTGTGGCGCGACACGCCCATCGCCCCGTTCGCCGACGACGCGACCGCCGCGAGGGTCCAGCCGGCCATGAACGCCATGGCCACGTGCCCGGTGCCCCCGTGCGACTGCGCCTTCGACGTCGCCAAGGGGACGCTGGCGGACGTCGCCGCGTACCTGGGTGCCGACGTCATCTGGGCGAACGGCTTCCGCGGGGCGGGCATCGTGGTCGGCGTCGTCGACGGCGGCATCACCGCGCAGGGCCGGCCGGTGGCGCCGGGCGAGACGACCCGCCGTGTCGGCCGCGTGATCGGCGGCTGGCCGGAGGTCGACTGGGGCACCAGGGCCTCGGCCTGGGGCGAGCACGGGAACATGAGCGCCACCGACGTGCTCGGCATCGCCCCCGAGGCGCAGCTCTACGACCTGAGGATCGCGGGCGCCATCGACTCGCCCGGCACGATCTCCCGCGCCCTGCAGGCGTTCCAGTGGGCGATCGACAGGCACCGCACCGACGGCACGCCGCACGTCCTCACGAACAGCTGGGGCATCTACCGCGAGGACTGGGACCCCGCCTACGCGCGCGACCCGAACCACCCGTTCACGCGCAAGGTCGTCGAGGCCATCGAGGAGGGGATCACGGTCCTGTTCGCCGCCGGCAACTGCGGCGAGACGTGCCCGGACGGCCGCTGCGGCGGCGACGTCGGGCCGGGCATGAGCATCTGGGGGGCGAACGGCCACCCCCGCGTGATCACCGTCGGCGCCGTGAACCGCAACGAGCAGTTCATCGGCTACTCCAGCCAGGGGCCGGCCGCCCTCGACCCCGACAAGCCGGACCTGTGCGGCATCAGCCACTTCGCGGGCTACTTCGACCCCGACAACGGGACGTCGGCGGCGTGCCCGGTCGTCGCCGGCGTGGCCGCCCTGCTGCTGCAGGCGAACCCGTCGCTCACCCCGCAGCAGGTCAAGGACTGCCTGAAGGCCACGGCCAAGGACATCGGCCCGGCGGGCTTCGACCAGCACACCGGCGCCGGCATCGTGAACGCCAGGGCGGCGTTCGACCGCTGCGGCATGCGCACCGCCCCCGTCATCGACGTCGGTTCGATACCCGCGATCGAGACGCCGCCGAGCCGCGACATCTGGACGGCGCCGGTCCGCGAGACGATCCCGCGGTTCGACGTCACGGTGGCGTGGCTCGACACGCCGCCGCGCGTCGACAGGCCGCCGACCCTGCCGTGGATCGACCAGCCTCCGACGGCCCCGCGCCTGGACGTCAAGCCCACCCTGCCCATCGCCGACGAGCCGCCCACGAACCCGGTCTTGGACCAGCCGCCCACGAACCCCGCGGTGGACCAGCCGACGCTGCCCGTGATCGACCAGATGCCCACGGTGCCGCAGCTCGACGACCCGGGGACGCTGCCCACGCTCGACCTGGGCACGCCGCCGCTCGTCGACCAGGGGGGCCTGCCCACTTTCCCCGACGTCGACGAGCCCGGCAAGCCGCCCCTCACCGACACGCTGCGGGAGGGGATCCCAGACCTCGAGCAGCCGGTGCTGCCGCCCGACGTCTGGGGACCGCAGGCCGGCGGCTGGGGCCAGGCGCCGTTCGTGCTCGCCACCCAGCACCAGGCTCCCGACTGGCGCGTGTTCGACCAGATGATCGCCAGCGCCTCCGGTTACGGGCAGGGCTACGGCCAGGGCGCGGGCGGCCAGGGCGCGGGCGGCCAGTGGTGGGGCGACGATGCCGGAGTGGGCCGCGCCGAGACCGAGCTCGCCGCCATCCGCTCCGGCATCGAGTCGTTGCGCTCGCTCCTGACGCAGCAGCAGAGGCGTCTCGAGGAGCTCGAGCGGGCGTCGCGCTCCGGCGGGTCGCGCCGCGAGGGTCGCGGCTGACCCCTTCGTCGCGAGGAGCGGCGGCGTGATCCTGGTCCTGTCGCACCCGCAGGACCTGCACGCCGCCGCCGTCATGCACCACCTCGCCGCCAGGGGCGAGACGGTGTTCCTGTGGGACCTCTCGGAGTTCCCGCGCGCGCAGCGGCTGCGGCTCGCTTGCGGCGACGCCGGCGCCTACCGCCTCCTGGACACCCCCCACGGGACCGTGGACCTGGACGAGGTCAGGTCGGCGTGGTGGCGGCGGCCCCAGCCGTACGGCGTCGACCCGGCGGTGACCGACCCCGAGCACTACCGCTTCGCGCACTCCGAGTGCCACGACGCGCTGGCGGGCCTGTGGCAGAGCCTGCGCGCTACCTGGGTGAACGACCCCGTGAAGGACGAGGCCGCCGGCCGCAAGAGCCGCCAGCTCGCCCTGGCGGTCGAGGTGGGCCTGAGGGTGCCCAGGACGCTCATCACGAACGACCCGCGCGCCGCGGCCGCGTTCGTCGCCGGGTCACCAGGGGAGCGGTTCGTCTACAAGCCCTTCACCGCCACCGACACCGCCTGGCGCGAGACGAGGCTGGTGGGCGAGGCCGAGCTCGCTCGCCTCGACGCCATCAGGCACGCGCCGGTCATCTTCCAGGAGTACGTGGCCGGCCCCGACTACCGCGTGACGCTGGTGGGAGACCGCGTCTTCGCCGCCGAGATCGACGCGCGCGGCGGCGCCTACCCGATCGACTTCCGCATGAACCTCACGGGCGCCGTCGCCAGGCCGACGGTCCTCCCTGGCGACGTGGAGGAGGGGCTCAGGCGCCTGATGCAGCGTCTCGGGCTGGTCTACGGCGCCGCCGACCTACGGCGCAGCGACGCGACGGGGGAGTTCTACTTCCTCGAGGTGAACCCGGCCGGGCAGTGGCTGTTCGTGGAGCAGCAGGCCGGCCTGCCCATCAGCGCGGCGCTGGCGGACGTGCTGGCGCGGCCTCCCGCCTGACCTCGCCGCGCCGCACACCGCGCGACGGCGGTCCTGGCCCCAGGACCCTCGAGCCGCCAGGCGCGGCGCTCGCCGCGCGTCCCCGCACCGCCCGCCCGGCGCTGTTCCGCGCTGCGGTGAGAGGTGTGACCTGCACTCGGGTCACGGCTCCCTTAGTCTGTCTGCGTCTCACCGTCCCGCGCCCTGGGGGTTGGGCGCGTGCAGCGTACAGGGGGTATGCATGACCGAGCGTCCTCGCGTCCCGTCCTCTAGCACCGGCCGCGCTCGACCGCGGACAGCGGCGTCCTCCGTGCTCGGTGCTGCCCGCCAGGCGTGACCCAGGTATCCACGGAGCTCTTCTCCCGCGTCGAGAAGCAGCGCATCGCCGTCGTACAGCGCGTGCTGTGGGTCCTGCTCGCGATCGCGGCCGTCACGCTGGTCACGGTCGTGGCCAGCACCAGGGCGCCGTGGGAGACGACGGCCTTCTGGGTGAACCTCGTGGCCGTGCCGGTCTTGGGAGCGGCCCTCTGGCTCAACCACCGGCAGCGCTTCGGCGTCGCGGTCGCCACGGTGATGGTCGTGCTCGTGCTGGGCGGCACGGTCCCGCTCCTGCTCGGCGGCTTGCAGGCCAGCCCGCTCAGCCTGCTCACGCTCGCCGTGCCCATGGTGCTCGCCGGGCTCGTCCTCGACCGGCGCGCGCTCACCCTCGTCTCCGGCTGGTCGGTCGGCGCCGTCGTGGTGACGACGCTGCTCCAGTCGCGCGGCCTGGTCCCCGGGGCCGCGCCCGCCGACCTGGACCTCACGGTCCAGGCGGTCGTCCTCCTCCTGCTCATCGCGTTCTTCCTCGACCGTTTCGGTCTCGTCTTCCGCGCCACGCTCACCGACGCGCTCGACTACCAGGTGCGTCTCAAGGAGCAGGCGAACGACCGCCTGAACACCCAGGCCGAGCTCCTCGAGGAGAAGAGCCTGGTGGAGGCCATGATCGAGCACACGCCGGGCCTCTTCGCCCTGGTCAGGTACGACGGCAAGATCAGCCGCTGGAACCGCAACCTCGAGCGCGTGCTCGGTTACACCTCCACCGAGATCGCGACCAAGACGCCCGCGCAGCTCGCCGCCCCGGGCGAGGAGGAGGCGGTGGAGCGGCTGTTCGGCGAGGTCCTCGAACGCGGCGTTGGCGTCGGCGAGGTCCGGCTGCGGTCTCGCGACGGCCAGGGGGTGCCGTTCGTCTTCCACGGCGCCAGGCTCATGCGCGGCGGCGACGTGTACGTGGTCGGCATGGGGCTCGACCGCAGCGAGGTCGCGGCGGCGCGCACCCGCATCGAGACGCTCGGCAGCGAGCTGCGGGAGAGGCTCGACCACATCACCGCCCTGCACGAGATCGACAGGGCCATCACCGGCAGCCTGGACCTCGGGCTCACGCTCGACGTCGTCCTGCTGCAGGTCACGCGGCGCCTGAAGGTCGACGCCGCCTCGGTGCTGCTGCTCGACCCCTCGCGCAACGTGCTCGTGTTCGGGGCCAGCCGCGGCTTCCGCGGCAAGGTCCTCCGCAACACCGCGCTGAACCTGGGCGAGGGCCTGGCCGGGAGGGCGGCCCTGGAGCGCAGCCGCGTGGTGGTGACCGACGAGGGCGAGCTGCGCGCCGCGTTCGCGGCCGAGAGCAAGATCCAGGAGGAGGGGTTCAAGAGCTACGTCGCCACGCCGCTCGTGGCCAAGGGGCGGCTGCAGGGCGTGCTGGAGCTGTTCCACCGCAGCGAGCTGCGGCCCGACGACGACTGGCACGACTTCCTCACGACCCTCGCCACCCAGGCGGCCATCGCCCTCGACAACGCCACGCTGTTCGAGAGCCTCGAGCGCTCGAACCTCGAGCTCCGCCTCGCCTACGACCGGACGATAGAGGGCTGGGGCCGGGCGCTCGACCTGCGCGACCAGGAGACCGAGGGCCACAGCCGGCGGGTGACCGACATGACGGCGAGGCTGGCCGAGCGCATGGGCGTGCCGCCCGAGGAGCTGGTGCATGTCAGGCGCGGCGCGCTGCTGCACGACATCGGCAAGATGGGCGTGCCCGACAGCATCCTCCTGAAGCCCGCGAAGCTCGACCCCGAGGAGTGGGAGGTGATGAAGAGGCACCCCACCTACGCGGTCGAGCTCCTCTCGCCGATCGAGTTCCTGCGCCCCGCTCTCGACATCCCGTACGCCCACCACGAGCGCTGGGACGGCACCGGCTACCCCCGGGGCCTCTCCGGGGAGCGCATCCCCTTGGCGGCGCGGATCTTCGCCGTCGTGGACGTCTACGACGCCCTGACCTCCGACCGCCCCTACCGCGCGGCGTGGACCCGGGAGCGGGCGCTCGAGTACATCGAGGACCAGGCCGGCAAGCAGTTCGACCCACGCGTCGTGAACGAGTTCCTGGAGCTCGTCGCCCAAGGCTGAGGGGCAAGCGCGTCCACCCACATGAGCGGTCGATGAAGGGCCGTTCGTGGCGAGGGCCAACGAAGCGGCGCGAAGGGTACGCGTTATCGTCGGCCTCATCCGGCCCTCATGGGCCGCCGTCCCCGCCATGGTCCGTCCGTACAGGCGCCACCTACCCCAGCCGCATGCCGCGTTCGCGGAGCTCCTCTCCGCCCAGGAGGCGCAGGAGTACCTGCCTCTGTGGCGCACCACCGACGAGCTCGTCTACGTGGCGCTGCACGGTTACGGCTGGGACCGGGGACCTGTGGGGCCGGCCCGCGGACAGCGGCGCAGGAAGCCGGTCGCGATCGTCACGTTCGACCCGCGCCGCGGCGAGGTGCGCAGCGTCACCGGGTTCACCTACCCCTTCTGCGTCGAGTACCAGTCGTTACTGATGGTCATCGAGCGACCTCAGGACCTCGACGACCTCGTCGACCGCCTCCGCCCCTTCGTCGACCCGCGCGACCAGCGCGTCTTCCTGACATGAGCGTCGGGCGGTACCGGCGCTTGACCGCGGCCGAGCTGGCGCCGTTCGCCGCCCGCGACTGGGTCGCCTGGGGCAGCGGCCGCGACCCGGGCTCGTTCCGTCTCGACGGCGTCTCGCTCCACCTCCCAGACCACCCCGAGCCGGTCTTGTTCGTGTGGTCGTTCGCGGCCGGCAGCGGCGACGACCGCGGCACGCCGGTGTTCAGCCACGTGCCCTACCCCCACGACCTCGCGGCCCCGGCCAGGAACGCCATAGAGCGGCTTCAGGCGTACGACGGCGGCTTCTCCGGCTTCCTGGGCCTGGTGGGCTCCCTCGCCGACCGCCTGGACTGACCGAGCTGTCTGGCGAGCGCGTGCGTGCGGTCGCCCGCCGGCGGGCTCCGAGGACCAGCTCAAGGGCCCTCGTCCAGGGCCGCCCCGAGCCGCTCGAGCTCGCGCCGGTTGCGCTCCCGCAGCCGCTTGCGCTCGGCGGTGACCGCCTCGACGTCGGCCGCGTCCAGTAGCCAGCCGGAGCGGGGTCCCTCGAGCCTCACGCCGGCCTCGCGCATCAGCTCGACGAGCTCGTCCTCCGCCAGGCCGAGCGCGCGGGCCGCGTCAGGGAGGCTCACCCGGCGCGGCGTACCGGCGCCGGCGGTGGGTTGTCGTGCCATCGGGCGTCACCATAGCCCCCTGCTGCATGCCTGGCCTAACGGGCGCATCACGGAGGCGTCACGGGGCGCTGCCTACCTTCCGACCAGGAGGTCGGAGATGAAGAAGCAGGCGATCGTCCCGCTCCTGGGCGTCCTCATCGCGGCGGCGCCGCTCGCCCTGGCGGGGGTGAGCGCGACGTACGACCGCGGCGACGGTCTGGGCGCGGGGCGGACGGTGGAGCCGCCCAGCGCCAGGGGGCTGGCCGTGGCGAGCGTCGTCGTGACGGCGGGCGAGCCGTTCCCCGGCTACGAGGTGTGGCGGGCGTCGCGGGAGGGGACCCTGCACCAGGGACCGGGCAGCGCGGCGGTTCGCGCCGACCCGCTACTGATGCTCCTCTCGCTCGCACCGGCGCCGGACCGCGTGGCGCTGTTCGGACGTCCGGGCTTGAGCCAGTACCTGGTCCCCTGACGAGCCGGGGGCCGGTGGCGCGGCGCCGCCCCGCGGCGCCGCCGTTCGCGGGCGCCGGCGCTGCGGTCCCGCCGTCGGGTCGAAGCGCCGGCCGCGCGGTGGCGAGGAAGCGCCGGCGGGGCGATGGCTAGCGCGAGCTCAGCCGAGCGGACCCCCAGGCGGCGCCAACGGCTCGATGACGTAGTCGACCCCGGGCGGCAGGTCCCCTGCGCGGCAGGCGGGCACGACCGGCTCGATGACGAGGACGGTGCCCGCCAGCGCGGGGACCCGAGACGCCGGCGCGACGGCCACCGCCGGCTGCACCTGCGGCACCGTGAACTCGCTCGCCGAGGTGCGGCCCAGGCCGAGGAGGCAGTCGCACTCGCCGGGCGGTCCCTGCTCGCCTTGGGGTCCCTGCTCGCCCTGCGGACCGGGAGGCCCGGCGGGTCCCTCGGGGCCAGCGGGACCCGGTGGACCCTCCGGCCCTGGCGGGCCCGCAGGTCCTGCCGGTCCCTCCGGACCCTGCGCCCCTGCCGGACCCTCGGGTCCTTCCGGCCCGGCCGGTCCTGGCGGTCCGGGAGGCCCGGCGGGTCCCTCGGGGCCCTGCGGGCCGGCCGGGCCGGTGTCGCCGGCGGGCCCTTCCGGCCCAGCTGGTCCGGGCGGCCCGGTAGGTCCGGGAGGTCCTGGCGGCCCTGCCGGACCTTCGGGCCCTG
>CAZGXF010000025.1:0-25794 GCA_964529575.1 uncultured bacterium
GAGCCCAGCACGGCCGTGACGGTCGTGAAGGCCAGGACCATGAGCGCGAAGTAGTCGGCCGGGCCGAAGGCCAGGCCCAGCCGCGCCATCACCGGCGCCACGAACGTCAGGCCCAGCGTGGCGATGGTGCCGGCCACGAACGAGCCGATCGCGGCCGTGGCCAGGGCCGCGGCCCCGCGGCCCCTGCGTGCCATCTGGTTCCCCTCGATGGCGGTGATGATGCTGGCCGACTCGCCCGGCGTGTTGAGGAGGATCGACGTCGTCGAGCCGCCGTACATGCCGCCGTAGTAGATGCCGGCGAACATGATGAAGCTGCCCACCGGGTCGAGGTTGAACGTCACGGGCAGCAGCAGGGCGACGGTCAGCGCCGGCCCGATGCCCGGCAGGATGCCGACGACGGTGCCCAGGGTGACCCCCAACAGCGCCCAGAGCAGGTTCTGCCAGGTGAGGGCGATCGAGAAGCCGTGCAGCAGAGCCTGGAGCGTGTCGGTCACGTGCCGCTCCCCCAGGTCGGCGAGGTCGCCGGCTCCCCGGCGCTCACAGCCGCAGCACCCCGGCGGGCAGCCTCAGCCCCAGCAGGCGCGTGAAGGCGAGGTAGACGACGAGCGCCAGGACGACGCCGACGGCACCGGAGCGCCACAGGCGGCGCTCGCCGAACCCGAACGCCACGCCCACGTAGAGGAGGGTCGAGGAGAGCACGAACCCGAGCCGGGAGACGAGCGAGGCGTGCAGCGCCAAGGTGACCGCGATGACGGCCACGGGGACCCAGTCGAAGGCGGCCCCGGCCTCGGTGTCCTCGGCCTCCTCGGGCACGCCGCGCACGCCGCGCAGCGCCTGCACCAGGAGCAGCACGCCGCAGGCCAGCAGCGCGGCGCCCACCAGTATGGGGAAGAACCGCGGCCCGATGCGGGCGTAGCTGGGGAGTACGCGCAGGGTCAGCGCCCCGTGCAGGAAGAAGCCGCCCAGACCGACGACCCCCAGGGCGACCAGGAGGTCGCCCCAGGGGACCGAGCGGCGCGCGGCGCCTAGCTCCACGCCGTCACTCGACGAGGCCGATGTCCCGGAGGACCTCCGTCACGCGGGCGTCTTCCTCCGCGAGGTAGGCGACGAACTCGTCGCCCGACATGTAGGCCGGCGTCCAACCGAACTGCTCGAGCTGCTGCTGCCAGGCCTCGCTCTGGGCGAGCTGGTCGACCGCGTCCACGAGCCGCTGGCGCGCCTCGTCCGACAGGTCGGGCGGGGCGACGACGCCGCGCCAGTTCGCGAGCTCGAGGTCCACGCCCTGCTCGCGCAGGGTGGGCGCGTCGATGCCGGGTACGGGCTCGGGGGCCGAGACCGCCAGCACGCGCAGGTCGCCCGACTCGATCTGGCCGGCCCACTCGGAGTAGCCGGAGATGCCGGCCGTGACCTGGCCGCCCATGATGCTCGCCAGCGCCTCGCCGCCGCCCGAGAACGCGATGTAGTTGACCTGCGTGGGGTCGACGCCGACGGCGTTCGCGAGCAGGCCCGCCAGGATGTGGTCGGTGCCGCCGGCGGAGCCGCCGCCCCAGGAGACGGCGCCAGGGTCCGCCCGGAAGGCGTCGATGAGGTCCTGCAGCGTCTGGTACGGGCTGCTGGCCGGCACGACGATGACCTCGTACTCGGCGGTGAGGCGGGCGATGGGCGTCGTGTTCGCCAGCGTCACGGGCGAGTCGTTGCTGAGGATGGCGCCCACCATCACCAGGCCCATGACCATCAGCAGGTCGCCCTGGCCGGCCTCGGCGCTGGCGAGCTGCGCCAGCCCGATCGTGCCGCCGGCGCCAGGCACGTTGAAGACCTCGACCTTGTCGACGATGCCGGCCTCCTGGAGGGCCGTCTGCATGGCCCTGGCGGTGCCGTCCCAGCCGCCGCCGGGGGCGGCGGGGGCCATGAGGCGGAGCGTGTCGGGCGGCTGCGCCAGCGCGGCGCCCAGCAGCGACAGGAGCGCGACCAAGGGGACGAGCCGGGTGAACCCTCTCATGCCGTACCTCCTAGGTGTTTGGGCCGGAGTATAGACGTTGCCCACGCGAGGCGCTCATCGCGGCCCCTACCTGCCGGGACGCCGGTGGCGGTTCGAGGCCCTCTCGATGGCCTCAGCCGACCGCCGCCCCGGGGCCTCGCCGACCCTGCACGGGCGGCGGGTCCGTCCCGCTTCTCCTTGACGCTGTTCCTCCCGCGGCGATAACATGACTTTTGCGTCTGAGCCCGCTCACAAGCGGCGCGCCGAGGTGGCGGAATTGGTAGACGCGCTAGCTTGAGGGGCTAGTGGCCGCAAGGCTGTAGGGGTTCAAGTCCCCTCCTCGGCACCACCACGATGCGCCGGCGACCCGAGGTCGCCGGCGTCCTCGTTCCGTACCCCGCTAGTCTCCATGCCCCGCTAGGCCACGGCTCACCGGTTAGCGGCCCGGGCTCCTCCCCGTGATAGCCTCGCGCGTGAGCATGGCCCCAGCGAGCGGGGAGTTCCCGTTCAGCAGCTACCGTCCCGGACAGCTCGAGGCGCTCGAGGAGGTGCGGGCGGCGTTCGCCGCCGGCAAGCGCTTCGTCGTCCTCGAGGCGCCCACGGGCTCGGGGAAGAGCGCCATCGGCGTCACCCTGGCCCGCGAGGCGGGCAGCGCCTTCGTGCTCACGGCCCAGAAGGTGCTGCAGGACCAGTACCTGAGGGACTTCGACGACCTGGCGAACATGAAGGGGCGGGCGAACTACCCCTGCCTGGTCGCCGACACCCACGCCGCCGCGGCGCCGTGCCTGACGGGCCGGCGGTTCACGGTCTGCGACGACTGCCCCTACTTCGTGGCGAAGGACGTCGCCATGGCAGCGAACGTCGTGACGATGAACTACGCCTACTTCCTGGCCGAGCTGAACTACGCCGGCGGCTTCGGGAAGCGCGAGCTGCTCGTACTGGACGAGGCCCACAACACCGAGGCCGCGCTGATGGGCTTCGTGCAGGTGGGCGTGAGCGAGGGCATGCTCGCCCGTGCGGGCCTGGCGCGCGCCCTGCCGCCCGACCTGGGCGACGAGGTGGCGTTCGACTTCGTCGACGCCCTGCTGCCCGACATGCTCCGGCGCGCCCGCGCCATCGACCAGGAGCTGAGGGGCGACGCCACCGACGACTCGTCGGTGCAGCGGCTGCGCGTCAAGCAGTGGCTGGAGTCGAGCCACGCCCGTCTGCGGTTCCTGCTCGAGAGCCACGCCAGCGGCGAGGTCGACTGGGTCGTGGAGCGGGGCCGCGACCAGCAGGGCGCCACGCTGTCGTTCAAGCCAGTCGAGGTGGCGGCGTTCGCCCACGACATGGTCTTCTCGCACGCCGAGCGCGTGCTGTTCATGTCGGCGACGATCCTAGACGCTGCCACGTTCCTACGCTCGCTGGGCCTGGACGAGGAGGACGCGGCCGTCGTGCGCGTGCCCTCGACGTTCCCGGCGTCCCGCCGGCCGTTGGTGCTGCGTCCCTCGGCGCGCCTCACGCGGCGCCACCAGGAGAAGGACCTGCCGCTGCTGGCCGCGGCCGTGTCGGAGCTGGCGCAGGACCACGCCGGCGACAAGGGCGTGGTGCACGCGCACTCGTACATGATCGCCACGTACCTGGCGAAGCACATCGCGCCCAGCGAGCGGTGGCGCGTCGTGACGCACCACGACGCCGCCGGCCGCGAGGCGGCGCTGGTGAAGCACCTCTCCTCGCCGGACCCGACGATCCTCATCACGCCGAGCATGACCGAGGGCATCGACCTGGCCGACGACCTGGCCCGGTGGCAGGTGCTGTGCAAGGTGCCCTACCCGTTCCTGGGCGACAAGCAGGTATCGGCGCGCATGGAGCGCGACCGCGACTGGTACGACTGGCGCACCTGCCTCACCGTCGTGCAGGCCTACGGCCGCTCCGTGCGCAGCGCCGAGGACCACGCCGTCACCTACCTCCTCGACGCCGACTTCCCGACGTTCCTCCGCCGCCAGCGCCACCGCCTGCCCGAGTGGTTCCTGGAGGCCGTCACCGAGTGAGCGGGCGCGCGGGCCGCTGACGAAGCGCGTCCCGCGCGCCGACCGACGTGGCGCCGCCGCCGCGTACGTGTCGGGTCCCCGTCGACGCTAGAAGTGGTCGTTGTGCGGCTTGTACACCGGGTGACCGGCCAAGGGCGCTGACAGCCTCGCGAGGGCCGCCACGGAGCCTTCGGCGCGGCCGTCGGCGAGCAGCGTGGCCGGAGCGGCCGCGCCGGTGAGCAGCGCCGCCAGCGCCCCGACGCCGATGGCGGCGTCGGGTTCGGCGCCGTCCGCGCGCCTCGTGGAGGCGCCGTCCGGTCCCAGCTCCAGCGCGAACGTGCCGTCGTTCCAAGGGCAGTCCGGGTCCGAGACCCTCAACGTGAGGCTCGTCGCCTCCGGCCACGGCAGCGAGGCGAGGGCGGCGGCCAGGTCGACGACCCGCACCTGCAGCTCGGGGGAGGGCACCGTATGCCACGAGGCCCAGTCGGCGGCGACGGGGTCGCCCGGCGGCAGGTGCACCCGCACCGTCTCCACCTGGCCCTCGAAGCTGGCCAGCAGCGCCAGCAGTCGCGCGCGCCCGGCCGGCGAGGCGTACGCCATGTCCCTGACCGACAGGACGGTCGTGTCGTCCTCGGTCTCGTGCTCCTTCGTCGTGAACACCGCGTAGGCGTCCTCCGCCAGGTAGGCGAAGTGGGGCAGGTCCTCGGTGGGGCGCTTGAGCGTCCAGCCCCAGTAGTCCTTGAGGCCGTCCTGCCGGGTGAGCATGAACGAGAAGCGCGGAGCGTAGCGGTCGTACACGCGCGCCAGCTCGGCGGTGGCCTCGGGCCCGACCGGCGCGGCCAGCAGGCTCGCCTCCCGCGCCTGCGCCCTGCCTGCGGTCGCCTTGAGGCGCGACACCGGCACCTCGAGGGTGTGCCCGTTGGGCACCGTCTGGTAGCCCAGGCGCGCGTAGAAGGTCGGGTCGAACGGGTGCTCGGCGCTCCAGCCCACGCCGCGCTCGTGCAGGTCCTCGAACCACCGGCGCAGGCTCATCGCCACCAGGCCGCGGCGCCTGGCCTCGGGGGCGGTGGCGACGCCGCTCAGGCCGCCGATCGTCACGGTCCGGCCGCCCAGGTAGGCCTCGAACGGGATCATCATCGACATGCTCAGCAGCCGACCGCCGGCGAAGGCCCCCAGCGCGTAGGGGAGCCGCCAGGTCAGGGTCGCGAGGGCGCGCTGCCTGTCGGGGACCGGTCCGTACGCCACCCCGCGCAGGTGGAAGACCTGGTCCAGGTCCGACTGGGTGACCTGCCTGAGCTCGATGTCCATGCGTCCTCCGGTGCCAAGTCAGAAGTGGTCGGCCCGCGGCATGAACACGGGGTGGCGGGCCAGCACGCCGGCGAGGGCGTGTAGCGGCTCCACCGCGCCCTCGGCGGTGCCGGTGGCGAGCAGCGAGCCCGGGTCCTGCGCGCCGAACAGCACCGCCCCCAGGCCGAGCGGGCCGGTGCGGACGTCGGCTTCCACGGCGCCGGGAAGCGGGCGCGCCTCGCAGCCGTCCGGACCCAGCGTCACGCGGAAGGCGCCGTCCTGCCAGGGGCAGTCCGGGTCGGTCAGGCCGAGCACGAACTCGGCCTCCACGGCCGAGGTCAGACCCTCCAGCGCCAGCGGCAGGTCGACCACCCGCACCTGCAGCCCCGACATCCTCTGCAGGTAGCGGTCACCGTACATGGCGGCCAGCGGCTCGCCCGGCGGGAGCATGACCTGGACGGTGCTCACCTGCCCGGCGAAGCCGGCCAGGAAGGCCAGGAGGCGCCGGCGGCCGACCGGGGTGGAGTAGGCGAAGTCGCGCACGAACAGGTACGGCTCGGCGCCCGAACGGTCGACCCACACGCAGGCGTAGGCGTCCTCGAGGAGGGCGGTCACCACCTGGCCCTCGAGGCCCGGCGGCTGCGTGGCGTGGTCCATGCCGCCGCGCGTGCCGTCGTCGCGGGTGAGGGCCAGGCTGTAGCGGCTGGCGAACGCGCGGTGGACCCTCAGGAGCGGCTCGTGGTCGCCGGGGTCGAGCCGGCGCGCCTCGACGCGGTCGGCGGGCCCGAAGGCGTCCACGGGCAGGCGCACCAGGTAGCCGTGCGGCACGCTCTGGAAGCCGTAGCGGGCGTAGAAGCGCGGCTCGAAGGGCGAGTCGGCGCACAGACCCACGCCCTCCTCGCGCAGGCGCTCGAACCAGGCGCGCAGCAGGGTGGCGACGTGCCCCTGGCGCCGCGCCGTGGGCGCCGTGGCCACGCTGGCCAGCCCGCCCAGCCCCTTCCTGGCGCCGCCCACGTAGGCGGTGAAGGGCCACATGGTGGCCACGCTCATCAGCTCCCCGTCCTGGAACGAGCCCAGGACGAAGGCCGCGTTGCGCCTCAGGAAGGCGCGGTGCTCGTCGCCGAAGGGGTGCCCGAAGGCGAAGCCGCGTATCGCCATGGCGGCGTCGAGGTCGGCCTCCGCGATGGGCCTGACGGTGCGGCTCACGGCTCGGCGTCGAAGGGCAGGTGCATGGCGCGCTCGACCACCGTGCGGAGCACCATCGTCGTCTCGGTGCGCTCCACGCCCTCGAGCATGAACAGGCGGTCGAGGAGCGCGTCGAGCTCGGCCGTCGACTGGGCGCGCACCTTGGCCATGAACGAGTAGACGCCGGCCACCGCGTACAGGGCCTCGACCTCGGGGAGCGCCTCGAGGCGCGCGACCAGCTCGCGGGCCGGGGTGCGGGGCTGGGGTGCGATCATCACGAAGGCGGTCACCGGCAGCCCCACCGCCTCGGGGTCGAGCACGGCGCGGTAGCCGCGGATCACGCCCGCCTGCTCCAGCTTGCGCACGCGCTCGCCCACGGCCGGCGCCGACAGCCCGACGGCCTTGGCGAGGCTGGCGTGGCTGGCCCTGCCGTCGTCGCGGAGGAGCTCGATGATGCGCCTGTCTACGGCGTCGAACGGCATGACGAGCGAGAATCTAGCACGGTCGGGAGCGGCCACGACCCCTGGTATCGTGGCCGCGTGCGGCTACTGTTCGTGGGCGACGTGTTCGCCACCCCGGGCATGGAGGCGGCGACCGCGTTCGTGAAGGAGCGTCGCCCGGAGTACGACCTCGTGGTCGTGAACGGCGAGAACGCCGCCGGCGGCTTCGGCATCACGCGGCGCCACTTCGAGCAGCTCGTCGCGGCCGGCGCCGACGTCGTCACGCTGGGCAACCACGCCTTCGACCAGGCCGAGGTGTTCGAGCTCCTCGAGGAGACCCCGCGCCTCATCCGGCCCGCGAACCTGCCCATGGGCACGCCCGGCGTGGGCTCGCACGTCTTCCCGACGCGCGACGGCGGCCGCGTGGCCGTGGTGCAGGTCATGGGGCGGGTCTTCATGGACCCCGCCGACGACCCCTTCCGGGCCGTGGACGAGGCGCTCGAGCGCGTGCCGGCCGGCGTGCCGGTGGTCGTGGACTTCCACGCCGAGGCGACGAGCGAGAAGAAGGTGATGCTCTACCACCTGGCGGGGCGCGTGGCCGCGCTGGTGGGCACCCACACGCACGTGCAGACCGCCGACGAGACCGTCTACAAGGGCACGGCCTACATCACCGACGTGGGGATGACCGGCGTGCAGGGCTCGTCCATAGGCATGCGCTACGAGGACGTCTTCCAGCGCCTGGTGACGAAGCTCCCGCGCCGCTACCGCCCCGCCGACGGCCCCGCCACCGTGTGCGCCGTGGCCGTCGAGGTCGAGGGCACGCGCGCCACGAGCGTGCATCGCCTGTGGGTGCCGCAGGGCCGCGAGCAGGCGGTGGGGGGAGAGGCGTGAGCGACGAGGCCCGGGACGCCCTGGGCGCCGACCCGGCCGAGCGCGTCAGGCCCGCGGGGCCAGGGGAGGCGCCGGAGGGCTTCGAGCGGCTGCGCGCCGACGTCGACTTCCTCGCCACCTGCCTGGGCGACGTGCTCCGGGAGCAGGAGGGGGACCACCTCTTCGAGCTCGTGGAGCGCGTGCGAGGGCTGACGAAGGCGATCCGCGCCGCCCGCGGGGCCGACACCTCGGCCCAGCGCGCCGAGCTGCACGAGCTGCTGCGCGGCCTCGAGACGACCACGGCCGAGAAGCTCCTGCGCGCGTTCACCGTCTACTTCCAGCTCGTGAACCTGGCCGAGGAGGTCCACCGCGTGCGGGTGAACCGCGAGCGCGACTTCGCCGCCACGCGCGAGAGCCCCCGCAGCGAGAGCGTGGCCGCGGCCGTCAAGTCGCTGCGCGACAGCGGCTGGTCGGCGGAGGAGGCGCGCCGCTTCGTGGACGGCCTCGACGTGCAGCTCACCGTCACCGCGCACCCCACCGAGGTGAAGCGCTACACGGTGCGGCTGAAGCTGGAGCGCATCTCCGCCGCCCTACGCCGGTTGGGCGAGACGCGCCTCGGCCCGCAGCGCCGGCAGGCGTTGGTGGACGAGGTCTACGCCGAGGTCACGAGCCTGTGGCTGACGCGCGAGGTGAACGACGAGCGGCCCGGCGTGCTCGACGAGGTGAAGAGCGCGCTCTACTACTACCGGCGCTCGCTCCTCGACGCCGTCCCGCGGCTGATGCGCGACGTCGACGACGCCCTCGCGGCCTACTACGGGCCGGAAGCGACGCGGGCGGGCCCGCTCCGGCCCATCGTCCGCTTCCGCTCGTGGATCGGAGGCGACCGCGACGGCAACCCGTACGTGACGCCCGAGGTGACCCGCGCGGCCTACGCGCTGCAGACCGAGGTGGCCTTGGAGCGCTACCTGGCCGACGTCGACCTGCTGGTGCAGCGGCTCTCGCAGCACGAGGACCGGGTCGCGCTCAGCTCGGCGTTCCGCGACGACCTCGCCAGGCTCGACGAGGAGCGCGGCGCCAGCCGGCGCTTCCCCAGCGAGCCGTTCAGGCGCAAGCTCGAGCACGTCCACCGCGCCCTGCGCGAGGAGGTCGCCGACCAGGGCCGCTACCCCGGCGGCGCCGACGGCTACGTGGCCGACCTCGCCCTGGTGGAGGACACGCTGGCCCAGGCCCAGGCGGCGCGGCTGTCGCGCGTGTTCGTGCGGCCGGCCCGCTACCGCGCCGAGGCGTTCGGGTTCGTGCTGGCGCCTCTCGACCTGCGCGAGCACTCGACGGTGCACGAGCGCGTCGTGGCCGAGCTCCTCGCCTACGCGCGCGTGGCGCCCGACTACGCCGCCCTGCCGGAGGAGCGGAGGGTCGAGCTGCTCTCCGAGGTGCTGGGCTCGCCGCGGCCGCTGGTGCCCGCCTGGGCCGAGCTCTCCGACGAGACGGCCAAGGCGCTCGGCTCGCTGCGCGTGCTGCGCGAGCAGCGCGAGCGCTTCGGGTCCGGCGCCGTGGGGGCGACGATCGTCAGCTTCACGAACGCGCCGTCCGACGTCCTCGAGGCGCTGGTCCTCGCCAAGGAGGCGGGCATCCCCGACATCGACGCCACGCCGCTCTTCGAGACGCTCGAGGACCTGGAGCGGGCGCCCGAGGTGATGCGCCGCCTGTACGAGCTGCCGGTCTACCGCGAGCACCTCGCGCGCCGCGGCGTGCAGGAGGTGATGATCGGCTACTCCGACTCGAACAAGGAGGTCGGGTTCCTGGCCGCGAACTGGGCGCTCTACCGCGCCCAGGAGGGCCTGGCCCGGGTCTCCCGCGAGGCGGGCGTGCCGCTGCGCCTGTTCCACGGGCGCGGCACGAGCATCGGCCGCGGGGGCGGGCCGGCCGGGCAGGCGATCCTCGCCCAGCCGCCCGGCAGCCTGGGCGGTCGCATGCGCATGACCGAGCAGGGCGAGGCGCTATCGGACCGCTACGCCGACCCGGACCTGGCGCATCGGCACCTCGAGCAGGTCGTGCACGCGTTCATCGTCTCGTCGGCCCGCGACGCGCGCGAGCGCACCGGGCTACCCGACGCGTACCGCGCGGCGGCCGAGAAGGTGGCCGCCGCCGGCAGGGAGAAGTACCGGGCGCTGGTGGAGGCCGACGGCTTCATCGACTTCTTCCGGGCGGTGACCCCGATCGACGAGATCAGCCACCTGAACGTGGGCTCGCGCCCCGCCAGCCGCGGCCAGGGCCGCTCCCTCACCGAGCTGAGGGCCATCCCCTGGGTCTTCGCCTGGACGCAGTGCCGCGCGAACCTGCCCGGCTGGTACGGCGTGGGCACGGGCCTGTCGGGGCTTCCCGACGGCCTGGCGGCCGAGCTCTACCGCGAGTGGCCGTTCTTCAGGACGGTCGTGGACTTCGCCCAGATGAGCCTGGCGAAGGCCGACATGGACGTGTTCCGCAGCTACCTGACGCTGGCGCCGGAGGCGCTGGCCCGCCGCTTCGGCGACGACGTGCTGGCGGAGTACGAGCTCGCGGTGGCCCAGGTGGAGCGCGCGGCCGGCGCGCCGCTGCTGGCCAACGACGCCGTGCTGTCGCGGTCGATCGAGCTGAGGAACCCCTACGTGGACCCCATCAGCCACCTGCAGGTGGAGCTACTGCGTCGGCTGCGAGCGTCACCCGAGGATTCCATCGACCGCCGGTCGCTGAGTTACGCTGTGCGGGTGTCCCTGATCGGCATATCGGCGGGCATGCGTACGACCGGCTGACGTAGCGAAGTTCACTTCCTTCACCCATCTCATCGCGTTCACGAGCCCGGTCCGTAGCCTCAGCAGAGGCTCATGAGGAGTGGTGAATGGACATCTTGATCAGCGGCGGTCCCGTGTTGGCGGCGATCGTCCTCATCTCGCTGTACGCCGTCTACGTCTTCTTCTACAGGTTCCTCAAGCTGCGTGCCGAGCGCTCGGACACGTCCGAGCTGATGACGCGGGTGAACGCCGCCGTCCGCGAGCGTGACCTGGAACTGGCGCTGACCGCCTGCGAGGAGCACGGCGGCCCCGTGGCCCGCGTGTTGGGAGCCGCTCTCCTCAAGCTGCCCTACGGTCGCCCGGCCGTGGAGGCCGCCTTCGAGGAGGCGACGATCCAGGAGGAGCAGTCGCTCGCCCGCGGGCTCAGGCCCCTGGCGACCATCGCCCAGGTCGCGCCCATGCTCGGCCTGCTGGGCACCGTCACCGGCATGATCATCTCGTTCAACCAGATCTCCGCCTTCGGCACCGGCGACCCTTCGATCGTGGCCAACGGCATCGGGCAGGCCCTCGTGACCACCGCCGCCGGCCTCATCGTGGCGATCCCCGTGATCATGGGCCACGCGTTCCTCTCCAGCCGCGTCGAGGCGATCCTCGTCGAGATCGACAGGCGCCGCGAGGAGCTGATGGGCAACATCGCTCAGGCCGTGGCCTCGCGCCGCGAGGACGCGCCCGAGCGCCAGCCGCGTCCGGCGCCCGCCCCTCGTGCGCAGCCCGACGTCAGGGCCCGCGAGGACGTCGACACGGCTAGGGCGCGCACGGCCGACCTGACCCAGGGCGCGTAATGACGGTACGCCGCTCACGGAGGCGGTCGCTGGCGACCAACGCCACCATCGACCTCACGCCGATGGTCGACGTCGTGTTCCTCCTGATCATCTTCTTCATGCTCACCACCACCTTCATCACCAACGAGCAGGGCCTGCCGGTCGACCTGCCCGAGGCGCAGACGGCCCAGGCGATGGCCAGCGAGCTCCCCACCGTCACCATCAACGGCCTGGGCGAGGTGTTCTTCGGCGGCATGCAGGTGGCCGAGGCCGAGCTGCCGGGCCTGGTGCGCCAGGCGCTGGAGCAGAGGCCCGAGGGTCAGCGGACCGTGGTGCTGCGAGGCGACAGGGCCGTCCAGCACGGTCAGACGGTCCGGATCATGGACCTCCTGCGGCAGGCCGGCGCCGAGAGGGTGGCCCTGGCCACGGGCGGCTGAGGTAGCGGATGACGAGGAGCGAGGCCAGCCTCTGGCGAGACCCCGACAAGCGGCGCGCGGCGCTGCTGTCGGTGTTCCTGCACCTCGTAGCCCTGCTCCTGCTGCTCTACGTCGTCACGCGGCCGCAGCCCGAGCCGCTCCCCAGCTTCATCGTCATCGACCTGGGGACGCCCGCGTTCTCGGAGGAGTACGCCGAGGCCGCCACCGCCGAGGCTCCCACGGTGGAGGCGCCCGAGCCCCAGGTCGCCTCCACCGAGGCGGGGGACCCGCAGGAACTGGCGGCCCCGCAGCAGGAGACGATTGCGGAGGAGCTCGAGCAGGCGACGGTCCAGCCGCCGGCGCCCGAGGCGCCGCCCGCCGCCCAGGCCGCGCCGGAGCCCGCCCCGGTCCAGGCCGAGGTGACGCCGCCACCGCCGCCCCAGGTCCAGGAGGTCGCCACCGAGGCGCCCGACCTGCCCGTGGCGGAGGCGCCGGCCAGCCAGCTCCCCGAGGTGGAGCTCGAGGTCCTGGCCAACCGCGAGGTCCCCGCTCCCATCACGATCCCCGAGCCGCAGCTGCAGGCGCAGGTGGCCGAGTCGCGCGCGCTCGCCCTGGCGCCGGCCGCCAGCACCGCCCAGGCCCGCGAGGTCACGTCGCCCGAGGCGACCGCGGCCGTGGCCCAGCCGGTGCAGCTCCAGGCGCCGCGCGTGGACGCGAACGTCTCCTCGACCGTGGCGGTCGCCGCGCCGGACGTGAGCGCGGCGGTGGCGCCGTCGGTGGCGTTGGACGCCAGCCAGGTGCGGGCCGCCGTGGCGTCGTCGGTGAGCCTCTCGGCCGAGGGCGTGGCCGCCAGCGTGAACGGCACGCGGCGCCTGGCCGACCCCAGCGTTAGCGCCGTAGTGGGCACCGGCGTGCCCCTGGACGTGACGCCCACCGCCCAGGTGGTCACGCCGCGGCCGCTGGCCACGCCGCAGCTCCGCGCCACGGTCACCGGGCCGCAGGCGCCTGGCGCGCCGCAGGAGGGCGCGGTCGCCGAGGGCGCCACCGACGTGCGCGCCACCGTGGAGTCGCCGCGCCCGGCGGGCGGCAACGCCGTCGCGCCCGGGCAGACGGGCCCGCCCGACCCGAACGCGAACGTGGAGAACCGCGGGCTGGCCGCCGGCCCGGACGGTGAGGGGGCGGGCGACGGCGCCAGGCGGCCGCCGGCCCCGCCGCCCCTGGCGGAGCAGCGCGACAGGGCCCTGGCGGTGGTGATCGACAACGCCAACGGCTACCCCCAGAGCGGCCTGGCCCAGGCGAGCATGGTCGTGGAGATGCCCGTGGAGGGCGGCATCACGCGCCTCCTGGCGTACTTCGACGCCCAGGACCCGCAGCGCGTGGGACCGGTGCGGAGCGCCCGGCCTTACTTCGTGGAGCTGGCCCAGCGCAGCGAGGCCGTGCTGGTGCACGACGGCGGGTCGCCCGACGCCATGGTCATGATCGCCGGCGCGCGGGTGCCCACGCTGAACGCCTACACCTCCGGCGACCTCTTCGGCCGCTCCGACGAGCGCTCGGCGCCCTACAACCTCTACTCGGTGGGGAACGACCTGCGCGCGGCCGTGAACCGCATCGCGCCCGAGCGGGTGCGGCTGGTCGCGAACGCCATCTACACGCCATCGCAGGAGGCGCGCGAGGTGGCCGAGGTGACCGTCAGCTACGGTGCGTACACGAGCGGCTTCCGCTTCAACCAGGTGACGGGCCGCTACCGCTGGGTGCGGGCGGGCGAGCCGGCGGTGCAGCCGGACGGCCAGGTGCTCGAGACCCAGGCCGTGCTGGTCGGCGACATCGAGGTCGTGCCGATCCCCGGCGACGACGCCGGTCGCCTCTACATCCCCATCCGCAGCGGTCCTGCCACGCTCTACCTGAACGGCCGCGCGGTGGACGGTACCTGGGAGGTCGTCGACGGCTTCGGCGTCAGCTTCGTGAGCGACGCCGGCCAGCGCGTCGACCTGGCCAAGCTCAGGACCTGGGTGGTGCTCAGCCCGAACTACGAGACACGCGCCGAGCGCTGAGACAGGAGGGGCGGGGCGTTCGAACGCCCGGCCCCGCGCTCGGGGACGCTCACGCCGCGAGGGCTTGACAGCTGCGGGCCGCCCGTCTAAGTTAACCAAGACGCTAATTAAACGGGAGGTTAACCAGATGCCCGCCCCCGACCAGCTCAGCCTGACCTTCGCGGCCCTGGCCGACCCCACGCGCCGCGCGATCCTCGCGCGCCTGGCGCAGGGGGAGGCGACGGTGAACGAGCTGGCGGCCCCCCTCGACATCAGCCTGCCCGCCGTCTCGCGTCACCTGAAGGTGCTGGAGCGGGCCGGGCTCATCTCGCGCGGACGCGTCGCCCAGAGCCGCCCGTGCCGCCTCGAGCCGGAAGGTCTCGAGCGGGCCGGTCGCTGGCTGAGGGGGCGGCGCGAGGAGTGGGAGGAGAGCATGGACAGGCTGCAGGAGCTACTCACCACAGCAGGCGACCTGCCCCGGCAGCGGGCAGGCCGACAGGACCGAACGGAAGGGATGCCATGACGGACACCCAGACGACCCCGACCGCCCAGCACGAGCTCGTGCTCGAGCGCGTCTTCGACGCCACCCCTGACCGCGTGTACCGGGCGTGGACCGACCCGACCGTCCTCAAGAAGTGGTTCGCCCCCAAGCCGTTCACCACGCCCGTGGCCGAGCTGGACGTGCGGCCCGGCGGCGCCAGCACGATCGTCATGCGCGGCCCCGACGGCAAGGACTACCCGAACGTGGGCGTCTACCTGGAGGTCGTCCCGAACAGACGCCTCGTCTCGACCGACGCCTACGTGGCCGCCTGGGTGCCCGCGGAGCAGCCGTTCATGACCATGGACCTGAACTTCGAGGACCTGGGTGACGGCAGGACCAAGGCCACGTACCGCATCACGCACTGGTCCGCCGAGGCGAAGGAGCAGCACCTCCAGATGGGCTTCCACGAGGGCTGGGGCATCTGCGCCGACCAGCTCGCCGAGCTGCTCGCCAGCGGCGAGGCCTAGGCGAGGAGACCGCGTGGACCCCCGCCGTGGCCGGGGCGGACCACGGCCGGACGCCGCCGCGCCCACCGCAGGGCGCGGCGGCTAACATCGTGCCCACCGGCCGGCCTGGTCCGACGCCGCGCCGGGGAGGAGGCCGTGTGGACGACGGGTGGCGGTCGCAGGGCGCGCCAGGCGACAGGACCGACGAGGTCGAGGCGCGCATGGAGGCGTTGCGCGAGGCCCTCGCTGCCGAGCGGGCGCGGCGCGCCCAGGAGGCGTCGGTGCCGCCCGGCGAGAGCGACGCGGGCGGCGCCACGCTCGCCCCTCCCACGGAGGCGGCGCAGGACGTCGTCGGCACGGCGGTGCTGGCCGCGGTGGTGCCGCAGGCCGCCACCCGCTTCGCGGGGCCCCTGAACGAGGCCTGCCGCGCCTTCGAGATCACCACGCCGCTGCGTCTGGCCCACTTCCTGGCCCAGACGGCGCACGAGTCGGCCCTGTACACCGTGCTGGTCGAGAACCTGAACTACGGCGCCCGCGGCCTGCTGGCCACGTGGCCGAGCCGCTTCGACGCGGCCCGCGCGGAGGCGTACGCCCGGCAGCCGGAGCGCATCGCGAACTACGTCTACGCGGACCGCATGGGCAACGGGCCGGAGACGTCGGGCGACGGCTGGCGCTTCCGCGGGCGCGGCATCCTCCAGGTGACCGGCAGGGCCACCTACAGGGACGTCGGCGGGTTCCTGGGCGTCGACCTCGAGGCCGACCCCGACCTCCTGGCGACCCCGCGCTTCGCCGCCCTGGCGGCGGGCTGGTACTGGCGGTCGCGGCGCATCAACGAGCTGTGCGACCGCGACGACGCCGTGGCCGTCACCGAGGCCGTGAACGGTGGCCGCCACGGGCTGGACGAGCGGGTCAGGCTGCTCGGCGTGGCGAAGGCCGCGCTAGGCGCCACTGACACGCCCGCCTGAGCCGGCGCGGCCGGCGGGCCGGGTCTCCGAGCGCGGGCCGGCTCGTGCCCCGCCTCCGCGCCCCGGCCCGCTCTTCCCCCGCCTCCGCGCGCCGGCGGCTCAGGGCTCCTTGGGGATCAGCTCGTCGAAGAACAGGCCCTTGAGGCGCAAGCGGTAGCCGGCCTCGGAGACCTCGGCGTCCAGGTAGACGTACTCGTCCTTGTGGCCGTTGGTGTCCAGCAGCAGCGCCCGCCCCTGCGAGGCGACGTTCACGCCGCCTCGCACGGGCGTGTGGCCGTAGACGCCCAGGCGGTAGCCCGTGCCGTCCAGGAAGTCGCGGTCCTCCTGGATCCAGCGCCGCCGGTTCTCGAGGTAGAAGCCTTGGTCGAAGGTGTTGTGCTCGGGCAGGGGACCCACGTGCGCCAGGTGCAGGCCGTCGATCACGAGCTCGTACGGCCAGGAGAGGATCCAGTCCTTCAGCTCGGGGTCCATGGGGTTGCCGTGGCCGGGCTTCCACTCCAGGTGGGCGACGTCGTCGGTGCGCAGGGGCCCCTGCTCCTCGGTCACGGCGTTGAAGTCGTGGTTCCCCATGAGGATGACCATGCGCCCGTCGGGCACGCGGTCCTGGAAGCCCTTGACCTCGCGCAGGAAGCGCTCCTGGGCCTGCTCGGCCCGGGCCAGGTGCCGCGGGTTGTACTCGTCGTAGCGCCTGACGTTGATCAGGTCGGCGTAGCGCTCGCGGCTCTTGGCGTGCACGAGGTCGCCGAGGAGAACGAGCTTGACGTCGCCCTCCCGCAGCTCGTCGGTGGGTCGGTTGCGCTCGTCGGCCAACCCCGCGTCGCGGAGCATGGCCCAGAGCTTGTCGGGCTGAACGTGGATGTCGCCTACGACGACGAGCCGCACCGCGAGACCTCGGTCCTATGTTCCCTAACCGCTGCTCGGTGTTCCGTGCTCAGCGCTGGGCCGTGGCCTCGAGGAGAGGCAGGGGGTCCACCGACTCGCCGTTGACGCGCACCTCGAAGTGGAGGTGCGACCCCGTCGAGTTGCCCGTGCTGCCCACGAGGGCGATGGTGTCGCCGGCGCGGACCACGTCCCCGACGTTCACCAGCACCTCGGAGGCGTGGGCGTAGTAGTACTCGGTGTCGCCGTCCTGCACCACGACCAGGTAGCCGTAGCCGCCCTGCCAGCCGGCGTGCGTGACCGTGCCGCCCACGGCGGCGACGATCGGGTCGCCGGTGTGGCCGTCGATGTCGATGCCGCCGTGCCAGTTCGAGCCGCTGATGCGGAGCGAGCGGTAGCCGTAGCGCGAGGTGATGGAGCCGACGAGCGGCCACACCAGGCCCGTGACGGTGGGCGCCGGCGCGACGACCTCGGTGACGGCGCGGCCGGCCGCGATCTCGGCGCCCGGCACGATGCGCAGCTGCTGGCCGGCGAAGATGCGCTCGCTGGTCAGGCCGTTGGCGCTCATGATCGCCGCCACGGTGGTGTTGTGCGCCTTCGCCAGGGTCCAGAGCGTCTCGCCGCGCTGGACGGTGACGGTCTGGGTCACGGCGCCACCGACGTCGCGGCTGCCCGCGGCGTACTGCCCGGGCACGACCAGCTTGTGGCCGGGGTTCAGCACCGTGGCCAGCGTGATCTGGTTGGCGTCGGCGATGGCCTGGGCGGTCGTGCCGTAGGAGCGGGCGATCGACCAGAGACTGTCGCCGGGCATGACCTCCACCACGAGGGGCGCGAGCTCCCTGTCGCCGGCGTCGAGCCGCAGCACCTGGCCCGGGTGGATCAGCGTGCCGTCGAGGTCGTTGAACGCGATGAGGTCCGAGACGCTGACGCCGTGGGCCAGCGCGATGTCGTAGAGGGTGTCGCCGGCCTGGACGGTGACGGTGCGGGCCGCGGCGGCGGGCGACTCGCCCCCAGGAAGCTTGAGGACCAGACCCGGTCGGATCTGGTCGCTGGCGAGGCCGTTCAGCTCACGGAGCGTCGCGACGTCGGTACCGTTCCGCTTCGCGATGCTCCAGAGGGTATCGCCAGGTTGTACGGTTATCGTTTGGGCCGAGGCAACCGAGGTCGCCAACGCTAACAGGCAGATGAGGGGGAATAGGCGCCCGGCTGGCATTGCCAGCCAAGATACCAGAAGCCGCACCACATTTTACAAGAGGTTCTTCATTGGTGCCGTGACGCTCGTTACCGGAACGTGAGTGCCTACCGCCGGTGACGCGACATCCGGCTCACGGCCGGCCCTCGCGCGGGTCGAGCACGGTGTTGAACATCTCGCGCGAGCCGAGCTCCATCATGATCAGGCAGTAGTTCTCGATGTCGAGGTCGTCGGCGACGCCGTGGATGATGCGGAACTGCAGCCGCGCAGCCTCACGCTCGAGCTCGGCGGTCGGCACGTTGGCGAAGCTTGGCATGGCCAGAAGGTAGCGGCCCCGTTCTTACGGGACCCTTAACCGGCGATGAGCTTCGTGCCGCCCCCTGACAGCGCGCGCTCCACGCCGTCCGCGTGCCGGCCGTCGGCCACCACCGCGAACGCCGCGCCGCGCTCCAGCGCCGCCAACGCCGCCTCGACCTTGGGGATCATCCCGCCGGCGATGCGCCCGTCGGCGATGCGGGCCAACGCCTCCGCGCGGGTCAGCTCGGGTAGCAGGCTCGCGGCGTCGGCCGGGTCGTCGAGCACGCCGGCCACGTTCGTGAGGAAGCAGACGCCCTCGCCCAGCGCGCCGGCGACGGCGCCGGCGACCTCGTCCGCGTTCACGTTCAGGGCGGGGCCGGCCTGGCGCGCCTCGCCCTCGACGCCTTGGGCTCCGGCGTCGCTGGAGGCGACCTCGCGCGCCACGCTGGCCACCACCGGCACGAGCCCGGCGGCGCGCAGGGCCGCCAGCACCGTCGTGTCCACGGTGGCCACGTGGCCCACGCGACCCAGCTCCGGCTCGGCCACGGTGGCGCCGAGCAGCCCGGCGTCGCGGCCGGTGAGGCCCACGGCCGGGCCGATCTCCTCGGCCAGGCGCTTGCCGAGCACGGTGAGGACGTCCTCGACCACCAGCATCGCGGCCTCGGTAGTCACGCGCAGCCCGCGCACGAAGCGGTGCTCCAGGCCGCGCTCGTCGAGCGCCGCGGCGATGTACGGCCCGCCGCCGTGCACCACCACGGGAGGTCGCCCCCGCTCGGCCAGGCGCCTGATGCCGGCGGCCACGGCCGCGCGGGTCGCTGGGTCGGTCATGGCGTTGCCGCCGTACTTGATGACCAGGCTCACGGCAGGGAGCGTACAACGACCGTGATAGTTTGGCCCCGGCCGCCCGGGGCGGCCCGGTACGTCATGGACATCACCTTCGGGACCGACGGCTGGCGGGACGTGATCGCCGCCGGCTTCACCTTCGCCAACGTCAGGCGCGCGGCCGCCGCCTACGCCGACCACCTCCTCGCCCGCGGCGGGGGCCTCGTGCTGCTGGGCTACGACACGCGTTTCCTGGGCCGCGAGTTCGCCGAGCAGGCGGCCGCCGTGCTGGCCGAGCGGGGTCTCGAGGCGCGGGTCAGCGTGGACTACCTGCCCACGCCGGCGCTGTCGTTCGCCGTCAAGCGCTACGGCGCCGCGGGCGGCGTGATGATCACCGCCTCCCACAACCCGCCCCGTTACGGCGGCTTCAAGCTGAAGGGCCCCTACGGCGGCACCGCCACGCAGGCCATCTACGCCGACGTGGCCGCGCGCGTACCGGCGGGACCCGTCCCCGAGGGACGGGGCGCCTTCGGCGCCTTCGACGTGAGGGAGGAGTACTACGACGCGCTGGCGGCCCTGGTGGACGTCGAGGCCCTCCGGGCCGCCGCGCCGCGCGTCGTTCACGACGCCATCGGCGGCGCCGGCGCCGGCTGGCTGGCCGGCTTCGCCGCACGGACCGGCGCCCTCGAGGTGATCGAGGTGCGGGGCCGCCCCGACCCGCTCTTCCACGGCGTGAACCCCGAGCCCATCCCCGCCAACGTGGTCTCCACCGCCGAGCTCATGGCCGAGGCCCACGACCGGGCCGGCGCCCCGCTGTTCGCCGCCGTCACCGACGGCGACGGCGACAGGCTGGGGGTGGTCCTGCCCGGCGGTTCGTTCTTCGACGCGCACCAGGTCTTCGCCGTCATGCTCGACCACCTGGAGCGGCGCGGCGGGCGCGGCCGGGTGGTGAAGACGTTCACCGTCAGCCGCGTGATCGAGCGCCTGGCCCGCTCGCGGGGCCTGGCGGTGCAGGAGACGCCCGTGGGCTTCAAGCACGTCGTCGACGCGATGCTCGAGCCCGGCGAGCCCGTGCTGATCGGCGGCGAGGAGTCGGGCGGCATCGGTCTGGCCGCCCACCTGCCCGAGCGCGACGGCTTGGCGAACGCGCTGGTCCTGCTCGAGGCCGCGGTCGCCTCGGGGGAGACGCTGGCCGAGGCCTTCGGGCGGCTCGAGCGCGAGTCCGGCTGGCGCCACGCCTACGACAGGCTCGACCTGCACCTGAACGGCGCGGAGGCGATGGCCGCCGTCAGGGCCCGGCTAGCGGACCCGCCGAGCGCCTTCGGCACCTGGCGCGTGGCCGGCACGGAGGGCCTGGACGGCCTGAAGCTGAACCTGGAGAAGGGCGGCGAGGTAGCCGCCTGGGTGCTGTTCCGGGCCAGCGGCACCGAGCCTCTGCTGCGCGTCTACTGCGAGGCGCCCACCGGCGAGGACGTGGCGGAGGTCCTGGCGGCCGCCCGGCGGCTCGTGGGCACGTAGACGCGCAGCCTCCGTTCCCGGACGCGGGGCCCCGCCGGACCCGGCCGCCCCGGCTAGGGGCGCCCCGCCGGCCTCGCCGGTACGTCCCGTCCTAGAGCGCGATCAGGTGCTTGGGGCTCCGCGAGAGCACCTCGTGGCCGTCTTCCGTGACGAGCACCAGGTCCTCGATGCGCAGGCCGGTGAAGCCCGGCACGTAGACGCCCGGCTCCACGGTCACGACCATCCCCGGGCGCAGCACGTCGCTCGAGCGCTGCGACAGTCGGGGGCCCTCGTGGATCTCGAGGCCGGTGCCGTGCCCCAGGCTGTGGGCGAACGCCTCGGCCAGGCCGTGACCGGCCAGCGCGTCGCGCGCCACCGCGTCCAGCTCGCGGCCGCTCTTGCCGGGGGCGATCGCGTCCACGGCCAGCTGCTGCGCCTCCAGGACCGCCTCGTACATGCGGCGCTCCTCGGCGCCGACCTCGCCCACGGCCACCGTGCGGGTCATGTCGGCGTGGTAGCCGCGGAACGCCGCCCCGAAGTCCAGGGTCACCAGCTCGCCGTGGCCGATGCGCTTCTGCGACGCGGTGCCGTGCGGCATGGCCCCGCGGACGCCCGAGGCGACGATGGTGTCGAAGCCGGGGCCGTCGGCACCGGCCAGGCGCATCGCGCGCTCGATCTCCAGGGCCACCTCGGCCTCGGTGACCCCCTCCCTCATGAACTCCAGGGCCGCGGCGAAGGCGGCGTCGGTGATGCGGGCCGCCTCGCGCAGCAGGTCGAGCTCGTGGGGGAGCTTCACCAGGCGCTGGGTCGCCACGAGCCCCTCGACCGGGACCGGTGCCGCTCCCAGGCGCTCGGTCAGGCGCGCGTGCCGCTGCAGCGTCATATGCTCCGGCTCGACCCCGAGCCTGCCGCCGCCCACGAGCTCGGCCACGCGCGAGTCGACCTCGGACGTGATCTCGTAGGGGACCAGCGCCTCCTCGGCGGCCTGCGCGGTGTAGCGGCCGTCGGTGAACATCACGGCCCGGTCCTGCAGCACGAGGACCGAGGCGTCCTTGGGGGTCGAGAAGCCGGTCAGGTACCTGACGTTCGCGGGGTACGTCACGTATAGCGCGTCCACGCCGCGCTCCTTCATGGCGCGCCTGAGGACGTCGAGCGCCCCGCTCACGTTGGCCCTGGCCGTGTCCGAGGTGGTCATGTTCATCGCTCCTGGCCGCACGCGGCGACGATCGAGAGTAGGTCGGAGGTGGAGAGGCTGGCGCCGCCGATCAGTCCGCCGTCGACGTCGGGCTGGGCGAGCAGCTCGGCGGCGTTGGAAGGCTTCATGCTGCCGCCGTAGAGGACGCGCACTTCGGCGCCGCCGGGCAGGAGCTCGGCCAGCTCCGCGCGCACCGCCGCGCACGTCTCCTGGGCGTCCTCGGCCGTGGCCGTGAGGCCGGTGCCGATGGCCCACACGGGCTCGTACGCCACCACCAGGCGGTCGGGCGAGGCCAGCTCGAAGCCCTCCAACGCCCCGCGGAGCTGGGTGAGCACGACCTCGGCGGCGCGGCCGGCGTCGCGCTGCTCGCGCGTCTCGCCCACGCACAGCACCGGCACCAGACCGGCGGCCGCCGCGCGCCGCACCTTCTCGCGCACCAGGGCGTCGTCTTCGCGGTGGTACTGGCGGCGCTCCGAGTGGCCCACCACGGCGTAGACGGCCCCGGTGTCGGCCACCATGGCCGCCGAGACCTCGCCGGTGTACGCGCCCTCCTCGTGGGCCGACACGTCCTGGGAGCCGAGCGCCACGGGCGTACCGAACGTGAGCCGCGCCATGCCCGGTAGGTGGGTGAACGGCACCATCAGGGCCACGTCGCAGGGCAGAGGCGTCATGCCCTCGAGCTCGGCGAGGAGCTCGCGCGTCCAGGCGACGGCCTCGCTCGGCAGCTTGTGCATCTTCCAGTTACCGGCGACCAGCGGCCTGCGCTGCATGTGCACGACGATACCGCAGCGGCTCGCCGGCGGGACGGCCCGGGCCGGCGCTCCTGCGGCGCCGCAGGGCCAGAGCCCGGTCCCGTCCCTGCCGGGACGCCCCCGACGAGAGAGCGGCGCGACCTAGCTGGCCGCGCCGCTCGCATGACGGGTCTACCGGGCCGCCTGGCTCAGGCGACCACGCCGGCCTCCTCCTTGCGCCGCTGGCGCGGGCGCTCCTTGCCGCTCGGGCCGAGGGAGCGGCCGCGCTTCTCGAGCGCCGACAGGCCGCCCACCAGCGCCACGTCGAGCGCCTGGTCGATGTCCTCGACCGGGTGCAGCTCGAGCGAGCGCACGAGGTGCGCGGCGATGTCCTTCATGTCGGCCTCGTTCTTCTGCGGGAAGACGATGTGCTTGATGCCCGCCCGCTTGGCGCCGAGGATCTTCTCCTTCAGGCCGCCGATGGGCAGCACGCGGCCGCGCAGCGTGATCTCGCCGGTCATGCTCACGTCCTTGCGGACGGGCGTGCCCGTGAGGGCGCTGATCAGCGAGGTCGCCAGGGCCAGGCCGGCGCTCGGGCCCTCCTTGGGCGTGGCGCCCGCCGGCACGTGGATGTGGATCTCCTTCTCCTCGAGGTCCTTGGTGGAGATCCCGAACCTGTCGGCGTTCGACTTCGCGTAGGTGAGCGCGGCGCGCGCCGACTCCTTCATCACCTCGCCGAGCTGTCCGGTGAGCACCAGGCCGCCCTTGCCGGGGGTGATGGAGGTCTCGACGAAGAGGATGTCGCCGCCCACCGGCGTGTAGTACATGCCGGTCGCGACGCCCACCAGGTCGTCGTCGGCCTCCGACTCGGGCGTGAAGCGCTGGGCGCCCAGGTACTGCTCGAGGCTGCGCTCGGTGACGCGCACGCGCTTGGCCTCGCCCTGCGCGATGCGCCGCGCGGCCTTGCGGGCCAGCGTGCCGATGAGCCGCTCGAGGTTGCGGACGCCCGCTTCGCGCGTGTACGAGGTGATGACGCGGCTGATGGCGCCGTCGGTGATGGTCACCTGGTTCGGCTTCAGGCCGTTCTCCACGAGCTGCCGGGGCAGGAGGTAGCGCTTGGCGATCTCGAGCTTCTCCTGCTCGATGTAGCTGGAGAACTCGAGGTTCTCCATGCGGTCGTAGAGCGCCTCGGGGATCTGCTGCACGTAGTTGGCGGTGGCGATGAACAGCACCTCGGAGAGGTCGAACGGCACGCCCAGGTAGTGGTCGACGAAGTTGGCGTTCTGCGCCGGGTCCAGCACCTCGAGCAGCGCCGAGGACGGGTCTCCCTGGAACGAGGTGCCGAGCTTGTCGACCTCGTCGAGCAGGAACACCGGGTTCTTGGCGCCCGCCTGCCGGATGCCCTGGATGATGCGGCCGGGCATGGACCCGATGTACGTGCGCCTGTGGCCGCGGATGTCCGACTCGTCGCGCGCGCCGCCCAGGCTGATGCGCACGTACTCGCGGCCCAGGGCCTTGGCGATCGACTGGGCGATGCTCGTCTTGCCCACGCCGGGCGGGCCGGCGAAGAGCAGGATGGGGCCCTTGTTGACCTCGAACGCGTCCAGCTCGCCCTTCTGGGCGCGCTCGGCCTTGAGCTTGCGCACAGCGAGGTACTCCAGCACGCGGTCCTTGACCTTCTCGAGCCCGTAGTGGTCCTCGTCGAGGATCAGCGCGGCCTCGGCGAGGTCGAGCCGGTCGTCGGTGCGCTTGTTCCACGGCAGCTCGACGATCGTCGTCAGGTAGGTGCGGATGACCGACGCCTCGGCCGAGTCGGGGTGCATGCGCGCCAGGCGGTTCAGCTCGCGCTGGGCCTCCTTCATGACGACCTCGGGCAGGTCGAGGGCCTCGAGCTTCTCGCGGAAGGTCTCGACCTCGTCCTCCTCGTCGTCGGAGCCGGACAGCTCCTTCTGGAGGGCCTTGATCTGCTCGCGCAGGAAGTACTCGCGCTGGTTGCGGTCGATCTCGTCCTTGACCTCGCGCTGGAGGCGCCGCTGCGTCTCCTGCAGCTCGATCTCGGTGTCGATGAGGATGAGGACCTTGCGCAGGCGCTCGGTCACCGTGGGGGCTTCCAGCACGGCCTGCTTGTCGGCGAGCTTGAAGTCCAGGTGGTAGGCCACGTAGTCGGCGAACTGGCCGGGGTCCTCGAGGTTCATGACGAACTGCGCCACCTCGCTCTGGACCGTCCGGCTGCCGGACTCCACGAGGTCCTTGAACTTCTCGCGCAGCTCGCGGAAGGTGGCGACGAGCTCCACCTCGTTGCCGTCGGGCACGTCGCGGGTGGACACGACGGCCTCGATGAGGCCGCCCTCGTGCCTGTACTCGTCGATGCTCACGCGGGCGAAGGCCCTGACCAGCATCTGGATGGTGCCGTCGGGGTTCTTCTTCATCCGCATGATGTTGCAGGCGGTGCCTACGGTGAACAGGTCGTCGGGGGTGGGCTCCTCGACGTCCCGGTCCTTCTGGCTGACGATGACGATCGTCCTGTCGCGGTCGAGCGCGGCGTTGATCGCCCTGATGCTCACGGGCCTGCCGGCGTCGATCGGCATGACCATCGTCGGGTAGAGCACCGAACCGCGCACCGGGCAGACCGGTACGGGCTGCTGGAACTCGAAGTCAGTGCCTGGCTCGGCCATGCTGGTCACCTTATACGAACGGGCTGGTCTGAACGGTGTCGCTCCGGCGCGTTGACGCCGCCCTTAGGCGTCGTTGCCGGAGAACCTTGAGCGAACACCGCTCAAGTTTACTAGATGCAGTTGACTCAGGTTGACGGTCGCCCGACACGCGCTACGCAAGGTGCGCCCCTTCCCGAACCGGGCGGAGAGGAATATAACCCCCCGTGGTAACTTGGCGCGTCATGAAGGACGCCTTGGGGGCGCTGTCCCTCTCGCTACGCGCCGCTATCGAAAGCCTCGCCCCGGGCTTCGAGGGCGAGGTCCCCATCCAGGAGGTCCCGGCCGACAAGCCGGGCGACTACGGGACGCCCGTGGCGTTCACCCTCGCCCGCACCCTCAGGCGGCCGCCGCCGCAGATCGCCGCCGACATCGTCGCGCGGCTCGAGCTCCCGGCAGGGGTGGCCTCGGCCGAGGCGGTCGGCGCGTACATCAACTTCGTGCTCGACCCCGGCGCGTTCGTCGCGGCCGTGGCGCTGAGCCCGAGCGCGCCGCGGGCCCCCGAGCGGCGCAAGGTGGTCGTCGAGCACACGAGCGTGAACCCGAACAAGGAAGCCCACGTGGGCCACCTGAGGAACATCGTGCTGGGCGACGCCACGGCGCGGATCCTCAAGGCGGTGGGCCACGACGTCGAGGTCCAGAACTACATCGACGACACGGGCAGGCAGGCGGCCGAGAGCATCTTCGCGGTCACCTACTTCAACGCCCGCTACG
>CAZGXF010000026.1:0-25054 GCA_964529575.1 uncultured bacterium
GAGGACCTCACCGCCCACTTCGTCGTCGTGAGCTGGGACCAGCGCGGCACGGGCAAGTCGTACGCGGCCATCGAGCCGCTCGGCGACCTGACGCTGGAGCGCGCGGTGGCGGACACCATCGAGCTCGCGGAGCACCTGCGGGCACGCTTCGGCGAGGAGAAGGTCTACCTGCTCGGGGAGTCGTGGGGCACGACGCTGGGCGTGCTCGCGGCGCAGCGCCGGCCCGACCTGTTCCACGCCTTCATCGGCTCGGGGCAGATGGTCAGCCAGAGCCTCACCGACAGGATCGTCTGGCGCGACCTGCTGGCGCACGCGCAGGAGACCGGCGACTGGCGGCTCTACGACCGCGTCCTCACGCTCGGCGAGCCGCCTTACGACGACGTGCCGTGGAGCAACGCCTTCGTCATGGCCAACTACCACCGGATCGAGCCGCCGTACAGCCCGCCCGCGGCGTACGTGGAGCGCGGCACCGCGGCGAGGCTCGGCTTCTACGGGGTGCTGGGCAGCGAGTACGCGCTCCTGGAGAAGGCGAACGTGCTGCGCGGTCTGATCGACGTCTTCTGGGCGCTGTACCCGCAGCTCCAGGAGATCGACTTCCGTGAGGACGTGCCCCGGCTCGACGTCCCCTTCTACCTGCTGGACGGGAAGGGCGAGCTGCGCGGCCGGCGAGAGCTGGCGCTGGAGTGGTTCGAGGCCCTGGAGGCGCCCATCAAGCGTGTGTTCACCTTCGAGGACGCGGGGCACGCCGTCGCCTTCGAGCGGTTCGATGCGCTGGAGCGCGTCCTCGTGGAGACGGTCCTGCCGGAGACGTACCCGACGCTCGACTAGGGGCGGCGCGCGGCCGGCCCTCGCCGGCGCGGTCCGGACGCCATGGCGCGGTCGCCCGCGGCCGCGCCCCGGCCGGCCGCGGACGGGCCCGGGTGCGCGGGGTCCGCGCCTCGCCCCCGGTCAGCCGAGGGCCAGCAGCACGACGCCGGCGACCATGCCCGCCGCGCCGGCCAGGCGCCTGCCCACGAAGCCCTCGCGCAGCAGGACGGCCCCGAGCGCCGCGCCCACGAGGATGCTGACCTCGCGCGCGGGGGCGATGAGGCTCACCGGCGTGAACGACATGGCGGTCAGCACCAGCAGGTAGGCGAGGGGGCTCAGCGCCGCCACGCCCAGGGCCTCCCAGCGGCTCTCGCGCCAGGTGCGGGCCGGCTCGCCGGCGCCCAGGCGCGCCAGCACCAGCGGGGCCAGCAGCACGAGCCTCCCCACCTCGCCCAGGTAGAGGTAGAGCACCGGCGGCGCGCCCAGCGACTGCACGGCGTAGCCGTCCCAGACGGTGTAGGCGCCGATGAACACGCCCGTCCCCAGGCCGTAGAGCACGGCCGCCCGGCCACCGGGGGCGCTGCCCGCGCGCCGCCGACCGGTCAGCACGGCCACGCTGACGACGACCAGCGCCGCGCCGCACAGCGCGAGCGTCGAGGGGCGCTCGCCCAGGAGGGCGATCGCCAGCACCGTGGCGATGGCCGGCCCGCTGCCGCGGGCCAGCGGGTAGACGAGCGAGAGGTCGCCCACCCGGTAGCCGCGCTGCAGGCAGACGAAGTAGCCCACGTGGAGCGCGCTCGAGACGAGCGCGGCGCCCACGTGGGCCACCGTCACCACGGGCCGCGCCAGGTAGGCGTAGAGGCCCGCCACGGGCGCGTAGATGGCCGCCGTGCCGACCGTGAGCAGCCACAAGAAGGCCAGGCCGCCCCGCGCCCTCTTGGCCAGCAGGTTCCAGGTCGCGTGGAGCAGCGCCGACCCGAGGACCAGCGCGAGGGCGGCGGCCGTCAAGCGCTGTCAGGTCAATCGTTCACGTAGGTCAGCCAGTGCTCGAACTCCGGCACGCGGCCCGAGACGACGTCGAGGTACGTCTTCCGCATGGCCAGCGAGAACGGGCCGGCGACGCCGGGGCCGATGGGGCGCCTGTCGATGGAGGCCACGGGCGTGACCTCGGCGGCGGTGCCGACCATGAACACCTCGTCGGCCGTGTACAGCTCGTCGCGGGTGGCCATGGTGGGGACCACCTTCGTGCCCTGCCACTCGGCGATCTTCACGACCGTGTCGCGCGTGATGCCCCTCAGGTTCACGGAGTGCGCGATGGGGTAGAGGACGTCGTCCTTCACGAAGAAGACGTTCTCGCCCGAGCCCTCGGCGACGAAGCCGTTCGGGTCGAGGAGCAGCGCCTCGTCGAAGCCCAGCTCCCTGGCCTCCTGGTTCGCCAGGACCGAGTTCACGTAGTTGCCGCCGGCCTTCGACTTCGTGGGCATGATGTCCGGGGCCGAGCGCCGCCACGAGCTGGTCATCAGGGCCGCGCCCTTGCGCACGGCGTCCTCGCCCAGGTAGACGCCCCACGGCAGCGTCGCCACCATGAAGTGCAGCTTGTTGCGGCCCGGGTTCACGCCCAGCGACTCGGCGCCGTACCAGATGAGCGGCCTGATGTAGCAGGCCGGCAGGCCGTTGGCGGCCACCGTCTTCACGATCGCCTCGTCGATCTGCTCGACGCTCCACTGCGGCCGCATCCCGATGATCCGCGCCGAGTCGAGCAGGCGCTGCGAGTGCTCGCGCAGGCGGAAGACGGCGGGCCCCCGGTCTGTGGCGTAGGCCCTGATCCCCTCGAAGACGCTGGTGCCGTAGTGGAGGGCGTGGGTCAGCACGCTGACCTTCGCCTCCGCGGCCGGGACCAGCTCGCCGTCGAAGAAGACGAGGCCCGCCTCCACCGCCGGGGTGCTGGGCGGGGCGGACTTCTGCTGGACAGTCATGACGTTCCTCCCGTCGTACCCCGTAAGCATGCCACGACCGGACCGGTGTCTTCAGCCGCCCATGGGCGGGGGCCGAGCCCCGCGCGGCCGGCGGTGGGGGTTCTCAACGGCGCCGGGGCGGGGGTAGGCTCGCCAGCCATGAAGGTGCTCGTCACCGGCGGCGCCGGCTACATCGGCAGCGTCACCGCCCAGGCCCTGCTCGACGCCGGTCACCGCGTGGTCGTCGTCGACGACCTCAGCACCGGCCACCGCGCCGCCGTGCCGGAAGGGGCGCGGCTCCACGTGCAGGACGTGGGGGACGCGGCCGCCTTGGGCCGGCTCATGGCCGCCGAGGGCGTGGAGGCCGTGATGCACTTCGCGGCGCTCTCGCTCGTGGGCGAGTCGATGCAGCAGCCGCTGCGCTACTACCGCAACAACGTCGCCGGCGCGCTGGCGCTCCTCGAGGCCTGCGAGGCGGCCGGCGTGCAGCGCTTCGTCCTCTCCTCGACCGCCGCCGTCTACGGCACGCCGTCCTCGGTGCCCATCCCCGAGACGGCCGAGCTGAGGCCCGAGAGCGTCTACGGCGAGACGAAGCTGGCCGTCGAGAGGCTCCTCCACTGGCTGTCGGTCACGAAGGGCCTGGGCTACGCCGCCCTGCGCTACTTCAACGCCGCCGGCGCGGCGCCCGGCCGCGGTGAGGACCACAGGCCCGAGACGCACCTCGTCCCGCTGGTGCTGCAGGCGGCGCTGGGCAAGAGGGACGGGGTGCGCGTGTTCGGCACCGACTACCCCACCGCCGACGGCACGGCCGTGCGCGACTACGTTCACGTGGAGGACCTGGCCGAGGCGCACGTCCTGGCGCTGGAGGCGCTGCGCCCCGGCCGCGGCGACGCCTACAACCTCGGCAACGGCGCGGGGTTCTCGGTGCGGCAGGTGATCGAGGTCTGCCGCGCGGTCACCGGCGCCGACCTGCGGGTCACCGAGGCGCCTCGGCGGGCCGGCGACCCGCCCGTCCTCGTGGCGGACGCCGCGAAGGCGGCGGCCCGGTTGGGCTGGCGTCCGCGGCGTCCGGCGCTCGAGGAGATCGTGGCCTCGGCGTGGGCCTGGCACAGCGCCCATCCCGACGGCTACGCGGCGTGACGTGCCCTCATCGGGCCACACTCGCGGCGCGGCGCCCGTCTGCTAGCATCGCGCGGGACCTCCGGGCGAGCCCAGCCGTGAGGGGCTCGATAGGGTGAAGGTTCCCTGAGGAGCACGAGAATCGCACAGGAAGGGCGCGTGTTAGCCTGTCCTGACTTGGAGACTGCCATGAGACGACTCCTGCTAGCCGCGTTGCTGGCGCTGCTCGCGACCGCCGCGGCCCAGTCCCCTGCCGCACTCTCAGGCATAGTCAAGAGCGAGCAGCCCCTGGCAGCCGGCACGCGCGTAGCGATCCACGTGGTGGACGCCGACAACGTGTGGGGCTTCGAGGTCGCCAGCGTGGAGCCGGTGGGCGGCACCTTCAGCGTCACGCCGGCCGAGGTGCCGGCGAGCGAGATGCGGCCCTTCCGCAGCGGGGCGGTCATCCTCCCCGGCCTGCAGAACGAGTACCGCATCACGCCCGAGGGCGTGAACGTGGCGGTCGCTCGCTTCAACATGTACGTCGACGACAACAGCAACGGCGTCTTCGACCGCGTGCAGGACAAGTTCTACGTGGGCGTGGCGCAGCTCGAGGACCCCATCGGCTTCTTCACGCTGCTCTACGTCGACAGACCCGCCACCCTCACCGGCGGCGGGGTCGAGCTGGAGTTCCAGCCCGGCTGGAACGTGTTCACCGTGCGCTTCCCGGAAGAGCGCCCCGAGTTCTCCGTCGTGACCGCCGTGGACGACATCGTCCTCGACGTCATCCTGCCCTAGCCGATGCCTGAGCTCGTAGGCGGGGCCAACGGGTCGGGCCACCGCTTCGCGGTGGTGGTCAGCCGCTTCAACTCGCTCGTCACCGAGCGCCTCCTGAGCGGGGCCCTGGGCGCGTTCGCGCGCCACGGCGTGCCGGAGGACGAGGTCGACGTCGCCTGGGTGCCCGGCGCGGTCGAGATCCCGGTGGTCGCCCAGCACCTCGCCGCCGGCGGCGGCTACGGCGCCGTCGTCACGCTGGGCGCCGTCGTGCGCGGCGAGACCTCCCATTACGACCACGTCTGCCAGGCGGTCACGAGCGGCGTCACGCGCGTCGCGCTCGACACCGGCGTGCCCGTGGTCTTCGGGGTCCTCACCACCGACACGATGGAGCAGGCGCTGGACCGCGCCGGCGGCAAGGCCGGCAACAAGGGCGCCGAGGCGGCCGTCACCGCCATCGAGATGGCGAACCTCATCGACGAGGTCAAGCGGGCGCGCTGAGGCCCGGAGCGGCCGGGTCGCGCCGCCCCCTCACGCCTCCGCGTCGCCCTGCACCACCCAGCCCTGCGCCGCGGCGTAGCGCCTGATCAGTCGCACCGCGTCCTCCGCGTCGGCCACGTCGCCCACGGCCCGCGCCTCGGCCACGAGCCGCAACGCCTCCCCGACGCGCGGACCGGGCGGGATGCCCAGGACCGCCATCACGTCCTCGCCGGTGAGCAGCGGCGGCGCCGGCGGCTGCTCCCCCAGCGCCGCCAGCACGCGGCTCATGGCCACCCTGTAGCGCACGCGGCCCGGCGCGCTCGCCGCCCGTCCGCGCGCGGCCTCCCTGTCGGCCAGCATCACCCGCAGCAGGTCGGGCAGCAGCTCGCGGTACCGGTGGGCGAACCGGCGCGCGCCCTTGTCGGTCGTGGGCAGGGGGAGCATGTGCCGGCGCACGAGCTGCGCGGCGCGCCGCACCGTCGCGCCGTCGAAGCGCAGGCGCGAGAGGGCCGTCCGCGTCAGCTCCGCGCCGGCGGCGTCGTGGCCGTGGAACGTCGGCCGCCCGAAGGGGCCCCTCTCGGCCGTGACGGGCTTGCCGACGTCGTGGAGGAGCGTGGCGAGCCGCTCGGCCAGGCTCGCGTCCGGGAACGTGGCCACGAGGACCCTCAGCGCCTCGAGCGAGTGGTCGAACACGTCGAGGTGGTGCAGCGGCCCCTGGTCCACGCCGCGGCAGGCGGTCAGCTCGGGCAGGAAGGTGGCCAGGAGGCCCAGCTCGCCGGCCAGCGCCAGGGCGCCCGCCGGGTCCGCCCCCTGCAAGAGCGCCGCCAGCTCGTCGCGCACGCGCTCCGGGGCGGGGGAGGGCAGCCTGCCGGCCGCGATGTCCGCCGCGGCCCGCCTCACGGCGGCCTCCGTGGCCTCCTCCAGCGTGAACCCCAGGCCGGCGACGAAGCGCACGGCCCTGAGCGGCCTCACCGGGTCGGCGCGCAGCGCCGCCTCCGACGTCATCCGCACCCGACCCTCCCTGAGGTCGTCGAGGCCCCCGGTGGGGTCGAGCACGCCGCCCGACGCCGCCAGCGCCAGGGCGTTCACCGTCAGGTCGCGGCGCGTCAGGTCGTCCTCCACCTCGCCCCGCAGAGGGGCGAAGTCGTGCGTGACCCCGCCTCCGGGCGCCACGGCGCGCCAGTGGCCGCGCGTCTCGTCCAGGGGGAAACAGGAGCCGCCCAGCTCGCGGGCCGCGGCCTCGCAGGCGGCGCGCGGGTCGGGCACCAGCCAGTCGAGGTCGCTGGGCTCGCGGCCGAGCAGCGCGTCGCGCACCGCGCCGCCCACGAGGACGCCGGCGGCCGGCCACGGCGCGAACGCCGCCGGGTCGGGCTCGCGCAGGCGGGCGGGGCGGCGGGTGCGGAGCATGGCGCCAGCGTACCGGCGCCCGCCGGGTGAGAATGCGGCCATGAGCGAGGGACGGCGCCCCGTGCGCGTGGGGCTCACGGGCAGCATAGGGGCCGGCAAGTCGACGGTGGCGAGGATGCTCGCGGCGCGCGGCGCGGCGGTCGTAGACGCCGACGTCCTGGCCCGCCAGGCCACGGAGGACCCGGACGTGCTGGCCGCCATCGCGCGCGAGCTGGGCGAGGACCTCGTCGTGCCCGGGGAGGCGGGGCCGACGCTCGACCGGGCCGCCACGGCGGCGCGGGTCTTCGACGACCCCGAGGCCCTGGCCAGGCTCAACGGCATCGTCCACCCCTGGGTGAGGCGGCGCGCCGCCGAGCGGATGGAAGCGCTCGAGCGCTCCCCGTCGCCCCCGCCGGCGATCGTGCACGACGTGCCGCTGCTCTTCGAGTCGGGCCTGGAGGGCGACTACGACGTGGTCGTGGTGGTGGACGCCCCGCCGGAGGAGAGGGCGCGGCGCCTGGCCCGGCGCTCCGGCCTCGGCCCCCAGGAGGTGGCGCGGCGCGAGGCGGCCCAGATGCCCGCCCACGAGAAGGTCGCCCGCGCGGACCACGTGGTGGTCAACGCGGGCGACCTGCACGAGCTCGAGGCTCAGGTGTCGCGCCTGTGGCGCGAGCTCACCAGGCTACGTACGAGAACCCTTCGGTCCTGACCACGGCGCCGTCGACGGTGGAGTAGCCCACCGAGCCGCCCAACCGCTCGGTGGCGAAGGCGAGGAACTCGGCCAGGGCCGCCGTGGCGGCCTCGACCGCCTCGAAGTCGATGTCGCCGCCCGTGAGGCCGCTCATCATGCCGAACTGGTCGACGAGGAGCTGGGCCGAGTAGGCGAGCGAGGCGCGGTCGTCGGAGAGCGTGAACGAGCGCACGCCCTGCGGCACGCGGCCGCGCAGGGGGGTGAGCGCGGACGACAGGCCGGCGGCGCCGGCGCGGGCGCCCAGGGCGGCGTCCATGGCCGAGGGGGTGGTCGCGATCAGCGCGTAGCCGTCGGTGACGGCGACGCTGAGCGTGAAGCCGTCGGCCAGCTCCCAGTCGGTGACGTTCACGCCGGCGACGTCGCGCTGGGCGGGCTCCACCATGCCGCCCTCGCCCATCGGGTCCATGAACGAGCTGGCGAAGCCCGTGGCGAGCATGAACAGCTCGTTCAGGCCCGCCTGGGCGGCGCCCTCGTCGGTCACCTCGACGAGGTAGACGGCCTCGCCGAGCGGGTCTGTCAGGTCGGTGGGCACGGCCGAGGCCTGGCCGTAGCCCAGCGTGATCGTGGCGACCTCGTCGCCCATCCAGCCGAACAGCGCGCGCTGCGGGTCGAGGCCGACGGACTCGAGGAGCAGCTGGTCGAGGTCGGTGATGCCGATCATCGGCTCGGAGGCCACGACGTCCTCGAGCCAGTCCCACCAGCCGGGCAGGTCGGCGGTCGCGGCCGACACGCCCAGCGCCGCCGGGGGCACGAAGGCGAGGACGCGGTCGCTGACCGGTCCGCCGCCCGACAGGAGGTCGTGGAGCCGCGGGTCGCCGTCCCGGCCGCCGAGAACGCGCACGCCCAGCGACTCGAAGCCGTCGTCGGTGATCGTCGTGATCGTGCCGTAGACGCCCGCGGTGTCGGCCGCGGCGCCGAGGCGCTGGACCAGCGACTCGAAGCCCATGCCGGAGGCGAACGGCGCGGCCAGGTCGGCGGCGGCCGCGAGGTCGAGGAACATGTAGGCGTTGCCGGCGCGCTGGGCGCCGATCGTGCCCAGGTAGCCGCTGTTGGTGGCCAGGCTCGGCTCGGAGGCGCCCTGGTAGCGCCGCAGCACGCCGCGCGCCACGTCGGGGTTCGTCGAGACGAGGACGACGTCCTCGAAGGCGGCGAAGGCGATGGGAGTGGGGATCTCCTCCTCGTCAGCAGGCGTGACGACCGTGAAGGTCACGGCCCCCTCGGTCATCTGCACGGACTCGCCCGCGGCCTCGAGCTCGCCCAGCAGCTCCTGCGCGGCCGACATGCCCTGCGGGGTGACCCGGGCCATGACGGTGACGGCGGGCAGCGGGTTGAACTGCGACGCCGAGACCGCGACCCAGGCCTCGAGGCCCACCAGGTCGAGGAAGCCCGCGCCCAGGTCGGGGACCTCGGGAACGTCCTCGCCGACCTCCTCGGCGAAGGCGGCCTCCAGCAGGGCGGAGAGGTCGAGGCGCTCCCACTCGTCGATGAACGGCTGCGCCTTGTCCTGGTGCGCGGCGAGGCCCTCGACGCCGATGGCGAACAGCGTCTCGGCGGGCAGGAAGCGGGGCAGGTCGGCGGCCGTCGCAGCGCCGGCGAGGGCGAGGACGGCCGGTAGCAGGAGCTTCGCTAGGGTGGTTCTCATCGGACCTCCAGTCGTTCCAAAGCGCCGCATCATAGACGCGCGAGCGACCTCTTCGCAGCGGTGACCACGGCTTCTACCGTGAAGCCGAGCTCGCGCATGACCACGTCCCCCGGAGCCGAGGCGCCGAAGCGGTCGAGGCCGATGGTCTCGCCCAGGTCGCCGGCGTACCGCTCCCAGCCGAGCGTGGCGCCCGCTTCCACCGTCACGCGCGCCCGAACGGCGCGCGGCAGCACGCTCTCGCGGTAGGCCGCGTCCTGCGCCGCGAACAGCTCGAACGAGGGCAGGCTGACCACGCGGGTGGGCACCCCCTCCCCCTCCAGGACCTCGCGGGCCTGCAGGCAGAGCGCGACCTCGGAGCCGGTGCCCACGAGGATCAGCCGCGGCTCACCGCCGGAGGCCTCGGCCAGCACGTAGCCGCCGCGCGCGACGGCGCCGTCGGGCACGTCGAGGGTCGGCACGTTCTGCCTGGTGAGCGCCAGCACGGTGGGGCCGTCGCGCCGCTCGGCGGCGACGCGCCAGGCCTGCGCGGTCTCGTTGGCGTCGGCGGGCCGCAGGACCACCAGGTCGGGCACGGCCCGCAACGACATCAGGTGCTCGACGGGCTGGTGCGTGGGGCCGTCACCCCCCAGGCCGATCGAGTCGTGCGTGAAGACGTAGACCACGCCCTGGCGCATCAGCGCCGCCAGGCGCAGCGCCGGCTTGAGGTAGTCGGAGAAGACGAGGAACGTGGCCACGAAGGGCGCCAGGCCGTGGAGGGCCAGGCCGTTCGCGACGGCGCCCATGGCGTGCTCGCGCACGCCGAAGCGGACGATGCGGCCGGACAGGTCGCCGGGCACCATCGGCCGTTCGCCGGCGATGTCGGTGAAGTTCGAGCCGGCCAGGTCGGCCGAGCCGCCCAGCAGCGAGGGCATCGCCCGGGCCACGGCGTTGAGGGCCGCCTCGGACGCCTTGCGCGTCGCCACCTTGCCGCCCGGCTCGAAGCGCGGCAGCTCCAGGCCCGAGAGGTCGGGCGCGCCGCCCTCGAACACGTACCTGAGCTCCCGCGCCTCCTGCGGGTACTCCCGCTCGTAGCGCGCGAACGTCCCCTCCCAGGCCTGGCGGTCCCTCTCCCCGCGCTCCATGGCGGTGCGCGCGTGGGCGAGCACGTCCTCCGGCACGGTGAACGCGGGCCAGTCGACCCCGAGGCTCGCCTTGGCGCGCTCGGCCTCCTCGGCGCCGAGGGGCGAGCCGTGCACCTTGGGGGTGCCGGCGAGGTTCGGCGCGCCGTAGCCGATGACGGTGCGCACGGCGACGAGGCTGGGCCGCGCCGTCTCGGCCTCGGCGGCCCGCACGGCGCGCCTTATCGCCTCGACGTCGTTGCCGTCCGCCACGCGCTGGACGTGCCAACCGTAGGCCTCGTAGCGCTTGAGCACGTCCTCGGTGAACGTGACGTCGGTGCCGCCGTCGATCGAGACCTGGTTGTCGTCGTAGAGGACGATGAGCTTCCCGAGGCCCAGGTGCCCCGCCAGCGACGAGGCCTCGCCCGAGACGCCCTCCATGAGGTCGCCGTCGGAGGCGATGACGTAGGTGCGGTGGTCGACGACCGCGAGGCCAGGCCGGTTGTAGCGGGCGGCGAGGTGCGCCTCGGCCATGGCCATGCCCACGGCGGTGGAGATGCCCTGGCCGAGCGGTCCCGTGGTGGTCTCCACGCCCACCGTGTGGCCATGCTCGGGGTGGCCGGGGGTGAGGCTGCCCCACTGCCGGTACGCCTTCAGCTCCTCCATGGGCAGGTCGTAGCCGGTGAGGTGCAAGAGGGCGTACTGCAGCATCGAGCCGTGGCCCGCCGACTGCACGTAGCGGTCGCGGTTCGGCCAGCGCGGCTGCGACGGGTCGTGGCGCATGGCGTCGAAGTAGAGGACGTAGCCCATGGGCGCCGCGCCGAGCGGCATGCCGGGGTGGCCGTCGCCGGCGGCTTGCGTGGCGTCGATGGTCAGCGCCCTGATGGCGTTGATCGTGCGTGTCGTGACGGTGTCCTTGGTGGCTGGCGTGTCGGGCATGCTCCCTCCGGCACGCGCCGGGAGCGCCCCGTCGCGGCCCCGGCAAGGATAGCAGTGGCCCGTGAGCTTCCTGTCCCGTGACGGATGCCCTCAGCGACAGCGTGCGTGGCACGTGCGGGGCGAAGGCACCTCGGGGCGTGGCGCGCTTCGCCGCGGCCCTCGTGAGGAAGGCGGGCGGAGCGCCTCCCGGCACCCCGCCCGCCGACCTCTCACCGGACCCCGTCCGGCACGAGGGCTCACCGCACCGTGATGGCCTGCCGCGCCAGCGTGAAGTAGCTCTGGCCGGTCACGTACCTGATCTCGTAGTCGCCGGGCTCGTCGGGCACCTGGAGCTGCACCGGGTCGCCGTCCTGCACGTAGGCGTAGTACGCGCCCCAGGTGTCGTCGGGGTCGCCGGCCGGCACGATCGTGATGAAGTCGCCGCGGTTGCCGGGCCCCGTCCACGACACCTCCACGAACGCCAGCGCGTCGGCGGAGGCCGGCCCGGAGACCGTGGCCGTGGCCCGCTCGGCGGTGAGCGGCACCGAGGCCAGGGTGATGTAGTCGGAGCCGGTCACGTACCTGACCTCGTACTCGCCCGCCACGTCGGGGACCTGGAGGGTCACCGGGTTGCCCTCGGCCGTGTAGGCGTAGTTGCCCCACGAGCCCTCTTCGGCGCCGGCCTCGACGATGGTGATGAAATCGCCGCTGTTGTCGGGCCCCGTCCAGGAGACCTCGACGTCGGCGCCCGCGACGACCGAGCGCGGCGCGGTCAGCGAGCCGCTCACCGCCGTGACGGTCACGGTCGTCCTGGCCAGCGTGGAGTACTCGGCCCCGGTGGCGTACCTGACCTCGTACTCGCCCGGCTGCTCGGGGGCGCGGAGCGTCACCGGGCTCCCCGCGGACGTGTACTCGTACCCGTCCCAGGTGCCTTCGGGCGCGCCGGCCGGCACGATCGTGATGAAGTCGCCCCTGTTGTCGGGGCCGGTCCAGCTCACCTCGAAGTCGGAGCCGGCCGGGACCTCGGCGGGGGCGCTCACCGTGGCCGTGGCGGCCACGACCACGAGGGTGGTGCGGGCGAGCGTCGCGTTGCTCTGGCCGGTGACGTACCTGACCTCGTACTCGCCCGGCTGCTCGGGGGCGAGTAGCGTCGACGGGTTGCCGTGGTCGGTGTAGGCGTAGTAGCTCCAGGTCCCCTCGGCGGCGCCGGCGGGGACGATGGTCACGAAGTCGCCGCGGTTGTCGGGCCCATCCCACGCGACCTCGAAGTCGCCGCCGGCGACCACCTCGGCGGGCGCCGACACCGAGGCCGTGACGGCCTGGACGTCGAAGGCGGCGCGGCCGACGACCTTGTAGCCGCCCTCGGGCAGCGCCAGGGTGTAGCGGGCCTCGAAGGCGCCCACCTCGTCGGGCACGCGCACGGTCACCTCGCCGTCGGGGCCAGCGACGATCTCGTAGCTCAGGTAGACCGCGTCGTCGGCTTCCGCCGGGGCGACCCACAGCTCGCCCCTACCGGCGGGCGCGCCCTCGTAGGCGACGACGACCTCGGAGCCGGCCGTGGGCGCCTCGTCGGAGAGCGTGAGCACGACCTCGGCCTGCGGGGCGAGCTCGAAGGCGTAGGCGTTCTCGCGTTCGGTGACCGTGAGGCCCGAGACGGTGAGCGGCTCCGCGCTGTAGGCGTCGCGCACGTGCGCCGTGTAGACGCCGGCCGGCAGGTCGGCGACGAGCTCGCCGTCGGCCTGCCCCGGCGCGAACACGTGCACGGCGCCGTCGACGGCCGCCACGAACTCCACGGCCGCCCCCTCGGTGGCGGGGGCGCCCTCGCGAGTCAGCGTCACCGTCACCCGGTGCGTGACCTGGGCGGGGGCCACCTCCACCGCCCGGTTCAGCGCGTTCAGCAGCTCGGCGGCGCTGGTGGCGTTCTCGAAGGTGCCCAGCCCCTCGAACGTGGAGCGGGCCCACTCGTCGAGGTCGATGCCGATGATGCGCAGGTCGACGTCGATGCCCTGCTGCCTGAGCCTCTCGGCGACCTCGCGCAGGTCGGTGCGGCACGACTCGATGCCGTCGGTGATCAGCACGATCACCTTGCGGCCTGCGGCGGGGAAGTCCTGGGCGGCGAGCTCGAGCGAGAGGGCGATGGGCGTGGCGCCCAGGGCCTCGGTCTCGCGGACGGTCCTCAGCATCGCCTCGCGGTCGACGCCCTGCATGGGCACGACCAGGTGGGTGTCCTCGCAGGCGCCGGGGTCGCTCGCCCAGTGGTTCGCGCCGTAGACGCGCAGGCCCACGTTCAGGCCCTCCTGGTCGGGCAGGCCGGCGACGAGCTGCGAGAGGACCTCCTTGGCCGCGACGATGCGGTAGCGACCGTCCTCGAGCTTGTTCCACATCGACCCCGATGCGTCGAGGATCAGCTGGATGTACACGGGCTCCTGGGCCTGCGCGAGGGCCGCCGATGACAGCAGGCATAGCGCTAGGAGGGCCGCCTTCAGGTCGCGGAGATATCTGGCCACCCTTTCACCTCACGTGGGGCCGAGGGTCGGCCCTGTTCTTAGACCGACGGACTCTACGTCAGCGCGCGGCGCGGCGCCGTGCGCGAACCCTCACTCCACGTCGTTCAGGAGGGCTGGTAGGCGCGCCGCTGGCGGCGCTTCTCGATGTCGTCGCGCACCCGCTGCCCGGTGTCCCAGTGGCGCCGCTCCATCTCGGTCTCGACGCGCAGGCGCGGCACCGGCGTGGGCCTGCCGTCGTCGCCCAGCGCCACGAAGTTCAGGTGCCCTACCGTGCACAGCCGCCTCTCGCCGGTGAGCGGGTTCTCGCCGTGCACCTCGCAGCGCACGATCATGCTCGTCCGCCCCGTCCACGCCACGCGGCTCTTCACCTCGACGATCTCGCCCACGTGGATCGGGGCGCGGAAGTCGATCGGCTCGGTGGAGGCGGTCACCACGACCTTGCGGCAGAAGCGCGTGCAGGCCACCGCCGCGTTCACGTCCATGAGCTGCAGCAGGTGCCCGCCGAAGATGGACCCGAGCGGGTTGACCTGGTTCGGGAACACCGTGTCGACGGTGACGACCCAGTCGGAGACGCGCGTTTCGTTGGGGTCAGGATCCACCCGAGCAGTATAGGTAGCCCACAGCGAGCGGCGGACCGCGGCGGCGCAACAGAACTCGCCCCGCTCCTAAGAGCGGGGCGAGCCGGTGTCCGCCTGGACCTGAGGGGAACCTACGGTTCCTTCCTCTCACAGGAGGCGGTCCTGGTTACCCTCGACGGGCACCTCCACTGGTCACATCACGACTCTTACTGATACGGACCACCTCCTTCCCGTGGTGCCTGGATTCTATCCCCATCGGGACGGGGGTTGTGATGAACGGGGTCACAGTAAAGTGGGGCATCAGGCCGCTGGGCACGTCCACGACGCTCGCCGGCGAGGTAGGAGGCTAGGCTTCGTGCTCACCGTCCCCGAGAAGGTCGTCTTCGCGCTGCTGGCCGCCGCCTCGTTCTACCTGGCGTACGTGGGCTTCGCCCGGGTCGTCAGGGTCGTGGCGCGCGGACAGGTGGGACCTCTGCCGCGCACGAACCGCCTGGTCACGCGCGCCGTGCAGGGCGTGCTCAAGACCCTCTCGCAGCGCACGGTGTTCCGCGCCCGGCCGGTGGCGAGCACGTTCCACTCGTTCATCTTCTACGGCTTCGTCCTCTACCTGCTGGTCAACGTCATCGACGGGCTGAACGGCTTCCTGCCGCCGCGCTGGACCTCCCGACTCGACTTCGGGGCCGTGGGCGACGCCTACCGCCTCCTCGCCGACGTCCTCACGGTGCTGATCCTCGTGGGCATCGTCTTCTTCCTGGCGCGCCGCTTCCTGGTGCGCCCGGCGACGATGCGGCAGAACGAGCGCACCCTCCTGCACGAGGAGGTGCGGCAGGGCGCGGTGCGGCGCGACTCGCTGGTGGTGGGCCTGTTCATCCTCCTCCACGTGGGCTTCCGCCTCACGGCCGAGTCGTTCCTGCTGGCCGCGCAGGGCCACGCCGACCCGTGGCAGCCGTTCGCCTCCGCCGTCGCGGGGCTCATAGGCCCCGGCGAGGGGCGCATGGTGGGCTGGCACGTGGGCTGGTGGGGCGCGCTGGGGCTGATCCTCGCGTTCCTGCCGTACTTCCCGCGCTCGAAGCACATCCACCTCTTCGCCGCCCCGGCGAAGTTCACGCTCGAGCGGCGGAACGAGGACCTCTCGCCCGTGCCGCGCGGGGTGCTGGAGCCGCTCGACCTGGAGGACGAGACCGCCGAGCAGTTCGGGGCCGCCAAGCTGGAGCACCTGCGCTTCCCCCAGCTCCTGGACGCCTACGCCTGCATCCAGTGCAACCGGTGCTCGAACGTCTGCCCGGCGAACCAGACCGGCAAGGCGCTGTCGCCGGCCGCGCTCGAGATCAACAAGCGCTACGAGCTGAACCTCATCGCCGAGGCGTTCGCCAGGGGCGAGGAGAGCCCGCGGCCCCTGGTGGAGTTCGCCATCTCGCCCGAGGCGGTGTGGGCCTGCACGACCTGCGGCGCCTGCATGGAGGTCTGCCCGGTCGGCTGCGAGCAGATGATCGACATCGTCGACATCAGGCGCGACCTGGTGATGATGCAGGGCGAGTTCCCGGCCGAGCTCCAGAACGCCTTCAGGGGCATGGAGCGCACGGGCAACCCCTGGGGCATCGCCCAGGACAAGCGCATGGAGTGGGCCGAGGGCCTGGGCGTGCCCACGGTGGAGGAGAACCCCGCCTTCGAGGTGCTGTTCTTCGTCGGCTGCGCCGGCGCCTACGACCCGGCGGCCCAGCGCACCACGAAGGCGATGGTGCGCATCCTGGAGCACGCCAAGGTGAACTACGCGGTGCTGGGCAAGGCCGAGCGCTGCACCGGCGACCCGGCCAGGCGTGCGGGCAACGAGTACCTCTACTACCAGCTGGCCACCGAGAACGTGGAGACCCTGAACTCCGTGCTCATCGAGGAGAACCTCGACAGCGCCAAGCGCAAGCTCGTCCTCACCACCTGCCCTCACTGCTTCAACGCCCTGGCGAACGACTACCCGCAGCTGGGCGGGAGCTACGAGGTCGTGCACCACACGCAGCTGATCGAGCGCCTCACGGCCGAGGGGCGCCTGCCGCCGCTGGCCGAGACGCGCACGCTCACGTTCCACGACCCCTGCTACCTGGGCCGGCACAACGGCGTGTACGACGCGCCGCGTGAGGTGCTCGCCGCGGGCGGCTCCAGGCTCGTGGAGATGGAGAAGAGCCGCAACGACTCCTTCTGCTGCGGCGCCGGCGGCGCCCAGTTCTGGAAGGAGGAGGAGCCGGGCGAGAGGCGCGTCTCGGAGGAGCGCTTCAGCCAGGCCCTCGCCACCGGCGCCGAGGTGGTGGCCACCGGGTGCCCGTTCTGCAAGGTCATGCTCTCGTCCAGCGAGAGCGCGCAGGCGCAGGGGGCCCCGGAGGTGCTCGACGTCGCCCAGCTCGTGGCGGCGCGGCTCGACGCCATCCAGGCCCGTCTCGACGGGGCGGCGACCGACTGAGGGCGCGCCCGCCGGCTCGCCTGCCGCGCCCGCGCCACGCGGCCGGGCGGGACCCGTCCCGCTACCCGCCGCGCCGACCGCGTCGGGTTAGGCTGCGCGGCGCCGGCGCGCCCTAGTGGCAAGTTCATCAGCGCCGTCGTCACCGAGCGACATATCCTGAACCGGTGACTCCCTTCGTGTGGACGGGCGTTCCGGACTGCGAAGGCACGGGCGCGACCAGCGGTCGGGTGCGCGCGGAGGCATGAGGGTGGGCACGGGCAAGCTGGCACCTGAGAAGCAGACGGAGTCGGTCAGCGCCGCCAACAGGGCGGTGCGGCTGCTCCAGGAGATGCTCGAGCACACCAGCGAGGCCGTGTTCGTCCTGGGTCAGGACGACCGCGTGATCGAATGCAACCCTCGCGCCGAGCTCGCCTTGGGGGCGCGCCGCGGCGAGCTGATCGGGCTCTCCCTGGGCGAGCTGGTGCCCATGGGGTCGCCACTGCTGGCGCTGCTGGCGGTGCAGGACGCCGACGAGCCGCTGCGCCTCGAGGTCGAGCTCGAGCGCCGCGACGGCGGCTACGTGCCGGTGGAGATGCTGGCACGGCGCCTCGACGACGGCGCGACGCTGCTCCTGTGCCGCGACACCACGCTCACCCGCTCGGCCGAGCAGGCCCTGGAGCGCAGCGAGCGGCGCTTCATGGCGCTGGTGAAGCACTCCTCCGACGTCACGATCGTCCTCGACGGGCAGGGGGGCGTGAGCTTCGTCTCCCCGTCGGTCGCCAGGCTGGGCATCCACCAGCCCGTCTACACCGAGTCGCAGCTGTGGCGCGTGGTGCACCCGCGTGACCGCGCGCGCGTCGAGCAGGAGATGCGCGACCTGAAGGCCTCGCGGGCCGGCTCGACGCCGCACCTCCCGCCGCGCGTGTCGCGGTTCCGCTACCGGGTCAGGGGCGAGTGGCGCTGGGTGGAGGCCGTCGGCACCGACCTGCGCGACGACCCCGACGTGCGCGGCATCGTCCTCAACGTCCGCGACGTCACGGAGCGCGAGGAGTCGGCGCAGCGCCTCCGCGTCAGCGAGGCGTACTACCGCGCGATCTTCGAGAAGAGCCTCGAGGGCGTGGTGCTCATCGGCCGCGACAGGCGCGTGCGCTCAGTGAGCGGCGCCGTGGTGAACATGCTGGGGCACCCGGTGGAGGACTACGTGGGCCGGGACCGCATCGACATCGTCCACCCCGACGATCGCGACGCCTTCCTCGACGCCTTCGACATGGCCGAGGCCATGCCCGGCGCCACCGAGAGCCTCCGCTTCCGCTGCCACGACTCCCGCGGAGAGTGGCGCTGGCTCGAGGGCACGGTGACGAACCTGCTCGAAGACCAGGACGTCCGGGCGTTCGTGCTGAACTTCCGCGACATCAGCGACCGCGTGCGGGCCATGGAGAAGATCCAGAACCTGAACGAGGAGCTGAAGCGGCGCCTCGACCACGTCCAGTCGCTGCGGCGCATCGACATGGCGATCACGAACTCCGTGGACGTGCGCCTGGTCCTCGACATCTTCATGGACCAGCTCGTGCAGGACCTGAACGTGGACGCCGTGGCCGTGCTCCTGTACGAGCCGGCCGGCCAGGTGCTGCGCCCCGCCGTGGGCCGCGGCTTCACCGGCGAGCTCAGGCAGCGCCTGCGCCTCGCCCTGGGCGACGGGCCGGCGGGCCGGGCGGCGCTGGAGCAGCGCTCGATCTTCCTGCCCGAGCTGAGGCAGGAGCCGCAGAAGGGCGCGGCCGTCGCCGAGGCCCAGCAGGAGGTCTTCGCCAGCTACATGGCCGTGCCGATGTTCGCGAAGGGCCAGCTCCAAGGCGTCATCGAGCTGTACACGAAGGAGCCCCTCGTGCCGAACGACGAGTGGCTCGAGTTCCTCGAGACGTACGCCGACCAGGGCGCCATCGCCATCGAGAACGCGCAGCTCCTGCGCTCGCTGGAGCGCTCCAACGTCGAGCTCCAGCGCGCCTACGACCGCACGATCGCCGGCTGGGCGAACGCGCTCGACCTCAAGGACGAGGACACGGCCGGCCACAGCAAGCGCGTCACCGACATGACCGTGCGGCTGGCGCGGCGCCTGGGGATGTCGGCGGAGGAGCTGGTGCACGTCCAGCGCGGCGCCCTCCTGCACGACATCGGCAAGATGGGCATCCCCGACTCGATCCTCCTCAAGCGGGGCGCGCTCACCGACCAGGAGTTCGAGGTCATGAAGCGCCACCCGGTGTACGCCTACGAGCTGCTGGGGCCCATCGAGTTCCTCAGGCCCGCCCTCGACATCCCCTACTCCCACCACGAGCGTTGGGACGGCACCGGCTACCCGCGCGGGCTGAAGGGCGAGGAGATCCCGCTGGCGGCGCGCATCTTCGCGATCGTCGACGTGTTCGACGCGCTCACGTCGGACCGCCCCTACCGCAAGGCGTGGACGCGCGAGGAGGCCCTGGACCACATCAGGGAGGGCGTGGGCACGCACTTCGACCCCCGCGTGGCCGAGGCGTTCTTCGAGATGATCGAGAACGCCGGCGAGTAGGCGCCGGCCGCCCGCACCCGGCCGCCCCACGACCCCTGGCGGCCGCGGCGCTGCGTCGCACGCGGCTCCCGGACGGCGCACGCACCGAAGTTATGCTGGCGCGCGTGAGAGGCCCCGTCCGCATCGCCGTCACCGCCGCCCTGCTCGTCGCCGCCGGAGCCGGGGCCTACCTGCTGGGCGTCTGGCTGCGCCCGAAGCCCGAGCCCGCCGGCACCGCGCTGCAGAGCCCCGTGCCCATCGCCGGGCTGACGCTCGTCGACCAGGCCGGCCGGGAGTTCCACTTGGCCGACGACCTGCGCGGCGACGTCGCGCTCGTCTTCTTCGGCTTCACGCGCTGCCCCGACGTCTGCCCGCTCACGATGGCCCAGCTCTCGAGCGCCTACGCCACCGTGGGGGAGCCGCAGGACCTGCGCGTGGTCATGGTCACCGTCGACCCCGAGCACGACACGCCCGACGTCGTCGGGGCCTACGTGGAGCGCTTCCACCCCTCCTTCATCGGGCTCACCGGCGCGAACAGCCAGGTCGCCGAGGCCGCCAAGGCGTTCTTCGTGGGCTACGGAGGAGCCGGGGTGAACACCGTGCACACCGAGTACGTCGCCGTGCTCGACCGGCAGGGGCGCCTGACGTACGTCTACGGCTCCGAGGCCGTGCCGAGCCTCGGTCGCGACCTGCCGCGCCTGCTGAGGGAGCTGTAGGTAGAGCGAGCGCGGCCGCCCTCAGTTGAGGGAGGCGTCTTGGGCGTAGTCGCGCAGGGCCCGCGGCAATACCAGGTAGCGGCCGCGCGTGCCGGCGATGAGGCCGGCGCGCCGCAGCTCCTGTACCGCGGCGCTGGTGGTCTCGCGCGCCGCGCCCACCAGGCCGGCGAGCGTGTCGTGCGTCAGCGGCAGGGTGAGCCGGACCATGCCGTCGGCCACCTCCTGCCCGAACCGTTCGGCCAGGCGGGCGAACGCGTTCGCCACCCGCGCGGCCACGGGCGTGCCCTCCTCCTCGAGGTGCTCGGTGAGGCGCTGCAGGCGCTGGGCGGCGGCCCTGTCCAGCAGGTCCTTGGCGGCCCCGGAGCCGTCCTCCAGCGGCACCGCGACGACGCGGGTGCCGGGCCCGAGGGCCGTGGCGGTGTCGAGGTACTGCTCCTGCCGGCAGCTGACGGCGCCGACGACGTCGCCGGGACCGGCGAGGTCCACGAAGCGCTCGCGCCCGCGGCCCGTGCCGACGGCTAGCGCCAGCAGGCCGGAGGCCACGAGGAAGGCGGACCCGACCTCGTCGCCCTGCCGGTAGAGGGTCTCGCCGGCCGCGAGCGAGATGCCGCGTCCCAGGTCCTGCTGCGGCAGCAGCACCCCCTCCGCCGCCGGGACCGGCTGGGCCTGGGGCGGGAGGAGCTCCTGCGGCGCCGCGGGACGGGGCGAGGAGGCGTCGTAGGCCGGCGTCATGCGCCGATTCTAAGCCCCTGGACGAGGGGAGGGCGTGTGCCGGGTCTCAGGACGAGCCGTGCTAGGCACACGCCCCTCGCTCAGCCCGCCGAGTGCACGAGGCGGCCCGCCACGACCGTCGCCACCGGCCACCCCTGCAGCGCCTCGCCCTGCCACGGGTTGTGCTTGGCCTTGGTCTTGAACCGCGCGCCGTCCACCGCCCGCTCGGTGTCGAGGTCGAGGACGGTCAGGTCCGCCGGCGCGCCGGGCTCGAGGCGCGGGGCGGGCCAGCCCATCACGCGCGCCGGTCCGTCCTGCAGCAGCCACAGGAGGCGCTCGAGCGGCAGGACCCCGGCGGCCACCAGGCGCGTGTAGAGCAGCGGGAACGTGACCTCGAGGTTCGCGATCCCGAACGGCGCGCTCAGCATGTCCTGCTGCTTCTCGGCCAGCGTGTGCGGCGCGTGGTCGGTGCCGATCGAGTCGACCGAGCCGTCGGTCAGCGCGGCGCGCAGCGCCGCGACGTCCTCGGCGGTGCGGAGCGGCGGCGCGACCTTGTAGAGGGGGTCGAAGCTCGCCAGGCTCTCGTCGGTGAGGGTCAGGTGGTGCGGGGTGACCTCCACCGTCACGGGCGCCCCGCTGGCCTTCAGCCACCTGGCGACCTCGAGCCCGCGCCGCGAGCTCACGTGCGCCAGGTGTACGCGGGCGCCGGTGATCCTGGCGACCTCGCCGTCGCGGAACAGCATCACCGCCTCGGCGGCGTCCGGGTTGCCCGGCAGGCCCAGCCGCTGGCTCACGGCGCCCTCGTTCATCACGCCGCCGTCGCGCAGGGAGGGCTCCTCGGAGTGCGTCTGCACGACCAGGCCCAGCTCGGCGGCGTACTCGCAGGCGCTGCGGAACAGGCGCGAGTCCGCCACCGGCACCCCGTCGTCGGTGACCATCACGGCGCCGGCGGCTTTCAGGGCCGCGAAGTCGGTGAGCTCCTCGCCCCTGAGGCCCTTGCTGATCGCCGCGGCCGGCCGCAGCCGCGCCCCGTCCAAGCGCGCGGCGCGGGCCACCAGGTCGGCGACGATGCCCGGGTCGTCCACCACCGGCGACGTGTTCGCCATCGAGACCACGGTGCCGAAGCCGCCGGCGGCGGCCGCCGCCAGGCCGCTGGCCAGGTCCTCCTTGACCTCCTGGCCCGGGTCGCGCAGGTGGACGTGCAGGTCGAGGAACGCCGGCGTGACCAGCCTGCCCTCGGCGTCCACCTCGGCGTCCACCGCCCCACCCAGGTCTAGTCCCTCCACGGCGCCGTCCTTCACGTACAGGTCGTGCACCCCGTGGTCGCCGGCTCCGTCGAGCAGGCGACCGCCCCTCACGACGAGCCTCATCGCTTGCCCACCAGCAGCGCGTAGAGGACGGCCATCCTGACGGGTACCCCGCTCGCCACCTGGCGCTCGACCAGGCTCCGCGGGCCGTCGGCCAGCTCGCTGGCCACCTCGACGTCGCGGTTCATCGGCCCCGGGTGCATGAGGAACGCGTGCGGCCGGGCGAGCTCCAGGTGCCTCTCGCGGACCTGGTAGCGGGCCACGTACTCGGCCAGCGACGGCAGGCGCTTCGGGCCCAGGCGCTCGCGCTGGATGCGCAGGGCCATGATCGCGTCGGCGCCGCGGGCGGCCTCGTCGAGGTCGGTCGTGAGGTGCACGCCGGGCAGCCTCCCCAGCTCGCGCGGCAGCAGGGCGGCCGGGCCGCACAGCACGACCTCGCCGCCCAGGAGCGTGAACAGCTCGGCGTTAGAGCGCGCCACGCGCGAGTGCTCGACGTCGCCCACGATGGCCAGCCGGCGGCCGGCGAACGGCCGCGTGCGCTCCTCAGCGGGCAGGCCGGCCTCGGCGAGGGCGGCGCGCAGCGTGTAGGCGTCGAGGAGCGCCTGCGTGGGGTGGGCGTGGCGGCCGTCGCCGGCGTTCACGACCGCCCCGTCCGTCCAGCGCGCCAGCTGGTGCGGCACGCCGGCCGACGGGTGCCTGACCACGTAGAGGTCGGCCTGGAGCTGCTCGATCGTGCGCAGCGTGTCGCGGATGCTCTCGCCCTTCCTCAGGCTCGAGGAGCCGGCCGCGAACGAGATGACGTCGGCCGACTGGGCGCGCGCCGCGCGCTCGAAGGAGAGGCGCGTGCGGGTGCTGTCCTCGAAGAACAGCGTGGCGACGGTGTAGCCCTGCAGCGCCGGCACGCGCTTCACGGGCCGGGTGAGCACCTGGGCCATCACGTCGGCGGTGTCCAGCAGCGACGCGACGTCCTCGGCCGTCCAGTCCGCGAAGTCGAGGAGGTGGCGGTGCCGCCTGGCGACGGCCGCGGGCGGCGTGGGCGGCGGCACGTGAGCGGCGGCGCCGATCACTCGCTGCGCTCCCACAGCTCGACGCCGTCCTCGCCGTCGACCTCCTGCAGCCGCACGTGCACGATCTCGGACCGGCTCGTGGGCACGTTCTTCCCGACGTAGTCGGCGCGTATCGGCAGCTCGCGGTGGCCCCGGTCGACCATCACCGCGTACTGGATCCCCGCCGGCCGGCCCATGTCGACGATCGCGTCCAGCGCGGCGCGCGCGGTGCGGCCGGTGTAGAGCACGTCGTCGACGAGCACGATCTTCGCCCCGTGGACGTCGAACTCCACCTCGGTGCGCCGCACGATCGGCTGCAGCGAGATCTCGGTGAGGTCGTCGCGGTAGAGCGTGATGTCGAGCTTGCCCACGGGCGGCCGGGAGCCCTCGAAGAGCTCGATGAGGCCGGCCAGGCGCTCGGCGAGCGGCACGCCGCGGGTATGTATGCCCACCAGCGCCACGTCGCCCGCGCCCTTGTTGCGCTCGATCACCTCGTGGGCGATGCGCTTGAGCGCCCGCTCGAACTCGGCGGACGACATGATCTGCGACTTGAGCGTGAGGTTGGCTGACTCCTGCATGTCACTCCTTCCCGGCCTCGCTGGACCGGATTAAAGGTCGAGGCAGCATACAGCCGAGGACCCGGCCCGCGTGGTCTGTCGCCGTCACCCTGATGGCGAGGCGCGGGCGGGACGCGCAGCGGCCGCCGCGGTGGGCGCGCGGCCCGGGGACCGTCGGTGCGGTCGCCGGGCGGGCTGGCCGGAACGCCGCCGGCGCCGAGAACGCGCCGTTCCCGACGGGACTTACCGGGCGACGGAGGCTCAGGAGCCCGGTGGTATCGTGCGGATCATGACCGAGACCGCGACCAGGGCGCCGGAGGCCGGCGCCGCCAAGACGTACGGGAACATCATCGGCGGGCGCAGCGTGCCCAGCCCGAGCACGTTCGCCTCCCGCAGCTCGAGCCGCCTCGCCGACGTGGTGGGCCACTTCCCCGAGGCCACCAAGGACCAGGTCAGGGAGGCGTGCGAGGCCGCCCGCGAGGCGTTCAAGACCTGGTCGCGCACCCCGGCGCCCATCCGCGGTCAGCTCATCGGCCAGCTCGGCAAGGCGCTCGAGCGCGAGAAGGAGTCGCTGTCGCGGCTGGTGACGCGCGAGATGGGCAAGACGCTCAAGGAGGCGCGCGGCTCGGTGCAGGAGGCCATCGACACCTGCCACTTCTTCCAGTCCGAGGGCCGCCGGCTGTACGGCCAGACCGTGCCGTCCGAGATGCCGCGCAAGGAGCTGGCCACCTACCGGCGCCCGCTCGGGGTGGTGGGCATCGTCACCGCCGGCAACTTCCCCATCGCGGTGCCTTCCTGGAAGATCGTCCCGGCCCTGCTGACCGGCAACACGATCGTGTGGAAGCCGTCCGAGGACGCCCCCGCCGTCGCCTACGCGTTCGCGAAGCTGATCGAGGAGGCGGGCGTGCCGGCGGGCGTGCTGAACGTCGTCTTCGGCGGCGGCGCCGGCGCGGCCGGCGAGTTCCTCGTCGACATGATGGACGAGGGCCGCCTCGACAAGTTCGCGTTCACCGGCAGCACGGCCGTCGGCAGGCGCATCGGCGAGATCGCCGGCCGCAACCTGCTGCACCCGACGCTCGAGCTGGGCGGCAAGAACCCGCTCATCGTCATGCGCGACGCCGACCTCGACAACGCCGTGCAGGGCGCCGTCTTCTCGGCGTTCGGCACGGGCGGGCAGCGCTGCACCTCGGCCGGGAACCTGATCGTCGACGCGCCCGTCTACGACGAGTTCAAGCGCCGCTTCCTCGAGAAGGTCAAGGCCATCAGGATCGGCGACCCCGTCCAGCACGACGACGTCCTCTACGGCCCCTTCATCAACCAGCGCTTCTTCGAGAACTGGCTGAAGCACTACGACTGGGGCCAGGAGGACGGCGCCACGCTGCTCTACGGCCAGGGACGCATCGAGGTTGGCAAGGCGCCCGAGGGCTTCGTCGGCGACCCCGACGCCGGCTACTACGGCTGGCCGACGGTGTGGGAGGGCGTGAGGCCCGGCATGAAGGTCTTCCAGACCGAGGTCTTCGGCCCCACGATCAACCTGGTGAAGGTCGACGGCATCGAGGAGGCCGTCGCGGTCGCGAACTCGGTGGACTACGGCCTCTCCAGCGCGATCTACACCAACGACCGCGAGTGGGCGCACCACTTCAAGGAGAACATCGAGGCCGGCATGTCCTCGATCAACAACACCACCGTCGGCGCCGAGGCGCACATGCCTTTCGGGGGCGTGAAGGGCTCGGGCAACGGCACGCGCGAGTCGGGCA
>CAZGXF010000027.1:0-24699 GCA_964529575.1 uncultured bacterium
ACATCACGCGCAACTTCGGCATGAGCCACCCCAGCGGCTACCGCAAGGCCATGCGGATGTTCGACCTCGCCGACAAGTTCCGCCTGCCGGTGGTCTGCCTCATCGACACCCCGGGGGCCTACCCCGGCCTGGCGGCCGAGGAGCAGGGCCAGGCGTGGGTGATCGCCGCCTGCATCCAGCGCATGAGCCGGTTGGAGGTGCCCGCGGTCTCCGTGGTGATCGGCGAGGGCGGCTCCGGCGGCGCCTTGGCCATCGGGGTCGCGAACCGCGTGCTCATCCTCGAGAACGCCATCTACTCGGTGATCAGCCCGGAGTCGTGCGCCGCCATCCTGTGGCGTGACGCCGGCGAGGCGGCCAAGGCGGCCGAGGCGCTGAAGCTCACGGCGAAGGACCTGCTGCAGCAGGGCGTGGTCGACAGGGTCGTTCCGGAGCCGCTCGGCGGCGCGCACAACGCGCCGGACGACGCCATCGCCGCCGTGAAGCGCGCGCTGGTGGAGGAGCTCGACGCCCTCGACGGGCTACAGCGCGAGGCGCTCCTCGAGCAGCGCTACCAGCGCTTCCGCGCCCTGGGGCGCTTCGCCGAAGCCGCCTGAGCCGCGGTCAGCCGCCCACGGCGGCGCGCAGCGCCGCCACGTTGTCGGCCACCGGGCCCATGCCGCCGAACACGGCCGTCCCCGCCACCACCACGTCGGCGCCGGCCTCCACGACCGCCTTCACGTTGGCGGCGGTGACGCCGCCGTCGACCTCGATGAGGCAGTTGGGGTTCGCCCTGTCGCGCATGCGCCGCAGCGCCTCGACGCGCGCCAGGCTGCCGGCGATGAACTCCTGGCCGCCGAAGCCGGGGTTCACCGACATCACCAGCGCGAGGTCGAGGTAGGGCAGAGCCCCCTCGAGCACCGCCAGGGGCGTGAGCGGGTTGACGGCCAGGCCGACCTTCGCGCCCGTCGCGCGCACCTGCTGCAACAACCGGTGCAGGTGCGGGTCGACCTCGGCGTGGACGGTGATCACGTCGGCACCCGCCGCGACGAAGCGCTCGACCATCCGGGAGGGGCTCTCGATCATCAGGTGCACGTCGAGGGGCAGCGTCGAGACGCTCCTCACCGCGGCCACCACGGCCGGCCCGAACGAGACGTTGGGCACGAAGTGCCCGTCCATGACGTCGAGATGCAGCCACTCCACGCCGGCGTCCTGGGCCTCCTGCACGCTCTGCCCGAGCCGGGTGAAGTCGGCGGCTAGCACCGACGCCGCGAGCTTGTAGCTGGTCACCGGGCGGAGTATAGCCCAGTTCCCGGTGCCGACCGGGACGGCCCTCCTGCGCGCCGACCCGCATGGCTCATGGAGCGCTGCGCGCGCCCGTGACCGGGGTTACTATCCCAGGCGGCAAGAGGAGGGACCACATGGCCGACAGCCGTTCCGCCAGCAGCTACGCCGCGCCCGACGTCCTGGTGAGCACCGACTGGGTCGCCGAGAACCTCGACCGGCCCGACGTGCGCGTGGTCGAGGTCAACGAGGACGTCCTGCTCTACAAGCAAGGCCACGTCCCCGGGGCGGTGGAGATCGACTGGCTCACGGAGCTGCAGCGCAAGGACCGCCGCGACTTCATAGACGAGCAGGCCTTCGCCGAGCTGATGGAGTCGAAGGGCATCAGCAACGACACCACCGTCGTGCTGTACGGCGACAAGTCGAACTGGTGGGCCGCCTACGCCCTCTGGTTCTTCAAGTACAACGGCCACGCCGACGTCAGGCTGATGAACGGCGGCCGCCAGAAGTGGGTGGCCGAGGGCCGCGAGCTCACGACCGCGGAGCCGGAGCACCCGCGGGGGACGTACAAGGTGCCGTACCGGGACGCGAGCATCAGGGCTTTCGCGCACGACGTGATCCAGCACCTCCTGAAGGTGAACGCCGGCGAGGGCGCGCTCGTGGACGTGCGCAGCCCGCTCGAGTACACGGGCGAGAAGCTGCACATGCCCGAGTACCCGCAGGAGGGCGCGCTCCGGGGCGGGCACATCCCGGGCGCCATCAACCTGCCGTGGGCCCAGGCGGTGAACGAGGACGGCACCTTCAAGGACCGCGCCGAGCTGGAGAGGCTCTACGCCGCCAAGGGCATCACGCCCGACAAGGACGTGATCGCCTACTGCCGCATCGCCGAGCGCTCGAGCCACACCTGGTTCGTGCTGAAGTACCTGCTCGGCTACCCGAAGGTGCGCAACTACGACGGCTCGTGGACCGAGTGGGGGAACATGGTGGGCGTGCCCATCAAGCAGGGCGACCAGCCCTGAACCTCGCGCCGGTCCGCCGGACGGGAGAGGGCCCTGCGGCGCGCCGCAGGGCCCTCCGTTCGTTCCAGCTAGGTGACGCCGGTCAGCGGGCGCCGGCCAGCACGGGGCTCGGGCCCTCGCGCAGCGTCGCGGCGACGGCGCGCTCGATGATGGTGAGGCCCTCCTCGAGCTCCTGGTCGCTCAGGTTGAGCGGCGGCAGGAGCCTGATGACGTTCCCGTACGAGCCGGTGGGGAGGAGAACCAAGCCGGCGTCCCGGGCGTACGACACGATCGCGTCGACGCTCTTCGCGTCGGGCGTGACGCCGTCCTCGGCGACGAACTCCAGGGCGACCATGGCGCCCTTGCCCCGCACGTCGCCGATGCCCGCGTAGCGGCTCTGCAGCTCGCCGAAGCGGACCATGGCCTTGCGGCCGATCTCGGCGGCGCGCTCCAGCAAGCCCTCCTTCTCGATGACGTCCAGCGTCGCGAGCGACGCCGCCACCGACACGGGGTTGCCACCGAAGGTGGTGCCCAGCTGGCCCGGCTTCATGGCGTCCATGATCTCGGCCTTGCCCACCACCGCCGAGAGCGGGAAGCCGGAGGACAGTGCCTTCGCCGAGGTGACGAGGTCGGGCTCGAGGCCGTGGTGCTCGACGGCCCACATCTTGCCCGTGCGGCCCACGCCGGCCTGCACCTCGTCGTCGACCCACAACGCGCCGATCTCGGACGCGAACTCGCGCAGGCCGCGCAGGAAGCTCGCGGGGGCGGGGATGAAGCCGCCTTCGCCGGCGATCGGCTCGATCACGAACGCCGCGACCTCGCCGGTGCCGATGGTGACCTCGACGAGGTCCTTCAGCACGGCCAGGGCCTTCTCGCCGGTCTCCTCCTCGGTGCGGGCGCCCCAGGGGTTGCGGAAGTGGTACGGGTACGGCGCCCTGTAGACCTCGGCGGCGCGGAGGCCGAAGCCGGCCTTGTACGGCTTGGCCTTGCCGGTCAGCGAGAAGGCCATGTAGGTGCGGCCGTGGAAGGCGTGCGTGAACGACACGATGCCCGGGCGGCCCGTGTAGGCCCGCGCGATCTTCACGGCGTTCTCCACGGCCTCGGCGCCCGAGTTCGCCAGGAACGTCTTCTTCGGCGTGTCACCGGGGGCGAGCGCGTTGAGGCGCTCGGCCAGCTCGATGTAGCTGGGGTGCATGCCCACCGCGAAGCAGAGGTGCTGGAACCGCTCCACCTGCTTCTTGACGGCCTCGACCACCGCCGGGTGCGAGTGGCCGATGTTCATCACCGCGATGCCGGTGGAGAAGTCGAGGTACCGCTTCCCTTCGACGTCCCAGACGTAGGAGCCCTCGCCGCGCACCGGGTGGAAGGGGTGCGTGCTCGTCGCCCCCGGGGTGACGGCCGCAGCCCGCCGCTGCCTGAGCTGCTCGTTGGTCATGCCAAGCCTCCTCTCGCGGTGGCGGTCCTGCGCTCTCGCTTCCGGTTCGAAACGGAAAGTGTCACAGCGCTTGGGAATCGAACGCCATCACGCTTCCTGCGCATCGAATCGTAGCACGGGGCGGCCGCGCCACCGGCCCGCGCGGGCGCTTAGGATCGGCGCGTGAGCGGACGGTCCCTACACGTCGAGGCCGAGGACGCAGCGCACCTGGACCGGGCCGAGGAGCTGGCCGACATGCTCGGCGCCGCGGCTGCCGGCGTGGCCGGGTCGGCGCCAGACGGCGCGCTCGTCCTCGCGGTGGGCGCGGCGGGGCTCGGGCTGCGGCTCGGTGACGGGCCGCTCGTCAGGGCCGCGGCCGACGCGCTGGCGCGACCCGTGCGGCAGGCGCCGGACCCGCTGTGGCGTGCCGTGCTGGCGGGCGAGGAGGGCGTCGTGGACGCCACCGCGGGCCTGGGCGCCGACGGGTTCCACCTGGCCGCGCGCGGCGCCAGGGTCACCCTCGTCGAGCGCTCGCCCGTGCTGGCCGCCCTGCTACGGGACGCGCTCGCGAGGGCCGCGCGCGGCGAGATGGGGGACGCGGCGGCCGCGGCGGCGGGGCGCGTCGAGCTGGTCGTGGGCGACTCCCGCGAGGTCCTGCGCGACGAGCGGCTCCCGCCGGAGCGACGCGGCGTCGTCTACCTGGACCCGATGTTCTCCGGTCCCGGTGCGCGCTCCTTGCCCCCGAAGGGGATGGCCCTGCTGCGCGAGGTGCTGGGCGCCGACGCCACGGGGGCGGCGGAGCTGCTGCTCGCCGCGCGTCAGGCGGCTTCGCGTCGCGTGGTGGTGAAGCGTCACCTCCGTGCCGAGCCGCTCGGCGGCGTGCGGCCCAGTGGCTCCCTGCGCGGCAGGACGGTCAGGTTCGACGTCTACGCGCCGTTATGATGCCCGCCGGCAGGTGATCAGATGAGCGAGCAGAAGGCGCCGGTGACGCGGCGGGTCGCGGTGGTGGGGGCCGGTCTCATGGGCAGCGGGATCGCGGCGGTGCTGCTGCGGGCGGGCTACGACGTCGACCTCTTCGACACCGCGCCCGCGGCCCTCGAGCGCGCCCGCGCCCGCGCCGCCGCGCACGCCGGCGAGCGGGCCGAGGCGCTCGCGACGCACGACGACCTGGAGGCGGCCGTCGGCGCCGCCGACCTGGTCATCGAGGCCGTGCCCGAGGTGATGGAGCTGAAGCGCGAGGTCTTCGCCCGCGTCGACGCCGCCGCTCCCGCGAGCGCCTACCTGGCGACGAACACCAGCGAGCTCTCCGTCACGGCCATCGCCGCGGCGACGCGCCGGACCGAGCGCGTCGTGGGCATGCACTGGTTCAACCCGCCCGAGCGGATGCGCCTGGTGGAGCTGGTGCGGGCCGTGCGCACCTCGCCCGAGGCGCTGGCCGCGGCGACGACCGTGGCGGAGGCTTGCGGCAAGACCGTCGTCACCGTGGAGGACCGCCAGGGCTTCGTGACCACGCGCGTCGTCGCCGCGGTCCTGCTCGAGGGCGCCAGGCTGCTCGAGGAGGGCGTGGCCAGCCGCGAGGACATCGACACCGCCGTGAAGCTCGGCCTGAACCACCCCATGGGGCCACTGGAGCTGGCCGACTACATCGGCCTGGACACCGTGCTGCTCATCGCCGACGCCATGGCCGAGGCCTACGGCGACAGGTTCAGGGCCCCCCAGACGCTGCGCAAGCTCGTCGAGGCCGGGCGCCTGGGCCGGAAGTCCGGCGGCGGCTTCTACGAGAGGGAGTAGCCGCCAGGGCCGCGGTCGACCCGCGCCGGCCTGCAGGGCCGCGCCTAGTCGCCGCCGCGAGCCGCCCCGGAGCGGCCGACCCCGAACGAACGCCCCAACGGCAGCCCTATGGAAGACGCCCCCCGCGTGGGGGGCGTCTCCGTGGCTGGCCCACAGGGATTCGAACCCCGACCGACCGGACCAAAACCGGGTGTCCTGCCGTTAGACGATGGGCCAACGTCGTTGCCGTCGTCGCGGCGCCCCAACGAGGCGCGCGGGCTACCAGTCTAGCAACCGGTGCGCCCGCGCGCTTCCTGCCTTTGGCTGGCCCACAGGGACTCGAACCCCGACCGACGGAACCAGAATCCGTTGTCCTGCCATTAGACGATGGGCCAACGGCAAACGCCAGTTTACGAGCGGCGGAAGGGGACAGTCAAGGCGAACCGGACGCCCTGCGGCTCGCGCCACCCACCCCAGCGCGGTGGGTTATACTCCCGAACGGCCGCGTCGGCCCAGGCCCGCGCGCGAACCTGGAGAGGTGCCGGAGTGGTTGAACGGGACGGTCTCGAAAACCGTTGTGCGGCCCTGCTGCACCGTGGGTTCGAATCCCACCCTCTCCGCCAGACGAGCCGCCCCTGAAGGGCGGCTCATTCGTTAGGCCCCCACCGCGCGGCGCGCCGGCGCAGGGGCCCGGAAAGCGGACCCGCCACATGTCTGTAACGGTCATCGATCACCCACTCATCCAGCACAAGCTCGCCGTCATGCGGGACGTCGAGACGAACGTCCGCGACTTCAGGGCCCTGTGCACCGAGGTGAGCATGCTCATGGCGTTCGACGCCATGCGCGACCTCGAGCTCGAGGACGGCGTCGTCACCACGCCCGTGGCCGAGGCGAAGGTCAAGCGGCTCGCCGGCAAGAAGCTCGCCTTGGTGGCCATCCTGCGCGCCGGCCTCGTGATGGTGGACGGCATCCTCAGCATGGTGCCCACGGCACGCGTGGGCCACATCGGCCTCTACCGCGACCCGGGCACGCTGAAGCCGGTGCGCTACTACGTGAAGCTGCCCAACGACATCAGCGAGCGCGACACGTTCCTGCTGGACCCGATGCTCGCCACGGGCGGCAGCGCCGTGGCGGCGATCGACCTCCTCAAGGAGGCGGGCGCCTCGCGCATACGGCTGCTGTGCATCATCGGCGCTCCCGAGGGCATCGAGGCCGTCACGTCGGCTCACCCCGACGTGGACATCATCCTCGCCGCCAAGGACGAGCGGCTCAACGACCACGGGTACATCGTGCCCGGCCTGGGCGACGCCGGCGACCGCATCTACGGCACCCGCTGACCCGCCGGCGACGGCCTTATGATCGTCGACGTGAAGGCTGCGCTGGTCTCGTACCTCCCCCTCGTCGTCATCACCTTCGTGGTGGCGCTCGCCGCCGTGGCGGGGCTCGTGCCGTCGGTGAGGGCGTTCGCCCACCGCATCAGGGCCGTGCAGACGGGAGGCTCCGAGCACGGGGGCGGCGTCCGCCAGCACTCGGGCGCGGTGCCGAACATCGGCGGCATCGCGATACTGGGCGGCTTCCTGATCGCCCTCATCGCCGGCAGCCTGGTGGCGCCCGACGTCATCGACGACTACCGCGTCGAGCTGCTGGCGATCGCCCTGGGCGGGGCGCTGATGACGCTGGTGGGCTTCCTCGACGACATGTGGGAGGTGGGGCCGGCGCTGCGCCTGGCCGCGCAGTTCGTGGCGGCCGGCATCCTGGTCGTCAACGGCGTGAGGATCGGCTTCGTCACCGACTACTTCGGCGACTCCTCGTTCCTCTTCCTCTCCGAGGGGCTGGCGGTGGTCGTCACCCTCCTGTGGGTCGTGGGCTTCACGAACGCCTTCAACTTCATAGACGGGCTCGACGGCCTGTCGTCGGGCATCGCGGCGATATCGAGCTTCAGCTTGCTGGCCGTGGCCGTGCAGTTCGACGACCGTGGGGCGGCGGTGCTGCTGCTGGCGGCGCTGGGCGGCGCGGCGCTCGGGTTCCTGAGGCACAACTTCGGGCCCGCCACGATCATCATGGGCGACTCCGGCGCGTACCTGCTCGGCTACGTCCTGGCCGCGGTGAGCGTGATCGGCGCCCTCAAGGTCACGGCGGCGGTGTCGGTCGTGGCGCCCATCCTCGTGCTGGCCCTGCCGGTCGTGAACATCACGCAGGTCACCGTGCGCAGGCTGCGCCGCGGCGCGAACCCGGCCCTCGCGAACAACGACCACATCCACGACATGCTGCGCGAGAGGTCCGGCTCGAAGCGGGGCACGGTGATCCTCCTGTGGACCGCCACCCTCGCCTTGGGCGTCGCCGGCATGCTGCTCTCCTCGACGCCGCCCGCCCTCACGCTCGTGACCCTGGTCCTCACGGTCGTGCTGATGGCCGCCGTGTCGCTCGCTCGCCTCGCCGAGGTGCGCCGCGAGGGCGCGCCGGCGTGAGCGCCAGGCCGCCCGGCTCGACCGCCCGCCCTCGCGTCGTCGTCGCCTTCGGCACGCGGCCGGAGGCGAACAAGATGGCGCCCGTGGTGGCGGCCCTGAAGCGCTCCGAGCGGTTCGAGGTGCTCACGCTCGTCACCGGCCAGCACCGCGAGCAGCTCGACGACTCCCTGGCCACCTTCGGCCTCGTGGCCGACGCGGACCTGGACGTGATGACCGAGCGCCAGACGCTGCCCGAGCTCGTGGGGCGCATCACGCCGGCGGCCGCAGCGGCCCTGAAGGGCATGCGTGCCGACTACGTGCTGGTGCACGGCGACACCACGACCACGTTCGCCGTGGCGTTCGCGGCGTTCCTGGAGGGGGCGGGCGTGGCGCACGTCGAGGCCGGCCTGCGCAGCTTCGACATGCAGCAGCCGTTCCCCGAGGAGGCGAACCGCCGCCTCACCGACGTGCTCACCGACCTCGACCTGCCGCCCACCGAGGGCGCGAAGGCGAACCTGGTGCGCGAGGGCAAGGACGCGGACCGCATGGTCGTGACCGGCAACACGGCCGTGGACGCCGTGATCGTCAACCGCGAGCGCGCGCGCCTGCCCGCCGGCCTGCCCGGCTCGGGCCTCGTGGCCGTGACGATGCACCGGCGCGAGAACCTGCCGGTGATGCGCGGCCTGGCCGAGGCGCTCGCCGCCGTGGCGCGCGCCCACCCGGAGCTCACGTTCGTGTACCCGGTGCACCTGAACCCCGCCGTGCGCGAGGCCGTGTGGCCGGCCCTGGACAGCGTGCCGAACTTCAGGCTGCTGGACCCCGTCGACTACCTGTCGATGGTCGCGCTCATCGACCGCTCAGTGCTGGTGGTCACGGACTCCGGCGGCATCCAGGAGGAGGGTGCGGCGCTGGGGCGGCCGGTGGCCGTGCTGCGCAACGTGACGGAGCGGCCCGAGGGGCTGGGCGGCGTGCTGCGGCTGGTGGGGAACGACCCCGACGTCGTGCGGGAGAGCCTGCTGGCGCTGCTGGGCGACGAGGCCGAGCTGGCGCGCATGCGGGCCGCGCCGAACCCCTACGGCGACGGCCGCGCCTCGGAGCGCATCGCGCAGGCGGTGGCGTGGCGGTTCGGGCTGGCCGAGAGGCCCGCGGACTGGCAGGTGGAGGCGGACGCGTGACCGCCGACGCGACGTTCGCGCCCGCGGCAGCGGACCGCTGGCACGAGGCCGAGCACGTGCTGCGCTTCGGACGACCGCTGCCCGGCGGGGCCGTCGAGCTGCGCTGGCGCGGCGCGGCCCTGATGGGCGTGGTCAACGTGACCCCCGACAGCTTCTCCGACGGCGGCGCCTTCGAGCACCCTCGCGACGCCGTGGCAGCGGGCCTGCGCCTGGTGGAGCAGGGCGCGCTGGTCGTGGACGTGGGTGGCGAGTCGACCCGGCCGGGTGCGGCGCCCGTGGACGACGACGAGGAGATGGGCCGCGTGCTGCCGGTGGTGGCGGGCCTCGTCGCGGAGGGGGTGGTCGTGAGCGTCGACACGCGGAAGCCGCGCGTCGCGGAGGCGGCGCTGGCCGAGGGCGCGGCCCTCGTCAACGACGTCGCTGGCCTGCGCGACGCCCGGATGGTGGAGGTGTGCGCGAACGCCGGCGCCCCCGCGGTGGTCATGCACATGCTGGGCGACCCGCGGACGATGCAGGCGGACCCGCGCTACGACGACGTCGTGGCCGACGTGACCGGCTACCTGTTGGCCGCCGCCGAGCGCGCCCTCGCCGCGGGCGTCCCCAGCGTCGTCCTCGACGTCGGCTTGGGGTTCGGCAAGACCGTCGAGCACAACCTCGCCCTGCTGAACGCCACCGGCGCCCTGGCCGCCCACGGCCACCCCGTCCTCGTGGGTGCCTCGCGCAAGTCGTTCCTAGGGCGCGTAGCCGGCGTCGAGCGCCCCGCCGACCGGCTCGGCGCCACGTTGGCGGCGCACCTGCACGCCGCCCGGCTGGGCGCGGCGCTACTGCGCGTCCACGACGTCGAGCCGCACCGCCAGGCCCTGGCCGTCGCCGCCGCCCTGGAGGGGCGGGCGTGAACGGCGGCGAGGCGGCGGGCGGCGCGGACGAGGGCGCCTCGGTGGGTGGCGCGGGCCTGGCCACGGTGACGCTCGAGGGCATGGAGTTCTACGCCTTCCACGGCGTGCACGACTACGAGCTGGAGCGCGGCGCGCGCTTCGTCGTCGACGTGGCCATGCGCCTGCCGGCGCCCCAGGAAGACCAGTTGAGCGAGACCGTTGACTACTCTCGCGTCTACCGCGTCGTGGCCGGCGTGGTGACGGGCCAGCGCTTCAAGCTGATCGAGTCGGTGGCCGCCGCCGTCGCCGACGCCGTGCTCGCCTCCGAGCCGCGCGTGCGCGCGGTGAAGGTCAGGGTGCACAAGCCGCACGCGCCGCTACCCGGGGTCGTGCGCGACGTCCACTGCGAGCTGGAGAGGACCCGTGGCTGAGGGCGCGCACCCCGGCAGGTCGGGCGGCGGGCCGGGAGCGCCTCGCGGCGACGACCCGCTCGCGTGGGTGGCGCTGGGCAGCAACCTCGGCGACAGCCACGCCAACATGCGGCGCGCGCTGGCCGAGCTGGGGAGCCTGGGCGAGGTCGTGGCCCGCTCCTCGCTCTACCGCACGACCCCGGTAGGCGGGCCGCCCGGCCAGGCCGACTACCTGAACGCGGTCGTCGCCCTGCGCGCGCCGCTCACCACCCACGCGCTGCTGCACGCGCTCCTCGCCGTGGAGGAGCGGCTCGGGCGGGTGAGGGAGGAGCGCTGGGGGCCTCGCACCATAGACCTCGACCTCCTCGCCCACGGCGACGCGAACCTCGACGACCCCGTCGCCACCGTTCCGCACCCACGCTTGCACCACAGGCCGTTCGTGCTCGTCCCCCTGCGCGAGGTCGACCCCTGGTGGCGGCACCCGGTCACGGGCGAGACGGCGGAGGAGATGCTGGCCAGGCTCGACGCCGGTGGCGTCCAGCGCACCGACCTGGCGTGGTGACGCGCGCCGGGTAGTATCGCCGTTCGATGCGCCTGTTCGCGATCGCAGACCCACACCTCTCGCGGGCGCAGCCCAAGCCCATGGACGTCTTCGGCGGCAACTGGGAGGGCCACCCCCAGGCGTTCTTCGACCGGTGGCGCGAGACCGTCGCCGACGGCGACCTGGTGCTGGTGCCCGGCGACGTCTCCTGGGCGATGCGCCTGGAGGAGGCCATGCACGACCTCGAGGACATCGCCGCCCTGCCCGGCCGCAAGGTCCTACTGCGCGGCAACCACGACTACTGGTGGCCGTCGATAAGCAAGCTGAGGCGGGCGCTGCCCGAGGGCATGTACGCGGTGCAGAACGACGCCCTCGAGCTGGACGGCGTGGTCGTGGCCGGCACGCGCGGCTGGGTGTGCCCCGGCAGCCGCGGCTTCACGCCCGAGGACGACAAGGTTTACCGGCGCGAGGTCGAGAGGCTCGCGCTGTCGCTGCAGGCGGCGCGGCGTCTCGAGGGCCGCTACCGCGTCGTGATGCTGCACTTCCCGCCCACCAACCCCCGGCTCGAGCCGAGCGGCTTCACGCGGCTCATCGAGGAGTACGGGCCGGACGCCCTGGTCTTCGGGCACGTGCACGGCGAGGAGCCGGTGCTGCGGACCCTCGACGGCGTTGACGTGCACTTCGTGGCGGCCGACGCGCTCGGGTTCCGCCCCAAGCTCATCGCCGACCTGGGCGGCTAGCTGCCCAGACGGTTAGAGTCGCGTGGACATGGCGAGCCCTGCACCCCCACGGGAGAGCGTGCTGGTGGTGAACGCCGGCAGCTCGAGCCTCAAGGTCAAGGCCTACCCGTCGGGCAGGAGGCTCGTGGTGGAGCGCATCGGCGAGGGCGGACGCGCCACGCACGACGCCGCGCTCGAGGAGAGCCTGGCCCGTCTCGGGGGAGAGGACGGCTTCGGCCCGCCCCTCGTGGTGGGGCACCGCGTCGTGCACGGGGGCACCGCCTACACGCAGCCGACGGTCGTCGATGACGACGTCGAGGCCGGCATCGCCGCCCTATGCGACCTGGCGCCGCTGCACAACCCGGCCAACCTGGCGGCGCTGCGCGCGGCCCGGCGCCTGCTGCCGGACGCCGTGCACGTGGCCGTGTTCGACACCGCCTTCCACGCCACGCTGCCGCGCCGCGCCTACCTGTACGGCCTGCCCCTCTCCTACGCCGAGAGGGGGCTGCGCCGCTACGGCTTCCACGGCACCAGCCACGACTTCGTCACTCGCGAGGCGGCGCGGCTGCTGGGGCGCGAGCGCGATCAGCTGCGCTTGGTCTCGCTGCACCTGGGCAACGGCGCCAGCGGCGCGGCGGTGGACCGGGGCGTCGTGGTGGACACGAGCATGGGGTTCACGCCGCTGGAGGGCTTGTTGATGGGCACCCGCAGCGGCGACGTCGACCCCGGCCTGGTGCTGCACCTGCTGCGCGAAGGCGTGCCCTCCGACGAGATCGACGCGCTGCTGAACCGCCGCTCCGGCCTGGCCGGCATGTCGGGCGTGAGCAACGACATGCGCGACGTCAGGGCCGCCGCCGCGGCCGGCTCGGACGCCGCGGCCGCAGCGCTGGAGGTGTACGCCTACCGCGTGCGCAAGCTCGTGGGCGCGTACGCCGCGGCGATGGGCGGCCTCGACGCCGTCGTGTTCACGGGCGGCGTGGGGCAGAACGACGCGGCCACGCGCGCGGCCGCGCTCGAGGGCCTGGGGTTCCTGGGCGTGAGGTTGGACGAGGCCGCGAACGCCGCCGGTGGGCCCGTGATCAGCGAGCCCGGCAGCCCCGTGGCCGTGCTGGTGGTGCACACCGACGAGGAGGTCTTGATCGCCGCGCAGGCCGTGGAGGCCGCGCGGCGCGCGGGAGGTAGGGCGAGTTGAGCACACTGGGCATAGACCTCGGCGGCACGAAGATCTTGGCGGCAGTGGTCGAGGACGGCCGCGTCCTCGACCGCGTGCGCGTCGACACGCCACAGACGGGGTTCGACGCCGTGGTGGCGGCGATGGCCGGCGCCGCGCGCGAGCTCATCGGCCGCGGGTACCAGGTGACGGGGGTGGGCGTGGGCTCGCCGGGGCCCCTGGACCACGAGCGCGGACGGGTCGTCTTCGCCCCCAACATCGCCGGCATGGTCGACGCCCCGCTGGTCGAGGCGCTCGAGCGCTCCCTGGGCCTGCCGGTCGAGCTCGAGAACGACGCCAACGCCGCGGGCTACGCCGAGCACCTCTACGGCGCGGCGCGCGAGCTCCGGTCGAGCGTCTACGTGACGCTGTCCACCGGCATCGGCGGCGGCCTGTTCGTGGGCGACACGCTGATCCGCGGCGCGCACGGCCTGGCGGGGGAGATCGGGCACATCACCATGCTGCCCGGCGGACCCATGGGCGGCGACGGCCACACCGGCAGCCTGGAGGCCATCGCCGCCGGCCGCTCCATCGCCCGCGACGCCACCTACGCCTACGGCCGGCAGATGAGCACGGTCGAGGTGTTCGAGAGGGCGCGCGCCGGCGAGCGCATGGCGCTGGGCATCGTCGACAACGCCGCCACGTTCACCGGCATCGGGCTGGCGAACGTCCAGAAGGTCTTCGACCCGGAGGCGTTCGTGCTGGGCGGCGGCCTCACCGCCGCGGGCGAGTTCTACCTGGAGCGGGTGAGGGCCGCCGCGGCGCGGTACCTGGTGGGGTTCTGCGAACCGCGGTTCCGCATGGCCGTCCTGGGCGGCGACGCCGGGGTGATCGGCGCCGCGGCCGTGGCGGAGCGGGCCTTCAGGTCGCGCGGCTGACGGCGCGCACCCGCCCGCCGCTCCCGGCTCGGCGCCCGCCGCTCGCGGCTCAGAGCACGCCGGTCACGCCGCCGCGGTGGGCGTGGACGGTGGCTCGGCGACCCAGCGTCTCCGCCGCCAGCCGCGTCAGCGCCGCGTCGGGCGCGTCGTCGCGGGCGTGGACGATCACCGGCCCGGCGTCCACGGCCACGCTGGCGTGCCTCTCGAGCCTCGCCAGCACGCTCCCCGCGTGCCAGTCGCGCTTCACCAGGGCCTTGAACGCCAGCAGCACCCCCCGCCCGCCGGCCGCGCGCACGCCCTCGCGCTCGCCCGGTCGCCGCACGACCAGGTCCTCCGGCAGGCCCGCGAGCGCCTCGTAGACCGCGTCGATCACGTCGTCGAGCAGGTAGGCCTCGCTCACCAGGGCGAGCGCCGGCCCCTCGGCCTCCTCCAGCAGGTCCTCGTCGGGGTCGAACGGGTCTACGCCCTCGTAGAGCCGCGCCAGGCGCGCGGGGAGGTTGTTGTAGCGGTAGAGGCTGTCCTCGACCGCCGCCGGCAACGCCAGCAGCGCGAGGCGGGCGCCGGCGCGCTCCAGCGCGCGCAGGTCGGCGAGCTCACCGGCCGTCGTCGCCGGCAGGTGGGCGACGGTGCCGGCGGGGAACGCGAGGGCGCGGCTCACGACCAGACTCTACTAGCCGCTGGCGCGGGTCGCGGTAGAGTCTGCCCGTGACTGTCGCCGCCGACGCAAGGGCACCGCGCCGGACCGGCTGGACCTGGCTCGCGGTCGCCAGCATGCTCCTCGTGGGGGCGCTCGTCTTCACCGCCCTCAACCTCCGCGGCTACTTCAACGTGCCGGAGGTGCGCCTGCCCGAGGTGACCGGGCTACGCCACGACGAGGCCGCTCAGGTCTTGCGGCGCATGGGCCTCGAGCCCGTCACGTTCGTCGAGCAGGTGGTGGGGGCACCGCCCGACACGGTGACGTCGCAGTCGCCGTCGCCGGGCGCGACCGTGAAGCGCGGCCGCACCGTGCACCTGGGCGTGAACACCGTCGGTGCCGCCGCGCGCGTGCCCGACCTGACCGGCATGCGCGAGGCCGACGCCAGGCAGCGCGTGCGCGAGCTGAACCTCCCCCTGGGCACGACCGTGTACGAGGCCAGCGAGCGGCCCATCGGCTCCGTGATCAGGCAGTCCCCGGAAGGCGGAGCGCAGCTCGCTGCCGGCGAGGAGCTGACGCTGGTCGTGAGCCGTGGGCGCGACCTGGCCCGGGTGGCCGTGCCCGACCTCAAGGGACTGCCCGTGGACGAGGCCGTCCGGCAGCTGGAGGCCCTGGGCTTCAAGCGCATCGAGAGGGTCGCCACCGGCGTGAGCTTCACGGACGCCGGCGACGTGGTCTCCACGTGGCCTTCGGCCGGGACCGAGGTCGTCACCAGCACCCCCGTGACGGTGCACTACGCCCTGTCCTCGCGCAACGTCGTCGAGGTTCCCGACGTCGTCGGCCTGCCGCAGTGGCGCGCGCAGCTGGCGTTGCGAGCCGCGCAGCTGCTGGTCGGTGAGGTGACGTACATCGACGACCCCGCCCAGCCCGAGGGGGTGATCGCCGTGCAGCCGACCGGCTACACGCTGCCGGGCACGCCGGTGCTGCTGACCGTGAACGGCAGCCCCTCCGACTCGCCCCTGCTGCCCGACTTCGGCCTGCCCGGTCAGGGGGACGACGTCTTGGGCGGACCCGGCGGCCGCGAGCCCAGCGCCGGCGGCCCCGGCGGCGCGAGCGGCCCAGGCGCCGGCGGTCCGTCGGTGGTGGGCGGCGACGGTAGCCGCAGCATCCCGTTCACCTTCGACCCCACCTTCATGGGTGTCAGGCGCCTCCTGGAGCAGCCCTACCAGCTCGAGCTCGTGGTCAGCGACGAGCGCGGTATGAGGTCGGTCTTCGACCGGCAGATGCAGCCAGGCGAGGTCGCCACCACGACCGTGGCGGTCTACGGCGAGGACGCGCTGCTGCAGACCTACATCGACGGCGTCTTCTTCCAGGCCTGGCGACCTTGAGGACGCGTCGGCACGGCGGCCGCGGCGGGCGGCGGCGACCTCGGCCCGGCCCCGGTCGCGGCCCCCGCGATAGCCGAGAAGGCCGAGCAGAACGACGCTTTTCGAGTGGGATTTATCGCTGAGTAGGGCTCTCCCGGACGCGAAGAATCGGTTCGGTATACTCGCGTGACACGGAGCATGCGACCAGCGGGGGCAAGGCCGCCGCGTGTAGGAGGAGAGCTGTGAGCGAGCCCGACATCACCCCGCTTGCGCGACGCCTGGCGGAGCAGAACAACGTCGACTGGCGCAGGCTGCAGGGCTCGGGCGACGGCGGCAAGATCGTCGAGCGCGACGTCCTCGACTTCCTGGCCCGCGTGATGGCGGGCGAGGAGGCCGTTGACCCCACCCCCGAGCCGCTGCCCGACGGCATGGAGGCCTGGCCGGACCAGGACATGGCTTCGGTGCGGCAGGGCGTGGGCGAGGCGGCGACGCTGGGCGAGCTGCGCCAGGAGATCGGCAGCGCGGTGCGCGACGAGGCGCCCGCCGTCGACGAGGACGTCTTCCTCTTCGACGACGAGCCGGCCGCTGCGCAGGCCGCGACCGGACCGACCGCGTCGGCCGGCGACGCCGTGCCCGCGGTGGCCGACGACCTCGACGACCTGCTCGTCTCGGGCGACGAGCCGCTCCCCGTCGACGACGCCGGTCGCGACGACGACGCCAGCGACCTCGGGGCCCTGGCCGGCCAGGCCGACCTCGACGCCTTCGCTGCCGAGGCACCGGCGGGTGCCCCTGAGGTGGACTGGGGCCACGGCATCGAGCTGGGCGACCCCAGCCCCGCGCCGGCGGCCGCTGCCCCCGACATCTGGGGCGAGCCCGCCGTCGCGTCCGAGGACGACGTCGACCTGTTCAGCGACGTCGCCTCGAACGGCGCGGACGGACAGGACGGGGGAGCGGCTGGCTACGACGACGCCGACCTCTGGGCCGAGCCCTCCGCGCACGGGGTGGCGGCCGCGCGCGACCCGTGGACCGACGAGCCCACCGCCGGGCAGGAGGCCTCCCCGTACGACGCGTGGGCCGCCGAGACGCGCGGGCCGACCGCGTCCGCCGCGCAGGTCGACGCCGCGGAACCCTCCGCGACCGAGCCGGCCGCGGAGGACTCCCTCTCGACCGAGCCGGCCCCCGCCGCCGAGGGGTTCAGCGCGGAGCCCGTCGCGGCCGCCGAGCCGTCCGCCGCCGGACCGGAGGCCGCTGAGCCGTCCGCTGAGCCGGAACCCGAGCCCACGGTCCGTGAGGCCGTCGAGGAGCCGCTGGTGGGCGCCGTGGCCGGCGTGGAGAGCCTGCCGTTGGCGCGGCTGCGCACCGTGCTGAGGCGGCACGTGGACGTGAGCGCGTTGGCGAGCGCCCAGCTCGCCGTGTCGCAGGAGCTGGGCCACGAGGAGCCGCTGGGCGCGGCGGCGTTCGTGCTGCGGGCGGTCGCGAAGGCGGCGGCCGACGTGGGCGTCGGCACCGGTCAGGTGGCGCTGGCCGCGTTCGGCGACGGGCTGACCCTCAGGCGGGTCGACCGCGCCGCCACGCGCCCGTTCGCCGAGCTCGTCGCCGACCTCTCGGGTCCCGGCAGCGAGGAGGACGAGGCGGGCCTGGTCGTGGCCGACCTGAGCGGCCTCGACGTCGACGAGGTCGTGCTCGACGTCGACCTGCCCGTGGTGAGCCTGGGCCGGATCCTCTACGACAACCAGCGCGGCGGCTACCGCAGCACGCTGACGCTCGCCGGCGACCTGCCGGCCGAGGCCGGCGCGCGGCTGCTGTCGCGGGTCGCCGAGCTGCTGGACTCGCCCGTCCGTCTGGTGATGTGACCTAGCCCTGGCGCTGCGGCGCCTCGGCGGCGGGCACCAGCGCGCTGAGGCCGAGGTAGGCCACCGCCAGCGTGCCTAGGGTCAGCACCCCCACCACCACGAACAGCGTGCGCACCCCGGACGCCGGGTAGCCCACGAACGCGGCGATGCCGGCGCATAGACCGGTCAGTACACGCCCCTCGCGCGCACGCGTGAGCCGGGGATGGGCGGGGTCGAGCCGCAGCTCCTGGCCGCCCCGTCGCGGTCGGAGCGCGCTGCCTTCGGGTCCGGCGTCGCTGGTCGTCACGGCGCCGCGAGTATACGTCCGTGGGGGCCGCGGTAACCTGGTCGGGTGACCGCGCGGGAGAAGGGCTCGGGCAAGGAGGTCGTGGTGGCCGTGACCGGCGCGAGCGGCATGGTCTACGCGGTCGACCTGCTCGCCTGCCTCAAGGCGGCCGAGGTGCGCACGCACCTCGTCGTGACCTCGGGCGCGAAGCGCGTGCTGCCCACCGAGCTGGACGGCGGTCTCGAGGCGCTCACCGCCCTCGCCACCCAGGTGCACAAGGACAGCGACAGCGGGGCGCCCATCGCCTCGGGCAGCCACAGGTTCGCGGGGATGGTGATCGTGCCCTGCAGCGCCGGCACGCTGGCCAAGGTGGCGCACGGCTTCACCGACAACCTCACCGCGCGGGCGGCGCACGTGGCGCTGAAGGAGCGCCGGCCGCTCGTGCTGGTCGTGCGCGAGGCGCCGTACTCCCGGCCGATGCTCGAGAACATGCTGGCGGCCGACGCCGCCGGCGCCCTCGTCATGCCCGCCTCGCCGGGCTTCTACCATCGTCCTACCACCGTCTCCGACCTCGTCGGCAGCGTCACCGCCCGCGTCCTCGACCACCTGGGCGTCGAGCACCGGCGCGTCCCGCGCTGGGGTGAGGAGGCGTGAGCCGCGAGGTCGGGGCGCTGCTCGCCGCCGCCGGCTCCGGCACGCGCCTGGGGCGGGGCCCCAAGGCGCTGGTCGAGGTGGGCGGCAGGACCCTGCTCGACCTGGCGCTCGCCGCGCTGGCCCCGTACGTGGACGAGGTCGTGGTGGCCGTGCCGCCCGGCGCGCTGGGCGTCTGGCCGCAGCGGCCGGGCGTAGCGTACGTCGAAGGCGGCGCCACCAGGCAGGAGTCGGTGCACGCTCTGGCGCGGGCCGCCAGCGCGCGCTACGTCCTGGTGCACGACGTGGCCCGCCCGTTCCTGCCCGCCGAGGTCGTCACGCGCGTGGTGGCGGCGGTGCGGCGACACGGCGCGGCCACGGCGGCCCTGGCGGTGGCCGACACGGTCGTGACCGCGGCGGGGGAGGAGCTCGACCGCTCGCTCCTGCGCGCGGTGCAGACCCCCCAGGCGTTCGAGCGCGAGCTGCTGCTGGCCGCGCACGAGTCCGCCGCGGCCGCGGGGGTCACCGCCACCGACGACGCGGCCTTGGTGAGGCGGCTGGGCCGCGAGGTCGCTCTGGTCGAGGGCAGCCCGCTGCTGATGAAGGTCACGCGTCCGGAGGACCTGGTCCTCGCCGAGGCGCTGGCCAGCCGCCTGGCCGCCGAGGCGCGAGGGGGCCGATGACGTCGGCGCCGCCGCGGTCCTCCACCGCCCTGGAGCGCGCGCCGGGCAAGGTGAACCTCGGCCTGGCGGTGCTCACCCGGCGCGGCGACGGCTTCCACGAGCTGGAGACGCTCTTCGCGCGCCTCGACCTGGCGGACGAGGTCGCGGCGACCCTGCTGCCCGACCGGCCGGGCGTCGCGGAGCTGGCCGTGGAGGCGGCACCGTACGCCGGCGCGCCCGGGTGGTTCGCGCTGTCGGTGGAGGCCCTGCCCGTCGGGCCCGAGAACCTGGTGGTGCGCGCCGCGCAGGCCTACCTGGCGGCCTGGTCGGAGCGCACGGGGGAGGCCGCGCCGGGCGTGAGGCTGCGGTTGACGAAGCGCCTGCCGGTGGCGGCCGGCCTGGGCGGCGGCTCCTCGGACGGCGCGGCCGCGCTGCGCGCGCTCACGACGCTTCTGCCCGCTCCCGACGGGCTGGAACTACCGCAGTTGGCTCTCGGGCTCGGCTCCGACGTGCCGTTCTTCCTGTCCGGCGCCGCCGCGGCGCTGGCGCGCGGGCGGGGCGAGCGGCTCACGCCCCTGGAGGCGCCGCGGCTCCACCTCGTGCTGGCGAAGCCGGAGCTGACGGTCTCGGCGGCGGAGGCTTACGGCGCCCTGGTGGGCTTCACCGGGCGGTTGCGGCACGAGGAGGCGCTGGCGGCGCTGGAGCGCGACGAGGAGCCCGGCTGGCGCAACGGCCTGCAGGCGGGCGTGATGCGGTCCTACCCCGAGGTGCGCCAGCTCATGGCCGAGCTGCGCGCGCTGGGCCTGCGGGGAGTGCTGATGGCCGGCAGCGGTCCCACGTGCTTCGGCGTGGCCACGGGGGCCGAGGCGGCGGAGGAGGCCGCGGCCGAGCTCAGGTCGCGCCGGCCCGACCTCTGGGTCCAGGCGGCGCGGACGGGCTGAGGAAAGGGGAGCCTCCTCCCCGGCACGACGCCTGCCGGGCGTGTGCCCCGCCCGCGAACGACCCTGGGCACCGTGCGGCCCCCTCGAACCCCCTCAACGGTCGCGCCGGGTGAACTCGCGGCTGTGCTCGACGTCCTCCTGCACCAGCAGGTCCTCGCCGGCCAAGGACTCGACGTGGTGACGCAGCTCGTGGGTCAGCGTCTCCCACGCCTCCTCCTCCCAGTCGAAGCCGGGGTCCTCCGCGGCGATGGCGGCGAAAGAACCGTAGTAGATGGCGATGTGGCGGCCCAACCCCTCGCCGCCGCCGAGGAAATGCTCCGGGCCGGGGTCGAGGTACTCGCCCATGCGGTAGACGTCCTCGTCGTACTCGTCCTCTCGCTTGGCCTGGGGGAGGACGTGCACGCCCTGTAGGCCGCGCATGAACCGGGGCGGGACCTCGTCGACCATGGCGGCCACCATGTCGCGGAACTCCTCGAACGTCACGCCGCGCTCACCGCCCCGTGGCTGGCCGCACGCGCGGCGTCACGACGCGGTCACCGCCTCCTCGAAGGTGTCGGGCGCGTCCCTCAGGCGCACCGGCGACCCCTCGGCGGCGCTGGCGTAGGCGGCCAGGATCAGGCGCACCGCCTCGCGACCGTCCTCGCCCGAGCAGGTCACCGGGCCCTCGCCGCGCACGGCGTTCACGAACGAGATAACGTGCGCCGTGTGGGGCTTGTAGCCGCCGAACGTGTAGGTGGTGAGGTCGGTCTCGTCCCAGGTGCCGCCGGGCATGGAGCGGTGGTAGTGCCGCAGCCACGGCGGTCCGAAGCGGTTGGTGCTCTCCAGGGCGCCCTTCGTCCCGTAGATCCAGAACCCCTCCTCCCAGCCGGTGGCGGTCCAGGCCGTCTCGATCGTGCCGATGGCGCCGTCAGCGAACTCGAGCGAGACGTTCGCCGTGTCCTCGACCTCGATCTCGTAGGCCAGCGTGGCGGTGCGCGCGTAGACCTCGCGCACGCGACCCCCGAAGAAGCGCGCCAGGTCGGCCAGGTGGCAGCCGTTGTCCAGCAGCGTGCCGCCTCCGGAGCTCGCCCTCGTCGCGAACGAGGGCCTCACGCCCTGCCCGCCCCAGTCATGCGCCTGCCGCAGGCGCAGGTGGGTGACGCGGCCGATCGCGCCGGCCTCGAGCAGCTCCTTCGCCTTGCGCGCCGGGCCCGACGACCTGAGCTGGTGGTTCACCATCAGCGTCACGCCGGCGTCGCGGCAAGCGGCGATCATCTCGTCGGCCAAAGCCAGGTCGAGGGCGATGGGCTTCTCCACCAGCACGTGCACGCCGGCCCTGGCGGCGGCGAGGGTGGCCGGGTGGTGCACGGCCGTAGGTGCCGCTATGGACACGGCGTCGATGCCACCGGCGGCGAACATCTCGTCGAAGTCGGAGTAGGTACGCTCCACGCCCCAGGCGCTGGCGCGGGCCGCCAGCTGCACGGGGTTGACGTCGCAGACGGCCACGACGCTCGCCCCCGCGGCGCGGTACCCGTCGTAGTGGGCCTGCGAGATGCTGCCGGTGCCGATGATCGCTACACGCAACGGGTCGCCGACGGGGCTCACGGCTTCAGGACGTGCTCCTTCCCCGGGTTGGGCACCGGCTCTAGGGCCGCGGGGTTCGGGCAGGTGGAGTCGTCGCGCCTGACCCGCGCGGCGGCGTAAGCGGCGGCGTTGGCCACGATGCGCCTCACGACCGGGTGGTGGTAGGTGGGGTACGTCTCGTGGCCGGGCCGGAAGTAGACGACGCGGCCGTGGCCACGGCGCCAGGTCATGAGGCTCCGGAACACCTCGCCGCCCTGGAACCACGAGATCATCAGGAGCTCGTCAGGGTCGGGGACGTCGAACCGCTCCCCGTACATCTCCTCCTGCTCGAGCTCGAAGTGGTCGGGCACGCCCGCCAGCAGAGGATGGCCGGGCTGGAGGTTCCACAACCGCTCCTTCTCGTCGGCCTCCCGCCACTTCAGCGAGCCGTGCGTGCCCATGAGGCGCACGAACGGCTTGGAGAGGTGGCCCGAGTGCAGCACTACCAGCCCCATGCCGTCCAGGACCGCCCGTCGCACGCGCTCGGCGACGTCGTCGGAGACCTCGGCGTGGGCCTTGTGGCCCCACCACAGCAGGACGTCGGTGGAGTCGACGACCTCCTGCGTCAGGCCGTGCTCCGGCTCGCGCAGGGTGGCCGTGCGCACCTGGGCGCCGGGCACGTGCTCGCGGACCGCCGACGCCAACGCGGCATGGATGCCCTCGGGGTAGACGCGGCGGACGCTCTCGGCCTCGACCTCGTGCAAGTACTCGTTGTAGACGGTGACCTTCAAGCGGACCTGCCCTCTCAGGGCGTCAGTCGGTGACGGCGCCGACCGACGCGCTCGATACCAGCTTGGCGTACTTGGCCAACACGCCGGTAGTGTAGCGCGGTGCCATCGGCTTCCATGCCGCTCGGCGCCGCGCGAGCTCGTCGTCGTCGACCTCGAGCCGGATGAGGTTCTCGTCCGCGTCGATGGTGATGAGGTCGCCTTCCTGCACGAGCGCAATGGGCCCACCCACCGCCGCCTCGGGCGCCACGTGCCCCACCACGAGCCCGTAGGTGCCGCCCGAGAAGCGCCCGTCGGTGACGAGGGCCACGGAGTCGCCCAGGCCCTGGCCGATGATCGCGCTCGTCGGCGCCAGCATCTCGCGCATGCCGGGGCCGCCCTTCGGGCCCTCGTAGCGTATGACCACCACGTCGCCCGGCACGATCTCGCGGCCGAGGATCGCGGCCATGGCCGCCTCCTCGCCGTCGTAGACGCGCGCGCGGCCGGTGATGCGGCGCGACTTCAGGCCCGTGGTCTTCGCCACGGCTCCCTCGGGGGCGAGGTTGCCGCGCAGCACGTTGAGGTGCCCCTCCGCGTAGAGGGGCTGGTCGAACGGCCGCACGACGTCCTGGCCGGCGGGCGGGCGGCTCGGCACGTCCGCCAGGTTCTCGGCGACGGTCCTGCCGGTGACCGTGAGGCAGTCGCCGTGTATGAGGCCGGCGTCGAGGAGCATCCGCATGACGAGCTGGATGCCGCCGACCGCGTGCAGGTCGGTGGCGACGTACCTGCCGGAGGGCTTGAGGTCGCACAGCACCGGCGTGGTGCGCCGCAGCTCCTCGAAGTCGTCGATGGTGAGGTCGACGCCCATCGAGTGGGCGATGGCCAGCAGGTGCAGGACGGCGTTGGTGCTGCCGCCGACGGCCATGACCACGCGGACGGCGTTCTCGAACGCCTGCTTGGTCATGATCTGCCGGGGCGTGACGTTCCTCCTCACCAGCTCGACCAGCGCCTCGCCGCTGGCGCGGGCGTGGGCGACGGCCTCGTCGTCCTCCGAGGCGATCGTGCTGGAGTAGGGCAGCGCCATGCCCAACGCCTCGATGGCCGAGGACATCGTGTTGGCCGTGTACATGCCGCCGCAGGAGCCGGGCCCGGGGCACGCGTGGGCCTCGACCTGGCGCAGCGTCTCGAGCTCGATGCGACCCGCGGCGTGGGCACCCACCGCCTCGAAGACGCTGACGATGGTCAGGTCCTCGCCGTTCAGGCGCCCGGGCTTGATCGTGCCGCCGTAGACGTAGATCGAGGGCACGTCGAGCCGGGCGAGCGCGATCATCCCGCCGGGCATGTTCTTGTCGCAGCCGCCCACGACGAGCATGCCGTCCATGCTCTGGCCGCGGCCCACGGTCTCGATCGAGTCGGCGATGACCTCGCGGGACACGAGGCTGCACTTCATGCCCTCCGTGCCCATCGAGATGCCGTCGGAGATCGTGATGGTGCCGAAGGTCTGCGGCATGCCGCCGGCGGCGCGCACGGCCTCGGCGGCGGCGTCGGCCAGGCGCCGCAGCCCGGCGTTGCAGGGGGTGATCGTGGAGTGGCCGTCGGCGATGCCGATGATCGGCTTGCCGAAGTCGGAGTCGGTGAAGCCGACGGCGCGGAGCATGGCGCGGTTGGGCGCGCGCTCGGGGCCGGTGGTGACGACGGCGCTGCGGCGGTCGGGCCTCTCAGCCATGGGCCACCGCCTCCTGCCGCGCGACCGCGGCCACCACGGCGTCGGTGAAGGCGGCCGTCCCGCGCGTGCCGCCCAGGTCGACCGTCGGGTCTTCGGCCAGCGCCGCCGCCACGGCCGCCTCCAGCGCGGCGGCCGCCTCGGGGGCGCCCAAGCTGTGCCGGAGCATCATGGCCGCCGAGAGCATGGTGCCCGTGGGGTTGGCGACCCCCTGGCCGGCGATGTCGGGGGCGCTGCCGTGCACCGGCTCGTAGAGGCCCACCGGGCCGCCCAGGCTCGCCGACGGGAGGACGCCCAGGGAGCCGGGGATCACGGCCGCCAGGTCGGAGATGATGTCGCCGAAGAGGTTGCCCATCACCAGCACGTCGAAGGCGCCGGGGTCGCGCACGACCTGCATGGCGGCGTTGTCCACGTAGAGGTGGTTCAGCTCCACGTCCGGGAACTCGCGCTGGTGCACCTCCACGACCACGTCGCGCCAGAACTGGGAGACGTCGAGCACGTTCGCCTTGTCCACGTTCGTGACCCTGTTGCGCCGGCCGCGCGCCGTCTCGAACGCCAGCCTGGCGATGCGCTCGACCTCGTGCCGCTGGTAGACCATCGTCGAGAGGCCCTCGTCGG
>CAZGXF010000028.1:0-24454 GCA_964529575.1 uncultured bacterium
CCGCCGCCCTGCTCACGGTGGAGCGCGGCGACTCGGACAAGGTCGCGCAGTACGTCTCCGACGCCAGGCACATGGGCGTGGAGGTGCTGCCCCCGGACATCAACCTCTCGCGCGCCGACTTCACGCCGGACGGCGAGGTCGTGCGCTTCGGGCTGTACGGGATCAAGAACGTGGGCGAGGCGGCGGTGGACCACGTGCTGGCCGAGCGGCAGCGGGGCGGGCCGTTCAAGGACCTGTTCGACTTCTGCGCCCGCGTCGACTCGGCGCTGGTGAACAAGCGCGCGGTCGAGTTCCTGGTTAAGGCCGGGGCGTTCGACCACGTCGCGGTGGGCGCCGCGCCGGGCGCAGCCATCGACAGGGCGGAGGCGCTGCGCGCGCGCGCCGCGCTGCTGGCGAACCTCGACGTGGCCGTGAAGTGGGGCCAGGCCAAGCGCGAGCAGACGGTGAGCGGCCAGTTCGGGCTGTTCGGCGACGCCGAGGTGCTGCCGCCCGCGCTGCAGGGGGCCGGTGACTTCAGCGAGCTGGAGATGCTCCGCTTCGAGAAGGAGGCGCTGGGCATCTACCTCTCGGCGCACCCCATGGCCTCCTACCCCGGCCTGGCGGAGGCGGCGACCTGCACCGTGGCCGAGGTGGACAAGCACTACCAGCGGGTGGCGGCCGAGGGCCTTCCGGGGCGCGTGCGGGTGGCGCTGGCGGGCCTCGTCCAGAACGTCGTGAAGCGCCCGACCCGCAAGGGCACGATGATGGCGCGCTTCGAGATCGCCGACGAGACCGCGAGCCGCGAGGTCGTGGTGTTCGGCCGCACGTACGACGAGGTCGCGCCCCTCCTGGACGAGGACGCGCCGATCGTGCTGGTCGCCGAGGTGTCGGAGGACGGCGACGCCACGCGGCTGGTGGCCGAGCGCGTCGTGCGCTGGGACAAGCGCGGCGAGAACGGACAGGCCGTACCCGAGGTCGCCGTGGTGACGTTCGAGCTGGACGGCGTGGCCGAGCACCAGCTCCTGGAGCTGCGCTCGGTGCTGGACGAGCTCTCCGGCCGCACGCCGGTGCGGCTGGACGTGGTCACGGGCGAGGGGCGTTACGTCTACCAGGTGGAGGGCGCCGCGGTGGACCCGTCGCGCCTCGAGGAGCTCAGGACCACCTGCCCCTGGCTGTCGGCCACGCTCACCGTGGACAAGCACGCGCTCGTGGCCCAGCGGCCGCGGAACGGCTTCGACCGCCGGCCCGCTGAGCCGGCGGTCGAGGTGCCCTTCTGAGGCGCCGTACCCCCCGGTAGGCGCTCGGGGCCCGAGTCGTCGGGCCGGCCGCGAGGCGGGCCGGCCCTACCTCACGCCACCTGGGTCTGGCGCACGGTGTCGGCCTGCGTCTGGCGCAGCACCTCCACCTGCGTGGCGGCCATCTTGAACGCCTGGCTGCTGGTGGCGGCGCTGTAGCCGGTCTCGTAGTCGATCACGCCCTGGGCGTACAGCTCGGCCAGGTGGTCGTCGAACGCCTGCATGCCGTCGAGGCGCGCCTCCTTGAGCACGTCGTAGAGCTCGGGGGTGCGCTCCTCGTCGCGGATCAGGTCCTTCACGCGCAAGGTGCCCTTGAGGATCTCCGTCGCGGCGACGCGGCCGCCGCCGACGCGCGGCAGCAGGCGCTGCGACACGATGCCCACCAGCGACTCGGCGAACAGCACCCGCGCCGTCTCGCGCTCGTGCGGTGGGAAGAGCTCGATCATCCTGTTGATGGTCCTGACCGAGTCCTGGGTGTGCAGCGTGCTGAACACGAGGTGCCCGGTCTGGGCGGCGGAGAGCGCGGCGGCGGCCGTGGCGTGGTCGCGGATCTCGCCGATCATGATCACGTCGGGGTCCTGGCGCATCGCCGCCACCAGCGCCTCCGAGAACGAGGGGGCGTCCATGCCGAGCTCGCGCTGCACGACGATCGAGCGCTTGGCGCGGTGCAGGTACTCGATCGGGTCCTCGACCGTGACGATCATCTTCGCGTGGGCGGCGTTGATCTCGTCGAGGATGCGCGCGAGGGTCGTCGACTTGCCCGAGCCGGTGGGGCCGGTGACCAGGACGAGGCCCTTCTCCTGCTGCTTGAAGTAGTCGATCGTCTCCTGCGGGAGGTTCACGACCTGGAGCGCGCTCTCGTCGGAGTTGATGATGCGCAACACGGCGCTCACCGAGCCGCGCTGCCGGAAGAGGTTCACGCGGAAGCGGCCCAGACCGGCGACGCTGTAGGCCAGGTCGACCTGCTGCTTCGCCTCGAAGTGGGCTCGCTGCTGCTCGTTGCACATCAGGTCGACCAGGGCCTCGGTCGCCCGCGGCGTGAGGGCCATGTCGTTCATCGGCCTGAGGCGGCCGCTGACCCGCATCATCACCGGTAGGGGCACGTGCAGGTGGATGTCCGACGCCCCCGCGTCGACGGCCTGCTTGAGAAGGTCGTTGAAGCGCATGGGGCGAAGCTAACCGTGAGCCACTTACGGGGCTCTCGCCCGATTCTTACGGCGCTCTTACGCGGCCCGTCTCTGCCGGCGAGTACACTTGGCCGATGCCGAGAGAGACCGAACCCACGGAGCCCGCGCGCGTCTGGGGCGCGGGTCCTCACCGCCACGGACGGAGGCTGCCCACGTGCGCGTGATCGCCCTGCTACTCGCCACGGCCCTGATCGTGATCAGCGGCTTCTGGCTCGCACGCGACCGGTCCAGCGAGGCGCGGGCCGACATCGCCGCCGCCCAGGTGGCCGCCCAGCAGGGCGCGCCGGCGGGCGAGGAGGGCGACGACCCCCCGGCGGGCGAACCCGCCGAGCGGGCCTCGCCCGCGCTGCCCGACGGCTACGAGCAGGTCGAGTACCTGAGCGAGTCGCCGCGGCGCGTCTTCCAGGCCGCCGAGGACGTCCTCGACGCGGGGCGCGACTACGTGGCCCTGCTGCGCACGACCAAGGGCGACATCCTCGTGGACCTGTACGAGGACCGGACTCCCGTCACCGTGAACAACTTCGTCTTCCTCTCCCTGAACCGCTTCTACGAGGGCGTGCCTTTCCACCGCGTCATCGACGGGTTCATGGTCCAGGGCGGCGACCCCACCGGGACGGGCACCGGCGGTCCCGGTTACCAGTTCGAGGACGAGATCGTCGAGGGGCTGACGTTCGACGGTCGCGGCATCCTGGCCATGGCCAACGCCGGGCCGGGGACGAACGGCTCCCAGTTCTTCATCACCTTCGACGCCACCCCGTGGCTGGACGGCGCCCACACGATCTTCGGTCGGGTGCTGGCCGGCGACGAGGTCCTCGACGCCATCACGCGCGTCGACCCGCAGCAGCCCAGCGCGATCGCCTTCCCCGACGACCCGTTGAGCAGCCTGGCCGAGCAGGGCGTCGACCTGCCCGGCGAGCAGGACCGCACGGTGGGCGAGGCGATCGAGGAGGCGCTCGGCACGGCCCCGGTGGCCGGCCAGTCGTTCACGATCGCCGGCCTGCGCGGCGTGCTCGGTGCCGTGGGCGGTAGGCCCGCCTACGGCTTCTTCGCGCAGCCGGACGTCATCGAAGAGGTCGTCGTGGGCGCCACACCCGCGGCGCAGTGAGCTCACAGCACCACCCGAGGAGGACAGCATGACCGACGTAGGCGCCGCCGGCTACCAGCCCCTGACCAGGCTCTCCGAGGAGCGCCGCACGCGCTTCGCCGCCCCCGAGCAGGTGCTCGAGCCCGGCGTCGACTACCGCGCCGTCATCGACACGAACAAGGGCCGCATCGTCGTGGACCTGTTCCAGGACGAGGTGCCGATGACGGTGAACAGCTTCGTCTTCCTGGCCCTGAACGGCTACTACGACGGCGTGAAGTTCCACCGCGTGCTGGAGGACTTCATGGCTCAGACCGGCGACCCGACGGGTACCGGCACCGGCGGGCCCGGCTACGAGTTCGCCGACGAGTTCAGGGACCACCTGCGTCACGACGCCAAGGGCGTGGTCAGCATGGCCAACGCCGGGCCCGCCACGAACGGTTCGCAGTTCTTCATCACCTTCGTGCCCACGCCCTGGCTCGACGGCCGCCACACGGTCTTCGGCCGCGTCATCGAAGGCGAGGACGTGCTCGACAGGATCCAGCGCGTGGACCCGGGTAGACCGTTCGGTCCAGAACCGGACGTGATGGAGCGCGTCACGATCCTAGCCACCAGAGCCTAAGCGGACCCGTCGCGCCCACGGGGCGCGCCTTCCAGGGCCGCCGGCGAGGGTCTCCACGCCGGCGGCCCCGTTCGTCAGACCCGTATGGGCTCCACCTTGAGCAGCCTGCGCCTGTGGGCGTCCTGCAGGTGCGCGACGAAGGCGTCGGCCGGCACGCCCTTGCGTTCGGGCTCCTGGCGGCTGCGGAACGACACCGTCCCGTTCTGCTCCTCCTGGTCGCCCACGACCGCGATGTACGGCACCTTGTACAGCTCGGCGTCGCGGATCTTCGCGTTCATGCGCTCGTTGCTCTCGTCCACCTCGGCGCGCAGGCCCGCGGCGAGCAGGCGCTCCTGGAGCCTCCGGGCGTACGGCACGTGCCGGTCGGCGATGGGCACCAGCCGCACCTGCTCCGGCGCCAGCCAGACCGGGAAGTCGCCCGCGAAGTGCTCGATGAGGAAGCCGATCAGCCGCTCGTGCGTGGAGAGCGGCGCGCGGTGCAGGCAGAGCGGCGTGCGGCGCTCGTTGTTCTCGTCGACGTAGGTGAGCCCGAAGCGCGCCGGCTGGGCGAAGTCCACCTGGTTGGTGGCCAGCGTGAACTCACGGCCGATGGCGCTCTTGATCTGCACGTCGATCTTCGGGCCGTAGAACGCCGCCTCGTCCTCCTCCTCGACGAAGTTCACGCCGGCGCTCACCAGCGCGTCCCTGACCATCCCCTCGGTCTTGTGCCACAGCTCGGGCTCGTCCACGTACTTCTTGCCCAGGCCCTCGGGCGCGTGCTTCGAGAGGCGCATCACGTAGTCGGAGATCCCGAACAGCTCGAAGTACCTCACGTAGATGTCGACGACCCGCAGGAACTCCGCCTCGAACTGCTCCTCGGTGCAGTAGATGTGGGCGTCGTTCATCTGCATGGAGCGCACGCGCATCAGGCCCATCAGCGCCCCGGAGTCCTCGTAGCGGTAACAGGTGCCGTACTCGGCGAGCCGGAGAGGCAGGTCGCGGTAGCTGCGGGGCCTGGCGGCGTAGATCTTGTGGTGGAAGGGGCAGTTCATGGGCTTGACGTAGTAGCGCTCGCCGTCGTCGAGCTCCATGGGCGGGTACATCGAGTCGTGGTAGTGCGCCAGGTGGCCCGAGATCTCGTAGAGCCGCTGCTTGGCCAGGTGGGGCGAGCGTACGCGCTCGTAGCCCGTCTCCAGCTCGACCTCCTTGGCCAGGCGCTCGATCTCCTCGATCATCACCGCGCCGCGCGGCAGCCACAGCGGCAGGCCGGGCCCCACGTCCTCGTCCAGGACGAAGATGTCGAGCTCGGCGCCCAGGCGGCGGTGGTCGCGCTTCTTGGCCTCCTCGAGCTGCCACAGGTGGTGCTCGAGCTCCTCCTTCGTGGCGAACGCCACGCCGTAGACGCGCTGCAGCATGGGGCGGTTCTCGTCGCCGCGCCAGTACGCGCCAGCCACGCTCATCAGCTTGAAGTGCGGCGTGACGGCGCCGGTCGAGGGCACGTGGGGCCCGCGGCACAGGTCGGTGAAGCCGTCCTCCCCGCCCTGCTCGTAGAACGTGATCTGCTCGCCCTCGGGCAGGTCCCGTATGAGCTCGACCTTGTACGGGTCGCCCTGCCGCTCGTAGCGGGCGACCGCCTCCTCGCGCGGCAAGGCGTACTTCCTGAGCGGCAGGTCGGCCGCGATGATCTCGCGCATGCGGGCCTCGAGGCGTTCGAGGTCGTCGGGGGTGAGGCTGCGCGGCAGGTCGAAGTCGTAGTAGAAGCCGTTCTCGATCGTCGGGCCCACGCCCATCCTCACCGACGAGGCCGGGAAGCCCTCGGCGACGAACGTCTCGCGCACCGCCTGCGCCAGCACGTGGGCCAGCGTGTGCCGCTGCAGCTCGATCGCCTCGGGGTCCTTGCGCGTCACGACGGTGACCTTGGCGCCGTCCGGTACGGTCGACTGCAGGTCGGAGAGCCTGCCGTCCACCTTCACGCCCAGGGCGGCCTTCGCCAGCCCCGGACCGATCGCCGCCGCCAGCTCGGCGCCGGTCGCGCCAGCTCGCAGCTCCAGGTCCTTGCCGTCGGGTAGCACTACGCGCACGTTCCTCACCTCAGGAGCGTGAGTATAGCCCCGCCGGCGACGCCCTCGGCCACGCGCGGGACGGCGGCGGCGCTCGCGACCGGAGGGGTTATCCTCAGCCGTGCACCTAGTTGCCTGCCTGTGCGACGGCGACGTGGCCCACGCCGTGAGGTCCTTCCGCGACGCCGCCGGGCGCTTCCACCTCCACCCCGTCCCGCCCGGCTCCATGTCCGAGCTGGTCACCGGGCTCAAGCGCCTCGACTTCGCCGGCGCGATGGTCCTCGACGAGTCCCGCCAGGCCGAGGCGCAGCGCCTCGCCGACCGCAGCTCGCTCGACGCCCAGGAGCTCGGCGTGGCCGACACGCTCACGGTCACGCAGGCCGGCGTGATGGCCGACCACTGCCTCGGCCGCGCGCTGGCCGCGCTGCTGGGCGCCCACCGCTGGGACGGTGCGGGCGCACGCGTGGCCGTGCTGGGCGCCGGCGCCGCGGCGCGCGCCCTGGCGCGCGAGGCGCTCAGCATGGGCGCTAGCTCGCTGGCGGTGCTGGCGCGGGACCGCGTCGCCGCCGAGGGCGTACTGCCCCCCGGCGCGGCCGGCGTCACGCTCCTGGCCCGCTCCTCGGCGGACCCCATCGGCCGCACCGTCCTCGAGCAGGCCGACCTGGTCATCAGGGTCGACCCGACGGCGCACGTGGCCCCGGAGCTGATGGGACCGCACCTCACGCTGGTCGACCTGGTGCCCGACGTCCTCTCGCCCCTGCGCCGCCAGGCGATGGCCTCGGGGTCGCTCACGTTCAACCGCCGCGACGTCGAGGCCTACCGCCTCGAGCTCGGCCTGAGCCAGGTCCTGGGCGGCCCGGTGGGCATCGAGCCGCTCATGACGCTCTTCCACGCCATCTGAACGTAGCCCCCGCTCCCACGCCGGGGGCCCCGGGAAGGTAAGACTCCGACCCGATGTCGCCGCTCGCCCGAGTCACGACCCGAGCCCTGCTCGCGGCCCTCGCCGTGGTGCTCGGCACCGCCCTCGCGCAGGAGCCGCTCTACCGCCTGCCCGGCGCCTCGGCGACCGTCGACGGTGACGCCGTCACCGTCAGGTACCGCGGCGAGGAGCACGTGTACGTGGCCGGCCTCGGTTGGCTGGACGGCTCGCCGTTCGGCGCGCCGGTCCTGGCCGGGAGCGACGTGCTGGTGGACGGCGCGACGCTGGAGGCTCTCGGCGTCACCACGCCGCGGCTGCGCAGCGTGAGGACCTCCGGTGACGCCGAGGTGCGCATCGTCCTGGACGTGCCCGACCTCGACCCCGGCGCCCTGGACGGCCTTCGTGGGCAAGGGTCCGTGGCGGAGGGCGAGCCTCTGGAGCTGCGCCTGCCCCCGTTGGTGCTGCCGGCCGGTCAGCCGGAGGAGCTCGGCGGCGTCGAGCTCAGCCTGGTCGGCGACGCCTCGGGCACCTCCCTGCGTCTGGCCGGGCCCGCGTTCACCTACGAGTACTTCGTCCTGTCGTCGCCCACGCGCGTGGTCGTGGACGTCGTCCCGCGCCGCGTCCTGGACCAGCCCGAGGTCACGCGCGCGCTCGCACCCGGCGTCGAGTACCGGCGCTTCAACTACCGCACCCCCGGCGGCGGCTCGGTGGTGCACGTGGTGAGCATCGCCCCCGGCAGCGGCGAGTTCCGCGTCGTGGGCGAGAGCAAGGTGCCTCGCACGGTGTCCCAGCTCGCCTCCGGGGCCCTGGTGGCCCTGAACGCCGGCTACTTCGACACGGCCACGTTCGAGGCCATCGGCTACCTGCTCGTGGACCACGGCCTCCTCTCGCTGCCCAGCCGCGGGCGCGCCAGCGTCGCCTTCGGCGGCGGCAAGCCCGTTATCGACAGGGTCAGGGCCACGGTCCGGCTCCACACCTCGCGCGGGGCGATCGACGTGGGGGCCGTGCAGGACGGCGTTGGCGTCGTCTCCACGCCGGGGGCGCTGGCCGGCCGGCCGGACATGGGCGTCCTGGTGGTGAAGGACGGCGTCGTCGTGGAGAACAAGGTGGGCCCCAGGGAGGTGCCGGCCGGCGACTCCTTCGCCCTCGTCTACCCGCCCACGAACCGCGACATCGCGCTGCTCGACGCCGGCGACAGGGTCTCCATCGAGGCCCGCATCGACCCGCCGGGCTTCAGCGCCGCCAGGTGGGCCGTGGAGGCGGGGCCGCTGCTCCTCAAGGACGGCCTGCCCGCCTACGAGCCCACCGTCGAGGGCTTCGCGACCGGACAGCGCATCCTCGACGGCCTCACCCAGCAGGCGGCCATCGGCGTGCGGCCCGACGGCACGACCCTGCTCGTGGTGGCCGAGACGATGCGCGCGAACGACCTGGTGGGCCTGTTCCTCGCACTCGGCGCCTCGGAGGCCATGCGCCTGGACAGCGGCAGCAGCACGACCCTGGTGCTGGGCGGCCAGGTCGTGAACCGGCGCACGGAACGACGCGTCGTGAGCGCGATCGTCTTCCTGCCCGAGGGCCGCTGACGGGGCCGACGCGCGTCCTTCCCAGCGCGGGCGCCGCGACACGCCGGACCTCCCGGTAGGGACTCCCTGGTGGCCCGCGGTACGTGCCCGCGGCGGCCTGAGGGGGAACCGGTGCGCCGCTATACTCGCGGCGTGACACAGGCCTCCCGCGCCGGGCCGCGGCTCGCGGCGCTGCCGCTGCTGGCCCTCTTCGCCGCACTCTCGCTGGCCGGCGCCCAGCCGGCCGTCGACGTCGAGCTGGGCCTCGGCGGCAACGTCGTCGTGGGCGCCTGGAACCCGCTCCGGGTGGTGGCGCGCGACGTGCCCCTCGGCAGCCGCGTCGAGATGACCTTCGACCAGGGCACGCTGCGCACCGGCGAGGTGCCTTTCCGGCTGCAGCTTCCCGTCTCCGGCGGACCGGGGCTCTCGGTCGTAGAGCACACGGTGTACGTGGCGCCGTTCTCCAGCGTCACCTGGGCGCTCTTGGGCGGCGACGGCGTCGTCGCCAGCGGCAGCCTGCTTGGTCGCGACCAGGACGCCCGGCCGCTGGACGTGGTGCTGAGCCGGCGCAGCGGCAGCTACACGGCCGCCTTCGGGTCGAACGCGCGCGTCGTGGACGTCGCGGCCGCCCAGCTGCCGCTGGTCCCTGCGGCCTACGACGGCGTGCGCAGCGTCATCGTCGACGGCACCGGCGCCGCCCCGCGTCTCGAGGCCCTGGCCGCCGCCGCTGCCGCCGGCGCCGTGGTCGTCGTGGTCGGCGAGATGCCGGCCAGCCACGCCGAGGTGCGGCTGCTGGCCTCGCGGCCGCGGACCCCCGTGGGCGCCGGCGCCGTGCTGGCCGTGGAAGGCTCGCCCGCCGACGTCGGGCTGGCGGTGGAGCGCTTCACGGCAGGTCGGCCCTCGCGGCCCGAGCTCGTCGCCGCCGCCGCGGCCCGGCCGCTGGTGACCCCGCCGGCGCCGCTCAGGCAGCAGCTGGTCGTGGTGGCCGCCGTGGTCTTCTCGGCCTTCGCCGTGACGGCCACGCGCCTGTTCGGCGCTCCCGGGCTGGCGTCCGCGCTGCTGGTGGCGGGGCTCGTCTCGGGCGCGGCCTGGCTGTACGCCCGGCCCACCGAGCCGCAGGTCGTGGGCGCGCGCACGCTCGCGCTCGTCGGCGGCGAGCTGGCGCTCGCCACGCGCCTCGAGGAGCGCTTCACACTGCCGGCGACCACGATCGCCTTCCCTGGCCTGGCGCGCCCGCTGGACGCCCGCCCCTACCTGGTCGATGATGCGGGCCTGCGCCTCGACCTGCCCGGCTGGCGCTCGGTCGTCCTAGTGATGGCGCCCGAACTCGTCGACGCTCCGCTGGCCTACGAGGGCGGCCGCTTGGTGAACAGCGGCGCCGCCACCCTCAGCCACGTGCTGGTGGTCGGGCTAGGGCCCCAGGCCGACCTGGCGCCCGGCGCCGGCGCCGCGTTGTCCGCCGGCGAGGACGGCCCGCCGCACGAGGCCTACGCCTCCCTCCTGCCGCTCCTGCCTTCGGGCAGCGTCGTGGCCCTCTCGGGCTGCGAGGTGGCTTGCACCGTCTGGCTCGCTCCCGGCCTCGTCGACCTCGAGGGGGTCGAGGTCCTGTGAGACTCCTGTCCGCCACGGCCGCGCGCCTGGGCCGCCAGGACATGCTGCAGGGTCTCACCGGCCTGCTCGCGGCGCTCTGCCTGGTGCTGGTGATGAGCTGGCCGAGCGGGGGCGCGGTGGTGAACGACTCCTGGTCGGTCGTCGCGCCGGTCCGCGCGGTGCTGCTGGCGTTCGGGGCGCTGTCCTGGGGCGCCGCGGTGGGCGCACGCCCGCGGCGGGACGAGATGGGCGTCGCCTTCGTGCCCACGCCCGAGGCGCCGCCGCACGGCGAGCCCGCTTGGCGCCGCGAGGTGGCCGCGACGCTGGCGGCGCTGCTCGCGATGGCCGTCATCACCATGCCGTTCGACGTGCTCAGCCACGCCGCCGCCTACCCGGGCACGAGCCTGGCCTGGTCCCTGCTGGCGCCGTTCCTCGCCACGGCCGGCTACTTCGGCGTCGGCCTGGGGCTCGGGCGGGCGCTGCGCGTCGCCCGCCTGGGCGCCCTGCTGCCGCTCGCCGTGCCGGCGCTGATCGCCGCGGCGGCCTGGCTCGACGTCTCTCTCGGCGCGCGGGTCGCCAGCCCCTGGTTCGCCGTCCTCGACGTCTCGCCGTCGTTCGCCGCCGTCATGGCGGTGGCGGCGGCCCTGGCGGCCTGGACGGCCCGACCGGTCCGCGAGGCGGCCCCGTGATCGCCGCCTCGCGCCGGCGCCGCGCGCAGGGCGGCGACGTCTTCAGGCTCCACGAGGCGCTGGCGGCACGCACCTCGCTGTCCCTGCGCCTGAGGCGCGGCTCGGTGCTCGCGCTCGCGGCCTCGCTGCTCGCCCTGGTGCTCGGCGCCGACGTCACCACCCACTTATCGGCCGTGGCCCTCGGCCTCGGCGTGGGCGCGGCGCTGCCCGTACGCGGGGCGCGCGACGAGGCGCTGGCCTACATCCGCGGCCGCGCCGGCCTGAGCTACGAGACGGCGCTCGACGTCATGACCGTGGGCGGCGAGGACGAGTTCGGCTTGCGTTCGTCGGTCGTGGAGCGCGCGCGCCTGGCCGTGCGCGACGTGCGGCCCGAGCCGGCGCCCGCCTGGTGGTTGCCGGCGCTGGCCGTGGCGCTGGGGCTGGTGCTGTTCAGCCTCGCCGGACCGGTCGGGCGCCCCGGTGCGGGGGGCGCCGGAGGGGGCAACGCCGCCCAACCCGGCGCCCAGCCCCCGGCCGCCCCCGAGGCCGCGCCCGCCGTCGAACAGGAGTCCGAGGTCCCGGCGCCGCCGGACGACGCCCCGGGGCGCGCCGCCGACGCCGGGGCGGCGGAGCGGCGCGACGAGGACACGGCCCCGGAGGGTCCCGCGGCCGCCCCACCGGGCGGAGACGGGTCGGCCGCGTCGCCGATGTCGCGCTTCCTCGACTCTCTGCGGGAGCGCCCTGAGTCCACGCCGCCGCCCGAGCGACCGGGGCAACCCGGCCAGCCCGGCGCCGAGCCGCCGCGCGCGGACGGGCCCGCGTCGCCTGCCGAGCGGCAGGGCGAGCCCGAGCGGGCGCAGCTCGACCGTCAGGAGTCGAGCCAGCAGCAGCCGGGCGACCAGCCGCAGCCACAGGGCCAGGAGGGCCAGGGCCAACCGGAAGGTCAGGGCGAGGACGACGGCGGCGGGGACCAGGCCGAGGGGCAGCAGCCCCAGCAACCACAGGAGGAGGGCCAGGGCGAGCAGGGCGGCGAGGGCGAGCAGGACGGCCAGCCGGGCCCCTCCGACCAGCCTGGCGGCGAGGGCGGCGAGATGCCCGACGCCGGCGGCGACCCTGGGGCGGACCAGGGCGGGGACACCACGCGGGGCCTGATGCCCGACGACGGCTCGGAGCCCCCTGACCCCGACGACGAGGTGGGCGCGGGCGGTGGGGCCGGCCCCGAGTCCGAGGCCGGCGTCGCCGCGGGTGACCCGGGCGGGTTGGAGGTGCTGCCCGGCGTGCTGCAGGACGGGCCGGAGAACCCGGCGGGCACCGTCAGGCTCCCCGGCGACACCGAGGTCTTCCTACCACCTGGCCGCGCCGTGACCGAGTACCAGACAGCCGCCGAGGAGGCGCTGAGCGAGGGCGACCTGCCCCTCGCCTACCAGGAAGTGATCCGCCGCTACTTCAGGTAGAGCGTCCAGACCATGGCGCTTATCGAGGCGGTGTGGCCGCTAGTCCCGCGGTCGAGCCCGTGGCGCGCGCCCCGCGTCGTGACGCCGCGCTCTAGCCGCCCGCGCCGATCAACCGCTCGCGGAAGATGAAGGGCAGCTCCGCTCCCAGGGACCGGGCCAGCTCGGGCGCCGCCTGCTCGAGGAGCGCCTGCACGGTCAGGTCCTCGGACGGGTCGGGCAGGGGCGCGTCGTTCGCCTCGACGCGCGACCCTTGGTGCGTGCGGGTGCGCAACGTCTGGATCACCGCCGCGGACTCGGGGTCAACGACCTGGGCCTCGAGCGCGAGCGAGACGTCCACGCGCCGCGAGGCCTCGTCGCGCGAGAGCGAGACCTGGCGCTCCAGCACCGGCGCGCCGACCATCACCGCCAGGTGGGCGCCCTGGTTGCGGGCGATGCGCGCCGCGCTCGGTGCCGCCCGGCTATGGAACAGGTCGGTGTGGGACTCCAGGAAGCGCATGGTGAAGGAGCTGACGAGGTCGAAGGAGCGCCCCTCATCGTCCAGGAGCACCTCGTGGACGATCTCGGCCGCGCCGCGCACGGCGGACTGTGCCGGGGCGTTCATGATGGCCACCACGGGCCGCGACTCGTCGCGCGCGCTCGGCGCGCAGGCGGCCAGCGCCAGCGCCGTCAGCAGTGCCGGCAGCGCGAGCCAGGCCGCGCGCCGCCCACGCGGCGCGCCATCGGGGGCGGACTTCGCCAGCGCCTCAGCGTCGGACATCTCGTGACCTCCAAGCGGTGGCGCGGGCCGGGCTCGCCGGGCCGCGTCCTCCCCTGATGTTGTCACGCCGCTGGCGCCGGGTGGCGGCGCCATGAAGGGCGGCTCAAGGCTCTCGGGCCTGCCGCGGCGCGGCGCCGCGGCCGTCCCGCGGTCGTCCGCACCTTTCAGGCGGCTGGCCCCTCCTCCACCCCCACCTGCTCGACCTCCGCCTCGCCGCGCGTGAGCTCGGCGAGCCTGGTCCGCAGCCCCTCGACCGCGGTGGCCGGCACGGCGACCTCGGTGACCAGCCCGCGCTCGTCGAAGTCCGCGACGGCGCCGTGCAGCTCCCGCAGCACCGACGCGGCGCTGGCGAAGGGCGCCCGCACGCGCAGGCGGTGGTACGTGGTGAGGCGCCGCACGCCCGCCGCGTCCAGGGCGCGGGCCACGGCCCCACCGTAGGCCCGGACCAGCCCGCCGGCGCCGAGCTTCCTGCCGCCGAAGTACCTGACCACGACCGCGGCGCAGCCGTCCAGGCCGCGCTTCAGCATCACCTCGAGCATCGGTCTGCCGGCGGTGCCGCCCGGCTCGCCGTCGTCGGAGAAGCGCATGACCTCGCCGAGCTTGTACGCCCAGCAGTGGTGGGTGGCCTCGGGGTGGTCGCGCCGCGCCTCGTCCACCAGCGCCTCGGCCGCCTCGACGCTGCTCACCGGCCGCACGCGAGCGATGAAGCGCGAGCCCTCGACCACGTCCTCGTGCTCGACCTCGCGCGCCGCCGTGAGCCTCTCGCCAGCCACGGCAGCGACGTTATCGCCCGTGCTAGAGTGCCGCAACCATGCAGCTCCTGGCCGCACGATGTCTCCCGAGCGCCGGGGCCTGAGGCCTGCCGCGAAGGCCGAGCGCGTAGCCCCACATCACAGACCGTCCCACCCCCAGCCCATAGTGGGCTGCGAGCCCGTACCGCGCCGGCCCCGACCGGCGTGACCCCTGGAGATCCGCCATGGCCCTCGAGCTCTACAACACCCTGACCAGACAGAAGGAACCGTTCGTCCCCGTGGTGCCCGGCCGCGTCGGCATGTACATGTGCGGGCCTACCGTCTACTCCGACCCCCACCTGGGCCACGCCCGCGGCCCCATCGTCTTCGACGTGCTCCGTCGCTGGCTCGAGCACGAAGGGTTCGTCGTACGCCTCGTCACGAACGTCACCGACGTCGGTCACCTCACCGACGACGAGGAGGGCGAGGACAAGCTGGAGCGCCGGGCGAAGCTCGAGCGCATCGAACCCATGGAGGTAGCCGAGAAGTACTTCTGGAGCTACTTCGACGCCATGGCCGCGATGAACGTGCGCCGACCGAGCATCGTGCCGCGCGCGTCGGGGCACATCGGCGAGCAGATCGAGCTGGTCCAGGACCTAATCGACGAGGGACATGCCTACCGGCGCGGCGGCAACGTCTACTTCGACGTCTCCAGCTACCGGCCCTACGGCGAGCTCTCTGGGCGCGACCCCGACGAGCTGGTCGAGGGCACGCGCGTGGAGGTGCGCTCCGACAAGGACGACCCGCGCGACTTCGCAGTCTGGAAGGAGGCCGAGGCGGGCCACATCATGCGCTGGAACAGCCCGTGGGGCCCCGGCTTCCCCGGCTGGCACCTCGAGTGCACCGTGATGAGCACGAAGTACCTGGGGGACGAGTTCGACATCCACGGCGGCGGCCTCGACCTCGTCTTCCCGCACCACGAGTGCGAGCTGGCGCAGGCCCGCGCGGTGGGCAAGCCCTTCGCGCGCACCTGGCTGCACTGGAACATGATCACGCTGCAGGGCGAGAAGATGGCGAAGTCGAAGGACCACTTCGTCACCCTCTCCCAGCTCTTCGAGCGCTACGACCCCATCGCCGTGCGCTTCCACCTGCTGCGCTCGCACTACCGCAGCGTGTCGGACTTCTCCGACGAGAGCCTCGCCTCCTCCGCCCAGGGCCTGAAGCGCCTGCGCGACACGTACGCCGCCGCCAAGCAGGCTGCGGAGGCCGCGGGCGGCGTCGAGCCGGAGGCCACCGCGTTCCTGCCGTTCCGGGCCGACTTCGCGGCGGCCCTGAACGACGACCTGAACACGCCGCGGGCGATCGCGGCGCTGTTCGACGCCGCGCGCGAGGTCCGGAAGGGGCTCGACGAGGGCGCGGGGGCCGGGTTCGCCGCCGGCGCCGCGTCCCTGTTCGAGGACCTGCTCGACGGGGTCCTGGGCGTGCCCTTGGCGACGGCCGCGGACGGCGGGGAGGCCAGGCGCGCGCTCGACGGGGTGGTCGCCCTCTTGCTCGAGGAGCGCCAGCGCGCCCGGGCCCGGCGCGACTTCGCCGCGGCCGACAGGCTGCGGGACCGGCTGGCCGAGCTGGGCATCGCCGTCGAGGACGGCCCCGAGGGCAGCCGGTGGAGGCTGGTGGGCGCCTGACGAGGACCGCTAGGTGAGGGCCTAGGCCGGGCGCGCTCGTGGCCGCGGCGGGGGTAACGCTCAGGGTCGTGGACCCGCAGCGCGCCGCGCGACTCCTCGCACTGCTGGCGCTGCCGGGCGTCGTGGCCGGCAAGGTCTACGAGGCGTTCAAGGCGCGCCAGAGCGTCGAGGCGACGTACGCCTACCTCGCCTCCACGCTGCCCGGAGCCAGGGAGAGGCTGGCGTCCCTCCTGCCAGGCTGCGAGGCGGCGGTCGAGCGAGCGCTGGTCGCCGGGCTGCAGGTACTGACGGTCCAGGACGACGGCTACCCGCCGGTCCTCAAGGACGAGAGGCTGCCCCCGCCGCCGGTGCTGTTCGTGCGGGGGCGCCTGCCACGGCAGCTCCTCGCGCCGTACGTGAACGAGCTCGCGGCGGTGGGCGTCGTGGGCACGCGCAAGGCCAGCAGCGAGGGCCTGGCCGAGGCGCGTCACCTGGGGGCGTCCCTGGCCGCGGCCGGCGCCGTGGTGGTCTCCGGCCTCGCGCTCGGCATCGACGGGGCGGCGCACCGCGGCGCCCTCGAGGCCCGGCGTCGGGACGAAGGCGCCGCGGCCACCGTGGCCGTGCTCGGGGGCGCGCACGACCGCCTGCATCCGCGAGCCCACCAGGCGCTCGCCGAGGAGATCGTCGCCACGGGCGGCGCCGTGGTGAGCGAGCACCCGCCGGGCACGCCTCCACGGCCGCACCTGTTCCTGCACCGCAACAGGCTCATCGCGGCGCTCTCGCGCGTCGTCGTGGTCGTCGAGGCCGGGGAGCGCTCCGGGGCGAACAGCACCGCCCAGCACGCCGTGCGCGTCGGTCGCGACGTGCTCACCGTCCCGGCGAGGCCGAGCGACAGGCGGCGGGCCGGCAACCTCCAGCTGCTCCGCGACGGGGCCAAGGTGCTCGTCGACCTCACCGACCTGGCCGCCCACCTCTCGTCGGTGACGCCGGTGGCCGAGGCCCTGAGGGCGCTGGCGGAGGGGCGCACGCCTTCCGGCGCCACGCAGGCACGGCTGTTCCCTGCGGGGAGCGGCCCGCCGGAGGCGGCGGGACCGCCGTCGGCGGGGTCCCGAGCGGGCCCCCCGGAGCTCACGCCGCCGGCAGGCGTTACGAGGGCGCCACCTGTCGGCTACGGATGCCTCCGGGTACTCGCGGTACTGACTCGTGACGGCGACGCCTCGTTCGACGGCCTCCTCGCCCGCCTCACCCGCTCCGGCCTGCGCGCGCGGCCCACGCCCGCCGAGCTGGCCGGCTGCCTCGTGCGGCTCGAGCTCGCCGGGCGCGTGCGGCGCGGCGACGACGGGCGCTACCGCCCCGCCTAGTCGCCGGTCCGGACCGGCTTACGCCGCGCCTCGTCGACCACGCTCCGCCGCCCGTCGACCCTCGTGGGACGGTACGGCGAAGGGGACGGAAGACCGCTCCGGCGGGCGCCCGGACGCGTATCCTCTAGGACGAAGTGACCGCCGCGCGGGCTCGCCGCGGACGCGGGTCCCGGGTGCGGCCGGTCGAGGTCCGAAGGGAGTTCGACTTGAAGAAGCTCGTCATCGCGCTAACCGCCGCGCTGGCCCTGGCCGGCGCCGCGTTCGGCCAGACGCTGACCGTCTGGACGACGTTCCAGGACCAGTCCCTCGACTGGCTGAGGGAGCAGGCTGCTTCCTTCAGCGAGGGCTTCGGCGTCGACGTCGAGATCGTGCGCCTCGACGTCAACGAGCTCAAGCAGCAGGCGCTCCTCAGCGCTCCGCAGGGCGAGGCCGGCGACGTCTTCGTGGGCGTGCCGCACGACCAGATCGGCGAGATGGCCGTGGGCGGCGTGCTGGCCGACATGACCGGTTACGCCACGGCCGGCTACCTGCAGGACCTCTCCGAGCAGGCCAGGCTGGGCTACACGGTGAACGGCCGCCTGTACGGCCTGCCGATGTTCGTCGAGGGCCCGGCGCTCGTCATCAACAACGACCTCGTGACCGAGGTCCCGCAGACCTACGACGCGATGCTCGACGTGGCGCAGGAGCTGACGACCGCCGACACCTTCGGCTTCATGTTCGACGACGTCAACTTCTACTTCGCCTACGCCTGGCTCAAGACCCACGGCGGCTACGTGTTCGGTCGCGACGCCAGCGGCTCGCTGGTGCCCAGCGACGTGGGCCTGGCGAACGAGGGCGCCGTCGCCGGGGCGAACGCCCTGCGCGCGCTCCGCTTCGAGCGCGGCCTCATCCCCTCGGGCACGAACTTCGAGGTGGCCAACGGCCTCTTCGTCGACGGCGCCCTGGCGATGATCTACACCGGCCCGTGGTCGATCCCGCAGTACCGCGACGCCGGCCTCGACGTCTCCGTCGTGCCGGTGCCGCCGCTCGCCGACGGCACGCCCTTCTCCGGCTTCATGGGCGTGCAGGGCGCTCTCGTGAACCAGTTCAGCGAGCTGAAGGTCGAGGCGGCGAACTTCGCCAAGTGGATCACCCGCACCGACGCCCAGGTCTCGCTCGCGCGCCTCTCCGGCCGCATCCCGGCCTCGGTGTCGGCGCTGCAGCAGGTGCAGGACGACCCGATCATCGCGGGCTTCGGCGAGGCCCTGCTGAACGCCGAGCCCATGCCGAACATCCCCGAGATGGGCGCCGTGTGGCAGCCGATGGGCAACGCGCTCACGGTCCTCCTCGAGGACGAGTCGGCCGACACCTCCGCCACCCTCGGCGGCGCCGTGGAGGAGATCCTCGGCCGCTGATCGCGCTTGGAGCCGACGCGCTCCGCCGCTCGCGGCACGGCGCGTGAGGGTCTAGCTTCGAGAGCTACGGGCCAGGGGCCGACCGAGTCCCTGGCCCGACCGTAAGGGGCGACCGCCATCGACATCTCCAGGCACCCGTCAGAGGACCTGCCCCGCAGCCGCACCACCGCGGGCGGGATCGTCAAGTCGCTGGCCCTGGTCTTCGTGGCGCTCCTCGCCGCCGTCGCCGGCGGCGTGCTGGCCGTCGCCGCGGCGCGCCGGGCGTTCCCGGACACGCCGGCATGGGCCGGCATCGTCGCCGGCCTGCTGGTGCTGGTGCTGGTGCTCAGGTGGTTCTCGCGCCGCTTCGCCTGGCTGATGCCGTGGTACTACCTGCTGCCCTCCATCGTCTTCCTGCTCACCTTCACCTTCTTCCCCGTCCTGTTGACCGTGGGGCTGGCGTTCACCGACTACGCCGGCATCCGCAACGGCGAGCTGAACCCCACCACCGAGGTACCCGTGGTGGCGGTGGACGGTGCCGCGCTCACCGTCGCCGACCCGGCCAGGCTCGACTGCGCCGACCTGCGCAACGGCTGCAACGGCGTGAGGGCGGTGGTGTACGCCTCCGGTGAGGTACGAGCCGAGGCCGTGGCCATCGAGGGCGCCGTGCTCACGCTCGCCGAGGCGCCGCCGGAGGGGCGCACCGTCGAGACCGTCGCCCTCAACCTGCCGGACATCGGCTTCGAGCTCGAGGTCAGGGTCGTCGCGCAGGAGGGGAACCAGCTGACGCTGCAGCGGGCGCCGCCCAGCGCTCCCGAGCTGGGCACGGTGCGGCTCTCGCTGGACAGGACGCCGGTGCAGGTGCGCATCGTCGAGGAGCGAGGCGACCTCATGGTGCTGGACGCCCCGCTGCCCGAGGGGCTCGAGGCGGAGAGCATCGCGCGTTACAACGACTTCGGCTTCGTGGGGCTGCGGAACTTCAGGGCCATCGCCGCGCAGGCGTCGCGGGCGCTCTTCCCCGTCTTCGGTTGGAACGTCGCCTTCGCCTTCCTGACGGTCATCATCAACCTCGCCGCCGGGGTGTTCCTGGCCGTGCTGCTGAACAACAAGGCCCTCAGGTTCCGCAACGTCTACCGCACGCTGCTCATCGTGCCGTGGGCGCTGCCCAGCGTGATCACCATCCAGGTGTGGAAGGGCTTCCTCAACCAGAACTTCGGGGTCATCAACAGGCTCCTGGCCCTCCTGGACATCGGCACCGTGCCGGTGAACTGGCTGCAGAACCACATCGCCGCCAAGGGCGCCCTGCTGCTGGTGAACCTGTGGTTGGGGCTGCCGTTCATGCTGACCGCGACGCTAGGCGCTCTCGCGGCCATCCCCGACGAGGTGTACGAAGCGGCGCGGGTGGACGGCGCGAACGCGTGGCGCTCGTTCTGGGGCGTCACGGGCCCGATGCTGCGGAGCGCGCTGGTGCCGGTGACGCTCAGCTCGTTCGCCTTCAACTTCAACAACTTCAACCTCATCTTCCTGCTCAACGACGGCGGGCCGCCCGTCCCCTGGGGCACGGCCACGGCCCGCGGCACCGACATCTTGATCAGCTGGGCCTACAACGAGGCGTTCCGTAGCCAGGGGGGTTACGCCTACGGACTGGGCTCGGCCATATCACTGATCATCTTCGTGATAACGCTCGGGGTGTCCCTGATGAACTTCAGGGTCACCGGGGCCCTGAGGGACGAGGGGAACGCATGAGGCGAGGCTCGCGCGTCCACTACCTGAGCATCGCCGCCGTGGCGGCGCTGGTCGTCGTCGGCATCTACTGGATCGTCGCCACCGCCCCGGAGCCGGTGCTGCGCGACCGCATGCTGGTGATACCGGGCGGCTGGAAGAGGTTCCTGGGCATCTTCGTCCTCGCCTGCGGCGGCGTGGCGGCCATCGCCTACCTCTACGGCCTCGCCACCCGCCCGCTGCGGGCCGCCCGCTACGCGGTGACGATGGGCACCCACGTCTTCATGTGGGTGGTGATCCTGCTCGTCTTCTACCCGGTCGTCTACCTCCTGGCGGTCTCGTTCAACCGGAACAACACGTTGGCCACCGCGCTGCCGCGCGCGGGCAACCTCCTGGTGAGGGCCGGGGTGATACCCGACCCCGCGAACGTCTCCACCGTCCAGTACGTCAAGGTCACCCAGGAGTTCCACGTGCACTGGTACCAGGTCGCCCTGTTCGGCCTGCTCCTGCTGGCCGTCCTGGGGATCGTGTACTTCACCCTGCGCGGCCGCTACGGCGCCATGTCCGCCGGGCGCGTCGACGCCTGGCGCGGGCGGCTGGGTTGGGTGATCGTGGCCGCCGCGGCCGTGCTGGTAGCGTCCGTCACGCCCGACCAGTTCTACGGCCTCACCGCCGAGGGCCGCAGGCTGCCCGCCAGCATCGGCGGCATGGTGCCCCTGTACATCCGCAACACGCTGCTCGTGTCCGGCACCACGGGGCTGCTGGCCGTGGCCTTGGCCACGCCCGCCGGCTACGCCTTCTCGCGCCTGAGGTTCCAGGGCCGCTACTCCACGCTGCTGACGTTCGTCTTCGTCCAGATGTTCCCCACGTTCATGGCGCTGGTGGCGGTCTTCTACCTGATGAGCCGTCTCGACCTCCTCAACACCTTCACGGGCCTCATCCTGGCCTACTCGGGGGGAGCGATCGCCTTCAGCACCTGGATCTTCAAGGGCTACATCGACTCGCTCAGCCCGGCGCTGGAGGAGTCGGCGATGGTGGACGGCGCCACGCGGTTCGGGGCGTTCCTGCGGGTCGTGCTGCCCGTCTCGATCCCCATGCTGCTGTTCATCTTCCTGAACCAGTTCATCGGCACCTACAGCGAGTTCATCCTCGCCAACACCCTCCTCGTGGGCCAGGAGCGGTGGACGGTCGGGGTGGGCCTGAGGAACTTCTCCACCAACCAGTTCGCGACCCAGTGGGGCGCCATGGCCGCGGCCTCGGTGCTGGGCAGCGTCCCCATCCTCGTGATCTTCTACTCGTTCCAGAACTCTCTCACCGGCCAGCACACCGCCGGTGGCGTGAAGGGGTAGGCATGACGGAGCAAGCCAAGCCGCCGCACGGCGGCGACGAGGACGAGCAGCGGCGCGACCTGCTCGCGTACGGCACGCAGGTCGTGATGGACGGACGGCTCGCCGACGCCGCCAGCCTCGGCTCGCGGGAGCTGGCCGAGGGCTTCGTGCGGCGGACGCTGGCGCGGCTCGAGAACGGCGACGAGCCGCTCGTGGTGGTGCTCGATGGCGACGACCTCGGTCCGGGCGTCAGCGCGGTCGCGCGCGCGGGCGAGACGGGCGTGATGGTCCACACCTTCACGAGTCTCGAGCGGCTCACCATGCGCCTCGTCTCGAGCCGGACGGTGCCGCTGGACGAGGTCAGGCGCGCGTTCGTCGAGGCGTACAAGGTCGGGCGGCACCAGACGCACGTCACCGCGCGCTTCAGGACGATGGCCTGGCGCGAGGAGGTGCTGGCCCGGCAGCTCGCCGGCGAGCGCGACTACGCCAGGGTCCGCCTCACCGAGCCGCTGAAGCTGTGAGCCGGCACGTCCTCGCCCTCGACCAGGGCACGACCAGCTCGCGCGCCATCGTGTTCGACGGCGAGGGGGCGGTGGTGGCCGTCGCCCAGAAGGAGTTCGCGCAGCACTACCCGCGGCCAGGGTGGGTGGAGCACGACCCTCTCGACATCTGGTCGAGCCAGGTGGGCGTGGCCGCCGAGGCGCTGTCGCGCGCCGGTCTACAGGCCCGCGACCTGGCCGCCGTGGGCATCGCGAACCAGCGCGAGACGACGCTGCTGTGGGACCGCGAGACGCTCCAGCCGGTGGGCAACGCGATCGTCTGGCAGGACCGGCGCACCGCCGCTGAGGTCGAGAGGCTGCGCGAGGCGGGGGCGGAGCCCACGGTCACCCGCCTCACCGGCCTGCTGCTCGACCCGTACTTCTCGGCCTCGAAGGTGGCTTGGCTGCTCAACAACGTTCCTGACGCGCGCGCCAGGGCCGAGGCCGGCGAGCTCGCCTTCGGCACCGTCGACTCCTGGCTGGCGGCGAAGCTCACCGGCGGTGGGGCGCACGTCACCGACGTCAGCAACGCCTCGCGCACGCTGCTCTTCGACATCCGCGCGCTCGACTGGTCGGACGAGCTATTGGAGACGTTCCGCGTCCCGCGCGCCGTGCTGCCCGCGGTCGTACCGACCTCCGGCGTCGTCGCCGAGGTCGGCGTCGGCCCGCTGGCCGGGGTGCCGTTGGCGGCTCTGGCGGGCGACCAGCAGGCGGCCACGTTCGGCCAGGCCTGCTTCGCCCCGGGCAAGGCGAAGAACACCTACGGCACGGGCTGCTTCCTGGTGCTGAACACGGGCCTCGAGCCGCGCGAGTCGCGGCACCGCCTGCTCGCCACGGTGGCCTGGCAGACGGCGGCCGACGCGGACCGGGCCGCGCCAGGCGGAGGGGAGCGGCGCTCCGGGCCGCCCGCCGGCCCGGCGGCACGGCGGGAGGCGGCGAGACCCGCCACCTACGCCCTCGAGGGCAGCGTCTTCACGGCCGGCGCGGTGGTGCAGTGGCTCCGCGACGGCCTGGGCGTGATCCGCGAGGCGGCCGAGGTCGAACGTCTCGCCACCAGCGTGCCGGACTCCGGTGGGGTGAGCTTCGTGCCGGCCCTCACGGGCCTGGGCGCGCCGCACTGGGACCCGTACGCGCGCGGAGCCATCGTGGGCGTGACGCGCGGCACGACCGCGGCGCACATCGCCCGGGCGGCGCTCGAGGGCGTCGCCTTGCAGGTGGCAGACGTGGTGGACGCCATGAGGCAGGACAGCGGTCTCCCCTTCACCGAGCTGAGGGTCGACGGCGGCGCCGCCAACAACGACCTGCTCATGCAGCTCCAGGCCGACGTTGCCGGCGTCACGGTGGTAAGGCCCGCGGTGACCGAGACGACGGCCCTGGGCGCGGCCTTCCTCGCCGGCCTCGCCGTCGGGGTCTGGGGCAGCGAGGACGAGATCGCCGCCCTGTGGCGCGAGGAGAAGCGCTTCGAGCCCCGGATGCACGAGAGCGAGCGCACCGCGATGCGCGAGCGGTGGGCAGCGGCGGTCGAGCGGGCGAAGGGTTGGGAGGGGGCGTAGGGTCGCCTCCCCGGCGTCCAGGCGCGGGAGGTGCGTTATCCCTCACCGCTGCGCCGTCGCGTCCTCCACCGGTCCCGCGCGGGCCCTCCCCGGCGGTTACGATGTGCCCCGGCGCACCCGTGCCGGGATGGCGGAACCGGTAGACGCAGCAGACTTAAAATCTGCCGGCCACGTGGCCATGCGGGTTCGAGCCCCGCTCCCGGCACCACGCCGCCGACAGCCGCCGCGGCGGCGACCAGGCCGGCCCGCCGGACGCACCGGACCCCTGTCCGCACCCTAAGAACCCCGTAAGAGCGGCGGCTGTACGTTCTGCGGCGTATGGCGTCGCTTGCCGTCACCACCACCGATGTCGCTCCCGAGCGACGCCAGGGCCTCTGTCCCGCCTGCCGGTCGGTGCGCGTGCAGATCAGGTCGCGCGTCGAGGTCGAGTACGAGGTGGAGGCTGCGGAGGTCGCCCCCGAGATCGTCGTCGTCGACGAGAGGCTCGCCGAAGCGGGCTGGGACGACGCCGACGAGGCCGCCTGCCCGTCGTGCGGCTGGCGCGGCCGCGTGGCCGAGCTCGTCCTCTGAGGCGCTGGAAGCCTGCGCCGGCGCGTCTCGCGGGCGCCCGCCCTGGCCGCGATGCCGTGCCGTGAGGCGCTGACCGCGTCCTCTGGCTCGCTCAGGTGGGCGCGATCGCGGAGCCGGGGATCCCCTTCTCCCGCGCCCACACCACCGCCTGCGACCGCGAGTGCACCTTGATCTTGCCGTAGATGCGCGCCACGTGGTTCCGCACCGTCTGGCGCGACACCCCCAGCTCCTCGGCGATGGCCTTGTCGGTCATCCCCAGCGCGATGCGCGCCAGCACCTGCTGCTCGCGCGGCGTCAGCTCGGGAGTGGGCTCGCTGCGGCGGTTCGGCTCGCCGGCGCGCGACAGCCGCTCGACGATGTTCCTGCTGAACCACGCCGCCTCGGCCATGACGTCCTTGATGGCGCGGCTCACCTGCTCCTGGGCGCGCTTGCTCGCGGTGTTGTCGACGAACATCTTCAGGCG
>CAZGXF010000029.1:0-23985 GCA_964529575.1 uncultured bacterium
CGTCAGCTCGCGCTTCATGCGCACGCGCGCCTTCACGACCTCCTCGTCGGGCTCGTACGACTCGTCGAGGTCGTAGTAGTAGGGGTAGAAGCGCTCGACGTCCACGCCGGGAGGGATCACGGCGAAGCGCGCCCGAGGCGCGGCGTCGTAGAGCTCGTAGCCCTTCTCCACCTCCTGCTGCGTGCTGGCCACGACCAGGTCGGCCGCCCGCAGCGCCTCCTCCTCGGCCTCGATGCGCCGGCGGATGTGGTACTGCTCCTCGATCTCCTCGCGGCTCATGCCGGCGCCGCGCAGGGCGCGCTGCTTGTTGCGCCCCAGCGAGTGCCCCGTGAAGACCATCGGGCGGCGCCAGCGGCGCGCGAGCTGCTGCGCCACGTAGCCGGCGTCGGCGTAGTGGCCGTGCACCACGTCAGGCACGCCCGGCCCCTCCTCGAAGTAGCGGGCGGCGTTGGCCACCAGCTCGTCGAGGTGCGGCCACAGAGCCTCCTTGCGCATGTACTCGTCGCCGCCCGCCGGCACGCGCACCAGCGCGGCGTTCGGCCCCAGGCGCTCGACGGGCTTGGCGTAATCGTCGCTCACGGCGAGGTCGTCTATGCGCCTGGTGACCAGGTCCACCCGCGAGACGCTGGGGTGCTTGCCCAGGGCGCGGGCCAGCTCCACCACGTACTTGGTCTGGCCGCCGGTATCGGCGTCGCGGCCGAGCTCGAGGTCCGCACCGCGGATGAGCCCGTGCACGCTGAACATCGCGATGTGGAGGCCGGCCTCGCCCTGCTTCCCTTCGTTCCTGTCCATATGGCCTCCCGAACGGCGCACCCTACCTGTACCCGGGATGAGATTGGCTGGCCGCTTACGAGGCGCGGCGCATGAACATGCAGCTATGTGTATGCCGGCAGCGTGCACGCGGCCGAGCACGTGATAGAGTTCCCGCTCGGATGCCGCTCCTCTCGAAGCCACGCGCGGTCCTCGCACTCGAGGACGGAACCGTCTACAAGGGCTACGCCTTCGGGGCCCACGGCAAGTCGGTGGGCGAGATCGTGTTCAACACGTCCATGACCGGGTACCAGGAGATCCTCACCGACCCGAGCTACCACGGCCAGATCGTCACGATGACGTACCCGCACATCGGGAACTACGGCGTGAGCGTCTACGACATGGAGTCGAACCGGCCTTACGCCCGCGGCTTCATCGTGCGGGAGTTCAGCCGCATCGCGTCGAACCACAGGGCCAACCAGGACCTGCAGTCGTTCATGGAGCAGCACGGCATCGTCGGCATCGAGGGCATCGACACCAGGGCGCTGACGCGGCGCTTGCGCGTCGGCGGCGTGGTCAAGGGCGTCATCTTCCACGGCGACACCGACGACGAGCTCGAGGCCGAGCTGGTGCGAGAGGCCCAGGAGCACGTGGACATCGACGGGCGCGACATGACGCCCGAGGTGACGACCCCGCTGCCCTACGCCCGCCCCACGTTCCGCGACAACCCGCGCGTCGTCGTCCTGGACTTCGGCATCAAGCACTCGATCGTCTACCAGCTGGAGCGCGCGGGCGCCGAGGTCATCGTCGTGCCGGCGCAGACGACGCCGGCCCAGATCATGGCGCTCGACCCCTACGGCCTGGTGATCTCGAACGGTCCCGGCGACCCCGACGGCCCCAAGTACGCGCACGACACCGTCTGGCAGCTCCTCGGCCTGCTGCCCACGTACGGCATCTGCCTGGGGCACCAGCTCCTCGGCCTCGCGGTCGGCGGGCGGACCTACAAGCTTAAGCACGGTCACCACGGCGCGAACACGCCGGTCAAGAACCTGCTGACCGGCGGCGTCGAGATCACGAGCCAGAACCACAACTACGCCGTAGACATCGACTCGATCCCCGGGGGCCAGTTCGTGGCCACGCACGTGAACCTCAACGACGGCACGCTCGAGGGCATGGCGCACGCGCGCTACCCCGTGTTCAGCGTGCAGTACCACCCCGAGGCGAGCCCGGGGCCGCACGACGCCAGCTACCTGTTCCGGCGCTTCATGGCCGAGGTGGACGCCTTCGAGGGCGCCTCCTCGCTGCCGGCGCACGCGGTCACGACCGTCTGATCCGTACGGCGGCGCTGGGCCGCCGGGCCGGCGCGAGGGGCCGCGAACCTCAGCCGAACAGCTCGTCCGAGTCGAGCCAGAGGGTGACGGGCCCGTCGTTGACGAGCTCCACCTCCATCTCGCGCCCGAACCTCCCGGTCTCGACGGGCACGCCGGCCTCGCGCAGCGCGGCGGCGAAGCGCAGGTAGAGCCGCTCGGCCAGCTCGGGAGGGGCGGCGCGGGAGAAGCCCGGTCGGTTGCCGGAGCGCAGGTCGCCGTAGAGCGTGAACTGGCTGACCACGAGGCAGGCGCCGCCCACCTGGTCCACGGAGCGGTTCATCTTCCCCTCGTCGTCGGCGAAGACGCGCAGCTTCCTGACCTTCTCGGCGAGCTTCGCCGCCACCGCCTCGTCGTCGTCCGGGCCGACGCCCAGGAGCACCAAGAAGCCGCGGCCCACGCTGCCCACGACCTCACCGGCCACGCGCACCTGGGCGCGCGACACGCGTTGCACCAGCGCCCTCACGTCAGAAGAGCGACGCCTGCTCGGCCGTGTCGATGACGACGCTGCCCTGGCGCGGCGGCAGCGCGTCCAGGGCGCGCTTGACCTCCTGCATGTCCTGCCACATGAGCCACTTGGGGCCGCCCCGCTCGCGCGACGGGTTGCGCAGCAGGTAGGCAGGGTGGAAGAGCGGCATGACCCTGATGCCGTGCCAATCGAACCACCTACCGCGCAGCCGGGTGATGCCCTCGGTGGTCTTGAGGAAGTACTGGGTCGGCACGTTACCCAGCGTGCCTATCACCTGCGGCTGGATGATCCTGATCTGCTCGAGCAGCACGCGCTCGCTGGCGGCGACCTCGGCCGGCGTGGGGTTGCGGTTGCCCGGCGGGCGGTGCTTCACGACGTTGGTGATGTAGACCTGGTCGCGCTCGAGCCCCACCGACGCGAGGATCTTGTCGAGGAGCTGGCCGGCGCGGCCCACGAACGGCCGACCGGTGAGGTCCTCCTCCTCGCCGGGCGCCTCGCCCACGAGCATGAACCGGGCGTCCTCGGGACCCTCCCCGAAGACCAGGTTGTCCGACAGGTCCTTGAGCGCCGGCGGCTTCTCGGCCGCCAGCCGCTCCAGTTCTGCGAGCGTCACGCGTACGTTGATAACACGGGCGCGCGGGCCTCAGCCCTGGTGCGCGTGCGACGCCTGCGTCGGGGCCTCCGTGGTGTGCAGCGCCTTGCGCTGGCTGCGGATCTCGCGCCTCAGCTTCGGCTCGAGGCCGATCATCAGGAAGAAGTTCTCGAGGGCGTTCTCGCGGCCCTTGATCTCGGTGTGCTCCACGTCGTCGCTGCCGGTGACGAACGGCAGCTCGCGGTAGGCCCTCAGGGCCTCTTCCACGACCTCCGGGGGCGACATGGTCTGCGCCAGCTCGGACAGGTGGGCGTAGACGCTGCGCCGAGCCTCGGCGTGGCGCCGGAAGACCTCGGGGTTCTCCGTCTCGCTCGCCAGGAGCAGGTCCTGCTTGGCGATGCGCTTGTAGTGCTTCAGACCCCTGACGATCTCCTCCGAGCTCAGGACCACGTTAAGCTCCATCGGCACTCCTTCCCGGGGCGCTCGTCGCGCGCCCCAGCCGCCCACGCGGGGCGGCGGACCGCCAGACGCCCTCACCGCCTCGTCGGTGGGGGTCGCGGCCGTCAGTTCCATGACCTAGGCCTTCAAAGTCCTGATGGGGATGGGAACCTCGTCGCCCTCGGAGCCCTCGTGCTCGAGCACGGCACCGCCGTAGCGCGTCAGGGCGGCGATCTCGTCGGCGTCGGAGCGGTAGCCGCAGGCCTCGCACTCGAGCTCCTCGAACCCCTCGCGGTAGTGGAACGTGATCGTCCTACTGCTGCCGCAGTTGGGGCACGGGGTCTGCTCGTGGAAACCCTCGGCGTCCAATCGGTGCTCCCCTCGCAAGGTGCTTCGAGTCTAGCTCAGGCGGGTGAGGAGCCGTGTGCCCGCGCGGCGGCCGCCTCGGCCAGCAGCTCCTCCGCGTGCGAGAGCGAAGCCTCGGTGACCGTCCCCGACAGCATCCGTGCCAGCTCCTCGGCGCGCTCGCGGCCCGACACGCGCCGCACCGTGGTCACCGTCCGGCCGTCCTCCTCGGTCTTCGACACCACGAAGTGGGCGTCTGCGAACGCCGCCACCTGCGCGAGATGGGTGACCACCAGCACCTGCCGTCCACGGCCCAGCTCGCCGAGCAGCGCCCCGACCTCGCGCGCGGCGCGGCCGCCCACGCCGGCGTCGACCTCGTCGAAGGCCAGGGTGGGCTGCGTGGCACCGGTGACCAGGTGCAGCGCGAGCATGAGCCGCGAGAGCTCGCCGCCCGAGGCGATCTGCGAGACGGGGCCGGGCGGCTCGCCCAGGTTGGCGCTGAAGAGGTACGTGACCTCGTCGGCGCCGCTCAGGTTCGGCGCGACCAGCGGCTCCACCGCCACCGTGAACACGGCGTTCGGCATGCCCAGGCGCTCTAGGAGGGGCGCCACCTGTGCCTCCAGGCGCCGCGCCGCCGCCGCCCGTGCCGCGGTCACCGTGCCGGCCAGGGCGGACAGCTCCGCCGCGAGCGCCTCCTCCTCGCGCGCCAGGTCGGCCTCGTCCTCGTCCAACGCCAAGAGCTCGTCGCGCTCCCGGGCCGCCGCCTCCCGGTAGGCGAGCACGGCGGCGAGGTCGTCGCCGTACTTGCGCTTGAGGTCGTCGAGCTTCGCGAGGCGCGCCTGCACGGCGTCGAGGCGTGCCGGGTCGGCCTCGAAGGTGGCGAGGAACGACTCCACCTCGGCCGCCACCGCGCTCAGGCCCGTGAGGGCGGCGTCGAGGTCCTGCGCCAGCGGCCCCAGCGCCGGGGCGTACCTGGCGGCGGCGGTGAGCTCCCTCAGCGCGTCGGCGGCGAGCTGCACGGCGCCGGTCTCCTCGCCCGAGAGCGCGGCCACGGCCGCGCCGGCCCCCTGCACGACGCGCTCGGCGTGCCTGAGGGTCTGCAGCTCGGCCTCGAGCTCCTCCTCCTCGCCCAGCCTGGGCTTGGCCTCGTCGATCTCCTGGAGCTGGTAGGCCAGCACGTCCAGGCGCCGCGCGCGTTCGCGCTTGGCCTGGCGCACCTCCGCGAGCCGGGCGGTGACCTCGGCGCGGCGCTGGAAGGCGCGCCGGTAGGCCTGCAGGGCCCGCTTGGCGTCCTCGGGCAGCAGCCTGTCGAGCTGGGCGCGCTGGGCGGCGGCGCCCTGGAGCTCGAGCGCCCCGTGCTGCGCGAACACGGCCACCTGGCGTCCGACGCGTTCGGCCAGCTCGGTCACCGTGACGAGCTCGCCGTCCACCCTGGCGCCGTGCCGCCCCGAGAGCGCGATGCGGCGGGCGGCGGAGGAGACGTCGGCGCCGTCGAACTCGCCCTGGACGAGGGCGCTCTCGGCCCCGGAGCGCACGAAGGACGCGTCGGCCCGCGCCCCGGCCAACAGCGCCAGGGCGTCGACCACTATGGACTTGCCCGCGCCCGTCTCGCCGCTGAGCACGTTCAGGCCGGGGGAGAGCTCGAGCTCGAGCTCGCGGATGATGGCGAAGTCGCGTAGCTCGATCCTGCGGAGCACGACGCGAGTATAGACGTGGTGGAGGGAGCGCCCGCGCCGGCCTGGGCTATCATCCCGGCATGCCGCGCAGCGGGCCCACCTACGTCGAGTGCCCGCGCGACGCCTGGCAGGGACTGCCCCACGTCATCCCCACGGAGGTCAAGGTCGCCTACCTGCAGGCGCTCCTCGACGCCGGCTTCACCCACCTCGACCTCGGCTCGCTCGTCTCGCCTCGCGCCGTGCCGCAGATGGCCGACACGGAGCGTGTCCTCGAGGGGCTGCACCCGCCGGCTGGAGCCGACCTCATCTGCATCGTCGGGAACGTCAGGGGCGTGGAGAGGGCGCTGGCGTCGGGGCGGGTGACCAGCGTCGGCTACCCCCTCTCGGTCAACGAGACGTTCCAGCGCCGCAACGTCGGGCGCAGCCTCGAGGAGTCTTGGCGCGACCTCGCGACCATGCAGGACCTGTGCGACGCGGCGGGGGTCGGGCTCGTCGTCTACGTGTCCATGGCGTTCGGGAACCCGTACCGCGAGACCTGGGGGCCCCACGTCACGGCCGAGACGATCCAGCGACTGCGCGACGCCGGCGTCACCCGCATCGCGCTCGCCGACACCGTCGGCACCGCCGACGAGCGCCTCGTCGACCGCGTCCTCTCCTCGGTGTCGAACGCCAGCGACCTCGGCCTGCACCTGCACGCGCGGCGCGACGCCTGGCGGCCGCTCCTCGAGGTCGGCCTGCGGCGCGGCGTCCGCTGGGTCGAGGGGGCGTTGGCGGGCGTGGGCGGGTGTCCCTTCGCCGGCGACGACCTGGTCGGTAACCTGCCCACCGAGGAGGTGCTGCCGTGGCTCGCGGAGCGCGACATGAGGCCCGTGGAGGTCCCGGACGCGAGGCTGGCGGAGCTGGCCGAGGAGGCGCGCGCCCTGGCCGTGCGGTTCGGCTGAGGCGCGAGCGTGCGCCTCGGCCAGGGCGGAGGGCGGTGCCGTGGTCGACCGCGCCGAGCCGACAGGGTCAGGCGAGCTGACGTCGCCGTGGGCGGCTCCCGCGGGAGCCGTCGCCGCCGCGTTGGCGGTCGACCCCGGTAGCGGCCTCTCGACCGCCGAGGCCGCGGCGCGCCTGGAGCGCCACGGGCCGAACGAGCTCGACGTGGCGCCCGCGCGCACGCCATGGCAGGTGTTGCTGGGCCAGTTCCGCGGCGTCCTCACGTGGATGCTCGTCGCCGCCGCGACGCTGTCGGCCGCCTTCGCCCAATGGTCGGAGGCGCTGGCGGTGCTCGTCGTGTTGGCCATCAACGCCGCGGCGGGGTTCCTCACCGAGGTCAGGGCCATCAGGTCCGTCGAGGCGCTGCGGCGGCTGGGCACGGCGCGAGCGACGGTGCGCCGCGACGGCGACGCCGAGGTCGTGCCTGCGCCCGACCTGGTGCCTGGCGACGTGCTGGTGGTCGAGGCCGGCGACGTCGTGCCGGCCGACGCCAGGCTGGTCGGCGCCTGGCGCCTCTCGGTGGACGAGTCGACGCTCACCGGCGAGTCGGTACCCGTCGAGAAGTCGGCGGAGCCGGTCGCCGCGGAGGCGGTGCTCGCCGACCGCACGTCGATGCTCTACCGCGGCACCGCCGTCCTGAGGGGGCGCGGCGAGGCGGTGGTGGTCGCCACCGGCATGGGCACGGAGCTCGGCAAGGTCGCCGGCCTGGTGCGTGCCGCGGAGCCCGAGCGCACGCCGCTCGAGAGGCGCCTCGACTCCCTCGGCGGGAGGCTCCTGTGGGTCGCCCTGGGCGCCGCCGTGGCCGTGGCGGGCTACGGCCTGGCCACCGGCCAGGACTGGTTCACGATGGTCCAGACGGCCATCGCCCTGGCCGTGGCGACGGTGCCGGAGGGCTTGCCGGTCATCGCCACGCTCACCTTGGCCCGCGGCGCGAGGCGCATGGCCGACCGCAACGCCCTCGTGAACCGCCTCTCGGCCGTCGAGACGCTGGGCGCCACGAACGTGATCCTCACCGACAAGACCGGCACCCTCACGCACAACCGCATGGCCGTGGCCGGCTGGTGGCTGCCGCAGGGCCGCCGTTCGAACGGCGCTGCCGCGTCAGAAGCGCGCCGCGTGGCGGCGGGGCGGGGCGAGCTCGACAGGGCCCTGCGCGTGGCGGTGCTGTGCGGCACGGCCTCGCTGTCGCGCACGGAAGGGGAGCCGGACGTCGGCGACCCCATGGAGGTGGCCCTCCTGCTGGCGGCGCGCGACCACGGCGTCGAGCGCGGCGAGCTCCACGAGCTGCTGCCCGAGCTGGCGCAGCTCCCCTTCGACGCCGAGCAGCGCGTCATGGCCACGCATCACCAGGCCGAGGACGGCGGGCTGCTCCTCGTCAAGGGCGCCCCGGGGGCCGTGGTGCCGGCGTGCTCGGCCGTCGCGACGCCGGACGGGGGCGAGGCGCCGCTCGACGAGGCGGGGCGCCAGACGTGGCTGGAGCGCAACCGCGCGATGGCCGCCGAGGGGCTGCGCGTGCTGGCCCTGGCCGACCGCCGCGGGCCGTGGCGGCCCGGCGAGCCGCTGGAGGGCTTGACGCTGGTGGGGCTGGCGGGCCTCGCCGACCCGCCACGCGACGCCGCGGTCGCCGCGGTCCAGGAGTGTCGCCGGGCGGGGATCAGGGTGGTGATGGTCACGGGCGACCAGCCCATCACGGCGCGGGCGATCGCCAGGGCCGTGGGCCTGGCGCACCCCGACGACGTCGTCACCGGCGCCGACCTGTCGGCGGCGGCGGCCGCGGGCGAGGACCTGGACCGGGTCGTGGCGACCGACGTGCTCGCCCGCGTGAGCCCCGAGCAGAAGCTGCGGCTCGTCGAGATGCACCAGCGCACCGGTGCGGTGGTGGCCATGATCGGCGACGGCGTGAACGACGCGCCCGCGCTGAAGCGCGCCGACATCGGCGTGGCCATGGGCCAGCGCAGCACCGACGTGGCCAGGGAGGCCGCGGCGATGGTGCTGAAGGACGACGACTTCGCGACGGTCGTCGTGGCGGTGGAGGAGGGGCGGGCGATCTTCCGCAACATCCGCGCCGCTGTGGCCTACCTGCTCTCCTGCAACCTCAGCGAGATCCTCGTGATCGGCCTGGCGGCGCTGCTGGGCTTCCCGCTGCCGCTCCTGCCGCTGCAGATCCTCTTCCTCAACCTGGTGACGGACGTCTTCCCGGCGCTGGCGCTGGGCACCACGCCCGCCGACCGCGGCGTGCTCGACCGGCCGCCCCGCGACCCGCGCGAGCCCATCCTGACGAGCCGGCACTGGCGCGTGGTGGGGGCCTACGCGCTCATGCTCACGGTCCCGGTGCTAGCGGCGTACGCGCTGGCGCTGGGGCCGCTCGGGCTCACGGCCGGCCAGGCCGTCACCGTCGCGTTCGTGAGCCTGGCGCTCGCCCAGGTCTTCCACGTCCTGAACATGCGTGACGTCCGGCGGCGCGCCGCGGCCGGCGCGAGGCCGGCGCACGACCCTCTGCCCCGCAACCCGTGGGTGTGGGCGGCGGTGGCGGCCTGCTGCGCGATGGTCGCGGCGGTGGCGTACGTACCCCCGCTGAAGGACGCGCTGTCGGTCGAGGCGCTGCCGGCCGCTGGCTGGGCGCTCGCGGTCGGGGCCGCGCTCGCGCCGCTGCTGGTCGGTCAGGCCGGGAAGCTCGCCGGGCTCGGCCGGGTCGACTGAGCCCGCGGCACCGCGGCGCGCCCGCCGACACGACGCCTGCGCTCCGCGCGTCGCGGGGCGATCGAGGTGGGGCCGTCGGTCCCTGGTGGTGCCCGGCTCAGGCGTCGACCGGCAGCTTGCCCTGGCGCTCCAGCTCGCGCCGCGCCGCCTCGACCAGCCGCCGCCGCGCCTCGTCCATGTCCACGCCGCGGATGGTGGCGCCAGCCGCCGCCACGTGGCCGCCGCCGCCCAGCTCGACGCAGATCGCCTGCGCCGAGACCCCGTCGCGTGTGCGCACGCTCACCTTCACGTCCGGGCCGCGCTCCTTCAGCAGTGCGGCGACGAGCACGCCCTCCGCGTAGCGGATGATGCCGACGAAGTCGTCGGAGTCGTCCTCCTCCGCGCCGGAGACCGGCTTCATGTCGGCCGTGTAGCGGGCGAGGACGAGCGCGCCGCCCAGGCCGAACTCGACGGTCTCCATCACGCGCCCGAGGGTCCTGAAGTAGTCGGGGTGCCGCCACTGGAGCCGGTCGGTCAGCCACACGTAGTCGACGCCGTGGTCCAGCAGCTCGCCCGCTGCCTCGAGGACCTCCCGGCTCGTGTTGGCGAAGCGGAAGTTGCCGGTGTCGGTGATGATGCCCGTGAGGCACGGCGTCGCGATCTGGGGTGTCCAGGACACGCCCAGCTCCTCGATCAGCTCCTTGACGAGCAGCGCCGTGGCGGCCTTGCCGGGCTGCACCACGGCGATGTCGCCGAAGCGGTCGTTGGTGCCGTGGTGGTCGATGTTCACGGTGAAGGCCGCGCCCTCGACGGGCCCGCCGGCCACGCGCGGCAGGTCCGCGACGTCGAGGACGAAGAGCAGGGTGCCCTCCGGGAGCGCGTGGACCTCGTCGACGAGCTCGCCCTCCCGGGCCAGGAAGCGCAGGTAGCGGGGCGGCGCCGTCGCCACCGTGACGTCCTTGCCCAGCGCGCGCAGGGCGCGGCTCAGCGCCAGGCAGCTGCCCACCGCGTCGCCGTCAGGGTCCACGTGGCTCAGGACGACGATGGGTCCGTCCCAGGAGCGCGCCACGCGCGCGGCCTCCCCGAGCTTCTCGCGGTAGGCGGGGTCAGGGGAGTTGTCTGGGAGGGGCGACATGGGGCCAATGATACCCAGGGGACATGTGCCGGCCGATACTATTGGCCCGTGACCGGACCCCGCCCCTTCACGTGGCTCCTGTTCTTCGCGCTCGTGCTCACCGCGGCGCTCGCCACCCAGTTCGAGAGGGAGGAGCCGCGGCTCATGCACGTGCAGGGCCCGCCTCCGGTGGAGGCGCCCGAGGGGCAGCTAGCCGACGCATACCGCCTGGCGAAGGACGCGACGGTGCGCATCGAGGCGCGCTGCACCGGCGCCCGCGCCGGCCAGACGCTCGGCATCGGCACCGGCTTCTTCGTCGACGACGCGGGCATGCTGCTGACGGCGTTCCACGTCGTCGACCAGAGCTCCGTGCAGGCCTGCCCGACCCGGCTCGTGGCGGTCACGGCTTTCGGCGGCGAGTACGAGCTCGAGGTCGTGGGCTTCGACGTCTACATGGACGTGGCGGCCCTGCGTGCCGCGGTGGACGGCCCCGTGCCGTACCTCAGGCCCGCGGCCCGGCGCCCCTCCGTGGGCGAGCAGGTGGTGGCCATCGGCAACAGCCGCGGCGACTTCCTGGCCGCGCGCGCCGGCAGGGTCACGCGGCTCGGGGTCCAGGCGGGCCGGGCCGACTTCGCCAGCGGCACGATCGAGCTCACCAACTCGCTGGCGCCGGGCGACTCCGGCGGTCCCGTGGTGAACGCGCGCGGCGAGGTCGTGGGCGTCGTGAGCTACATCAGCTTCAACCCCTCGGCGATGACCTCGCAGGACTGGGTGCCGCCGTACCTGCGCGGCGCGACGCTGCCGAGCTCCTACGCCAGCTACGCGGTGCCCGTGCTCGCCGAGGACGAGCTGTTCTCGTTCGTGGTGGCGGGCGGGAAGCGCGACGTGCCGGTGCTCGGCTTCACCGTCGGCGACGACTACGAGCCGGGCAGGTCCGTCTACTACTTCGGCTCGCGGCCCGGGGTGATCGTGGGACAGGTCATGACGGGCAGCCCCGCGGAGCGGGCCGGGCTGCGCAGCCGCACCCAGGAGACGATCATGGCGCAGGACGGTCGCCCGCGCGTGGTGCCCGTCGCGGACGTGATCGTGGCCATAGACGGTCGCCCCACGCCCACGTACCAGGACCTGGTGGCGGAGGTCAGGCGCAAGGAGATCGGCCAGACCGTGGTGGTCACGGTCCAGCGGGGCAACGCCACGTTCCGGCTGGAGCTGACGCTCGGCGCGCGCACGGAGGTCTTCGCCGCCGACTGAGCCGTACACGCACACAGCGAGAGGGCGCGCCCGGATCCGGGCGCGCCCTCGTTCTCCTGGTGGGCGATGGTGGACTCGAACCACCGACCTCGTCGTTATCAGCGACGCGCTCTAACCAGCTGAGCTAATCGCCCGCTCCCACCTGGCAGCGTCCTCGACAGTAACACGGCCGGTGTGATGAGGACAAGCTCGCGGACGTCCGCGCACGGCCGCCCCCGGTATCATCCCCCTGATGGTCGAGCGTCTCTACCTCGCCAAGCCGCGCGGCTTCTGCGCCGGCGTCGTCATGGCGATCCAAGCCGTCGAGGAGCAGGCGGCCGAGGCCGCGGAGCGCGGCGAGGGCGGCATCGCCGTCTACCACGACATCGTGCACAACAAGACCGTGGTCTCGCGGTTGGCCGAGCGTCACGGCGTCACCTTCGTGGAGGACCTGGACGACCTCGAGGCGGCCCGGCGTGCCGCCGAGGCGGAGGGCCGGCGCGTGGGCCACACGGTCGTGTTCAGCGCCCACGGCGTGAGCCCTGCGGTCAGGCGCCGCGCCGCCGAGCTCGAGCTCGCCACCGTCGACGCCACCTGCCCGCTCGTGACGAAGGTGCACAACGAGGCCAAGCGCTACGCCGAGCGGGGCTATCACATCCTCCTGGTGGGCGACTCGACGACGCATCAGGAGGTCATCGGCACCCGGGGGGAGGCGCCGGAGCACACGACGGTCGTCTCGGTCGTCGGCAACCGCAAGCACGACCCGGAGCTGGCCGACCCGCTCACGGTGGAGGTGCCCGACCCGGAGCGCGTCGTCGTGCTCACCCAGACGACGCTCTCGGTGGACGACACCATGAGGACGATCGAGCTCCTGAGGCGACGCTTCCCCAAGCTCGTGGTGCCGCCGTCCGACGACCTCTGCTTCGCCACGAAGAACCGCCAGGACGCCGTGAGGCGCATCGCCCCTCGCGTGGACCTGTTCCTGGTCGTCACCAGCGCCGCCTCCTCGAACGGCATGCGCCTCGTGGAGCTCGCCCAGGACGTCACGGGCAACGCCCGGCGCATCGAGTCGGTGGCCGACATCCAGGACGCCTGGCTCAGCGGCGTGGCGTCGGTGGGCGTCACGTCGGCGGCCAGCACGCCCGAGGACCTGGTGCAGGAGGTCGTGTCGTTCTTCCGGCGCCGCAACCCCGACCTCGAGCTGGTCGAGGAGGGCGAGTGGGAGAACATCGAGTTCCGCAAGCCGCGGCGCGTGGAGGCGCCGGCTTGAGCGGGAGCGGCGTCGAGACGGTGGCGAAGGCGGCGCGGCCGCGTGACAGCGCGTCCACTTGGAGGGCCGTGAGGCCGCGCCTAGCGGTGGCGCCGATGATGGCGTTGACCGACAGGCACTTCCGCCGCCTGGCGCGGCTGTTGTCTCACCGAGTGCTGCTGTACACCGAGATGGTCACGGCGAAGGCCGTCATCCACGGCGACCAGGACCGCCTCCTGGGCCGCGCCCGGGGCGAGGGCGACGTGGTCCTGCAGCTGGGCGGTTCCGACCCTGCGGAGCTGCGCGCCGCGGCCCTCGCCGGCGCCGACTACGGCTACGTCGAGGTGAACCTCAACGTGGGCTGTCCTTCCGACCGCGTGCGCTCGGGCCGCTTCGGCGCCTGCCTGATGGCCGAGCCGACGCTGGTGGGGGAGTGCCTGGCGGCGATGGCCGAGTCGGGCCTCCCGGTGAGCGTGAAGCACCGCATCGGCATCGACGACGCGGACGCGTACGACGACCTGCTCCGGTTCGTGGACGGAGTGGAGGCGGCGTCGGCGGGCGCGCCCGTGGCTTACACGGTGCACGCGCGCAAGGCGTGGCTGCAGGGGCTGTCGCCGAAGGAGAACAGGACCGTGCCGCCGCTGCGCTACGAGGACGTCTACCGCCTGAAGCGCGAGCGGCCGCAGCTGACGGTCGAGCTGAACGGCGGCGTGCCCGACGTCGGCGCCGCCCTCGCGCACCTCCGCCACGTCGACGGCGTCATGATCGGCCGGGCGTTCTACGAGCGGCCCGCCCTCCTGGCCGACGTCGACGCGGCCCTGACCGGTGCGGCCCGGCCCGTGACGCTGCGCGAGGTCGTGGTGGGCATGGCCGAGCATGCCGCCGCCGAGGCGTCCCGTGGCGTGCCCCTGCACGCGGTGACGAAGCACCTGCTGAACCTGTTCAAGGGGGCGCCCGGTGGCCGGGCGTGGCGCCGCGCCCTCACCGAGGGGGCCCACCGCCCCGGCGCGGGGCCCGACCTGCTGACGGCGGCGCTGCGCGCGGTGCCGGACGAGGTCCTCGACGCCCCCCTCGGCGCCGACCTCGCGGGCGAGCGGGCCGCGGCCTGAAGGCCAGGCGCGGCCCGCCGACCGCTGCGAGAGCGCTCCCGCTGCCGTCCTACCGCTGCGAGAGCGCTCCCGCTGCCGTCCGACCGCTGCGAGGTCGCTCCTCTCGCCGGCCTCGGCGCGGCGGGCTACCGCTGCCTCGGTGCCTCCGCCACGCTCAAGCCCCCACCGACCGCAGCAGGTCGCGCGCGATGATCAGGTGCTGGATCTCGTCCGTGCCCTCGCCGATGCGCGTGAGGCGGGCGTCGCGCCAGTAGCGCTCGACGGGGTACTCCTTCGTGTAGCCGTAGCCGCCCAGCACCTGGATCGCGGCGTCGCAGGCCGCCACGCCCGCCGTGCTGCCCTTCAGCTTCGCCATGGCCGCCGCGGCCGTGTGCTCCCTGCCGGCGTCGCGCAGAGCCGCCGCCTTGCGCACGAGCAGGCGCGCGGCCTCCAGCTCCATCGCCATCTCGGCGAGCTTGAACGCGATCGCCTGGTGACGTGCGATGGGCTTGCCGAACTGGCGCCGCTCGGCCGCGTAGGCCAGGGCCGTCTCCAGCGCCGCCCTCCCGAGGCCGATGCCCATGGCCCCGATGCCGATGCGCCCGCCCGTCAGGACGTAGGAGACGTCAGCGAACGCCTCGCCCTCGCGGCCCAGGAGGGCGTCCGGTGGGAGCGTCATGCCCTCGAACGTCAGGGGGGTCGTGTCGGAGCTCGCGAGCCCCAGCTTCTTCTCGGGCTTGCCCCGCACCAGCCCGGGGGTGGCGCCGTCGGCCACGAAGGCGCTGATGCCGTGCGAGCGCTCGCGGCCCTCGGCCGGTTCGGAGGTGCGGGCCATGACCACGTACGTCCCCGCCACGGTGCCCTGCGTGATGAACACCTTGCTGCCGTTCACGACCCAGGCGCCTGCCTCCTGCCGGGCGCGCGTGGCGATGGCCGCGGCGTCGGAGCCCGCGCCGGTCTCGGTCAGGCACCAGGCCCCCAGGCGTTCGGCGGTCGCCAGGGGAGGGACCCACCGTTCGAGCTGGCGCTCGTCGGCGGCGCGCAGGAGGTGGCCCAGGCAGAGCGAGTTGTGCGAGGCGACGGTCAGGGCCAACGAGCCGTCGACGGCGGCGACCTCCTCGACGACCAGCGCGGCCGTGGTCGTGTCGAGGCCGGCGCCGCCGTAGCGTTCGGGGACCTGCAGGCCGAACAGCCCGAGCTCGCCGAGACGCTTCACGAGGTCGTGGGGGAACTCGCCGGTGGCGTCGCGTTCGGCGGCGCCGGGCGCCACCTCCTCGCGGAGCACCTCCCGCAGGGGGCCGATGAGGGCGCGTTGGTCGTCCGTGAGGTCGAACCAGTCGGGCGCGGCTGTGGCGGGCAGCGTCATGGGTCCAGTATCGACGCGGAGCGGTCCCTTCGGGTGGCGTCCGCCACGGCTGGTACACTCCGCGCCATGAACGATGGGCCCTACTGGGTGCGCGGCGTCCGTGGCGCCACCACCGTCACCGCCGACCGCCCCGAGCTGATCCTCGAGGCCACCCGCGAGCTGCTCGAGGCGATGCTCGCCGCGAACGGCGTGGACGACTTCGACCGGATCGCGGCCATCTTCTTCACCACCACGCCGGACCTCTCCTCGACGTTCCCGGCCGAGGCGGCGCGCGAGCTGGGCATGAACATGGTGCCCCTGCTGTGCAACCAGGAGATCCCCGTCCCCGGCCGGCTACCGCGGTGCATCAGGGTGATGATGCAGGTGCACACGCGGCGCTCGCAGCGGGAGATGGTGCACGTCTACCTGCGCGAGGCGCGCACGCTGAGGCCCGACCTCACCAGCGCCCAGTGACCGGCCCTCGCCTCGCAGCTTAGGCGCACGGCTATGAACAGCGCGCGAGTCGACACGAGAACGCGCCCGCACCGGTGCTTGGAGGAGGGTGCGGGCGCGTGCTACCTGGAGGCAGCGGGTGACCTGTTCAGCGGCCGGAGCGAGGGGCCCTGTCGGGCCGCGGGGGCCGCGCGAGGCGCGCGGTGCGCTCGTTGCTGACGATGCGGTCCTTCACCAGCTGCCTGAGCTGCTCCACCGTGTAGAACATAGGTCACCTCCTATGGAGGACTATAGGGGAGCGCCCCTCTCCTGTCAATAGGGGAGTGCCGATATAGGTCCGGGCCGAACGGCGCGATGGCGCGCGTACACCGGTAGCTTCCGGGTCGGCGCGGACCCCGCGCGGAACGGTAGCGGGCTCCGGGACGAAGGGGTCCCGAGTGGTCGCGTCGACCCGGGAGCGCGCCAGGCGACGCTCGACCGCCTCGTCAGGTACTACGGCTCAGCCGACGAGCGAGCGTTGCAGGGCCGCGATGACGTCCTTGACGGCCGGCTCGACGAGCCGGTAGTAGGAGCGGTTGCCCTTCTTGGCCACGTCCACCAGGCCCATCTCCTTGAGCATGCGCAGGTGGCCGCTCGTGGTGGGCTGGCTCACGCCCACCTGCTTCGCCAGGTCGCCCACGGTGAGGGGGAACTGCGACAGGCGGCCGATCAGCACCATGAGCAGCAGGCGTGTGGGGTCGCTGAACGCCTTGAGCTTGCCCGCCAGGTCCGCCAGGTCCGACTGCTGCTTCGCGAACAGGCTCTCGGCGTGCACGCCGTAGCCCACGTAGTCGACGCCGCCGAAGTCGAGGTGGAAGCCGCCCTGAGACGCGAAGTACAGGGGCACGACCACGAACCGGCCGCCCTCCTCCTGGGCCTTGCGGAACGCCTCGGCCGCGCCCTCGAAGCGGACGAAGTGGTGCTCCGGGAGGGCCGAGAGCAGGTCCCCCGTCGCGGCCACCTCGGCCTCGAGCGCTCGCGCGGCCGTCTCGCTGACCGCGCGTCCCTCGCGCTCGTAGGTGGGCTCGAGGTAGGACCACAGCGTCCCGAGGGCGGTCTGCATCGTGTCGGCGACGTCGGGATCGGCGAGCAGCCGGAGCCGCTTCTCCAGCTCCTCGTACTTGGCGTCGCGCTCCTCCTCGCTGTCGTGCTCGCTGTCGTCGACGAGCTGCTGCAGGCCCGCGAGCGCCCTGTCGGGGAGGGAAGGGAAGTCCGCGACGAAGCGCTGGGGCGTCCCGTCGAGCGCGTAGCCGAGGCTGCAGGCGAGGAGCAGGAGCTCCGTCCCTACCGAGCGCAGGTGGGGCTCGCTCCAAGCGCGCTTCAGCGTGTCGAAGCCGGCGGGTGGGCTCTCCCTGAGCTGGCGCACCCAGGGCAGGTCGTCGTCGCGACCCTCGCCGAAGCGCCGCATCAGGAAGTAGTAGGCGTACGCCAGCTCGAGCACCGGCGCGGGTGTGACGACCAGCCTCCGTCGGCCCACCAAAGGGGCCGAGAACGAGAGGATGCCGTCCTCGTTCATTGGCACGTGCCGATGATAGCAGCAGGAGCGGCCCGCGGGCGTAGGCCCCGCGGTGCGTAGACCAACGCGGCCCCGAGAGCCGGGGCAGGGCTCACTCCACCCACTCGCTGGTGCGCAGCAGCTCTCCGCCGTCCACGGCGGCGCTCACGACCTTGTGGGACCGGTTCAGCGTCACCTCGAGCGTGGCGTTGTCGAGCGTCTGCGGGCCGATGAGCGACTTGCGCACGAAGTAGCCGCCGCCGGTCACGCTCATCTCCGACGTCTTGGAGAGGCGGACCTTGATCACCTCGCCGTGAGCGTCGGTCCGCACCTGGCAGATGAGGAAGTTGCCGTCGTCGCGGAAACGCGGGTCCTGGCGCCGGAAGAGGCCGAACATGAGAGCAGTGTAGCGCTGCTATGCTCCGCTTCGTCCATGGCTCGCCTCATCGACGCCGATAGCAGCGGCATCTCCGAGGCCGCGGCGCACCTGCGCGCCGGCGGCCTCGTGGCTTTCCCGACCGAGACCGTGTACGGCCTCGGGGCCTCGGCCCAGGACCGCGAGGCCGTGGCCCGCGTCTTCGCCGCCAAGGGCAGGCCGCGCCAGCACCCTCTCATCGTCCACCTACCCGACGCCGGGGCGTTGTGGCGGTGGGCCGACCGCGAGGCGCAGGCGGAGAGGGGCGTAGACCCGGCGACCGTGGAGGCGCTCGCCCAGCGCTTCTGGCCCGGGCCGGTCACGCTCGTCCTCCACGCGCTCCCCGGCGTGGACCGCGCGGTGACGGGCGGTCAGGACACGGTCGCCGTGCGCGTGCCTGCCAGCCCCGTGGCGCTCGACCTGCTGGCCGCGTTCGGCGGCCCGGTCGTGGCCCCGTCGGCGAACCGCTTCGGTCGCGTCAGTCCCACTCGCGCCGACCACGTCCTGGCCGAGTTCGCGGGTGAGGACGTGCTGGTGCTCGACGGCGGTCCCACCGAGCACGGCCTGGAGTCGACGATCCTCGACCTCAGCGGCCCCGAGCCGCGGCTGTTGCGCCCCGGCGCGCTGCCGCTCGAGCGCCTGCGCGAGGTCGTGCCGGTGAGCGTGGCCGCGGACGGCGCCCCGCGGGCGCCGGGCACCCTCGCCCGGCACTACGCCCCCGCCACGCCCTTGCGGGCCGTCGCCGGGGGCGACCTGGAGCGCGAGCTGGTGGGAGAACGCGGCGTCGTCGCCCGGCGCGAGCCGCGCGGCGCCGTGCCGTACGCCCCCTTCTCGGCCGCCGGAGCGCCGCCGCCGGAGGCCGCGCGCTGGCTCGTCCTGCCCGACGACCCGGCCGGTTTCGGCCGCGAGCTCTTCGCCGCCGTCAGGCACCTCGACGCCCTCGGCCTGGACGAGGTCCTGGTCGAGGCCCCGCCCGCTACCGAGGCGTGGTTGGCGGTCGGGGACAGGCTGCGTCGCGCCGCCGCGCCGCGCGACGCCGCGGACCAGGAGCCCCCGGGGGCCGGGTCGCAGGGCGGCGACCGGCCGCTCGTCGCCGTGGTGATGGGCAGCGCCAGCGACTGGGAGACGATGAGACGGGCCGACGAGGTGCTCACCCGGTTCGGGGTGCCCCACACCTGCTCCGTCGTCTCGGCGCACCGCACGCCAGAGCGCCTGGCCGACTTCGCGCGCGGCGCCGCCCACGCCGGCTACGAGGTGATCATCGCCGGCGCCGGCGGCGCGGCCCACCTGCCCGGCATGGTCGCGGCGCACACGCACCTGCCGGTGCTCGGGGTGCCGGTGAGGAGCTCGGCGCTGTCCGGGCTCGACTCGCTGCTGTCTATCGTGCAGATGCCGCGCGGGGTGCCCGTGGGCACGCTGGCGATCGGCGAGGCGGGGGCGGAGAACGCCGCCCTGCTGGCCGTGGCCGTGCTGGCCCTCACCCGTCCCGAGCTGCGCGAGCGCCTGCTGGCGTTCAGGCGCGAACAGACCGGTGCCGCGGCCGCGACCGAGCTGCCGACCCCGAGCTTCCTCCCCTGATGGTACCGGCGCGAGTCGTCCGGCCCGGCGCGACCGTCGGGGTCGTCGGCGGCGGCCAGCTCGGGCTGATGCTCGGCGTCGCCTGCCGGCGCATGGGCTACCGCTTCGCCGTCCTGGCGCCCGAGGAACGCCCGCCGGCCGCCGCGGTCGCCGACCTCCACGTGCGGGCACCGCTCGACGACGCCGCCGCGCTCCGCGACCTCGCCGCCAGGGTGGACGTGGTGACGTTCGAGTTCGAGAACGTCTCGGCCGAGGCCCTGTCGGGGGCGGCCGAGGTGGGCGTCGTCAGGCCCTCGCCCCACGTCCTGCACACGACCCAGCACCGGGGCCGGGAGAAGGGCTTCCTCGCCGCCGCCGGGCTGCCGCTGCCGCGCCACGCCGTGGCCGCCGGGGCGGAGGAGCTGGCCGCGGCCGTGCGCGAGGTCGGCACGCCGTGCGTGGTGAAGACGGCCGGGTTCGGCTACGACGGCAAGGGCCAGGCCGTGGTGCGAGACCCCGGCGACACGGCCGCGGCGGACGCGCTGGCGCGCTCCGGCCCGGTCGTGGTGGAGGAGCTCGTGGACCTGGCGGCCGAGCTCTCGGTCGTGGTCGCCCGCGGGGCGACGGGGGAGACGGCGGCCTACGCGCCCCTCGTGAACCGTCACGAGCGGCACGTCCTCGACGTCACGGTGGCGCCGTTCGCGGGTGGCCGGACCGAGTGGCGCGGTGTGGGGGCGGACGTGGCCGCGCGCGCCCGCGAGCTGGCCGTCACCGTGGCCGAGCGCCTCGACCTGGTGGGCGTGTGCTGCGTGGAGTTCTTCCTCTCGCGCTCCGGCGAGCTAGCGGTGAACGAGGTCGCTCCGCGCCCGCACAACTCCGGGCACCTGACGATCGAGGCGGCTCCGGCGAGCCAGTTCGAGCAGCAGCTGCGCGCGGTCTGCGGGCTGCCGCTCGGCGCCGTCGAGCTCGCGCGCCCGGCGGCGATGGCGAACCTGCTGGGCGACCTGTGGGTCGGCGGGGAGCCGGACTTCGCCGCGGCCCTGGCCGTGCCCGGCGTGGCGCTGCACCTCTACGGCAAGGCGGCGGCTCGACCCGGGCGGAAGATGGGCCACCTCACCGCCGTGGCCGACGACCCCGACGAGGCCGAGGCGCTGGTCCTCCGGGCCCGGGCCGCCTTGGCGCGGTAGCCGGTCTCGTGAGCGGCGCTCGGCCGGCGGCCGCCGCCCGCCGCGTCGGCCGCCGGGCCGCCTCCTCTCACGCCCCGGCCCGCCGCCCCAGGCGCTCGCGCAGCAGCTCCAGCACGTCGGCCAGGGCGGACTCGAGCTCCTCGTCGAGGTCGTCGGCCTCGGGCGGCGGCTCCAGGACGTCCTCCCCCCGCTCCAGCTTGTCGGTCACGAGCGCCGAGAGGCGCAGCTCCACCGGGTCCTCCAGCTCGGCGGGGTCGACCTCGTCGCGGAAGAGACGCCCGGCCGCCGCGACCATGCGCTCGACGTCGCCCTGCGCGGCCTCGCCTGGCTCGGTCAGGCCCAGGTCGCCGGGGTCGCGCATCTCCTCGGCGTAGCGCATGGTCAGGCCGCGCAGCGTCCCGCCGCGCGACACGATCGCCAGCAGGTACGAGCGGCCGCGCATGACGAACGTCGCGATGCCTGCGCGCCCGGCCTCGGCCAGGCCGACGGCCAGGAGTCGGTAGGCGGTGACGGCCTCAGGCTCCGGCACCAGCACGTACCCGCGCACGACGTAGGCGGGGTCCACCTGCTCGAGGGGGACGAAGCGCTCCAGGCGCACGACCCGTGACCTCTCGGGGTCGAGCGCCGCGAGCTCCTCGTCTTCCAGCGGCACGTGCCGGCCGTCGCCGAGCGGGTAGCCGCGGACGACGTCGTCGGGCCCCAGGGGCTCGCCGTCGCGCTCGCAGAACAGTCGGCGCTCGAGCGGCGTGCCGTCGGGCGCCAGTAGGCGCAGCGAGGCGCCGCGCCGGACGCTCGGGTAGAAGGCGACCGGGAGCGTCACGAGCCCGAACGCCAGCGTGCCCCGCCACACGGCGCGGGCCTCCCCGACCGAGGTGGTGCCCGTCGCCAGGTCCTGCGCCCGTCCCTCAGCCACCGCGGCGTCCCTCCCGTCCCACGTCCAGGCTGCGTTCGAGCGCCTCCCCGAGGTCGCGGACCGCGGCCGGTTCCGGCGGCGGCCCCGACGGGAGCTCCCGGCCCTCGCGCTTCGCCTCGACGAGCCGCAGCACGGCCCTCTCGTGCTCGTCGTGGTAGGAGCCGTGGTCGAGGTCGCCCGACAGGAGCTCGATGAGCCGCCTTGCCAGCGCGAGGTGTTCCTCGTCCAGGGCCCCTGCTGCCTCCGGCTCGAACCGCTCCAGCGGCAGCAGCCGGCTCGTAGGCCTGAGGGTCACCAGGATGGGGAGCCCACGGTGCAGCCTCAGGGCGCCCAGGTAGGTGCGGCCGCGCATCACCCAGCGGGCCACGCCTTCCCGGCCCGTGCGCGCCAACGTCGCGGTCAGGGCCGCGTAGGCGTCGTCGTCACCGTCCGGGCCCAGCAGGAAGGGCCGGCGGTACCGCCGGTGCTCGATCGCCCCCGGCGGCACGAAGCGCGTGACCTCCACGTCCCGCGACGGCTCGGGGCCGAGACCCGCCAGCTCGACGGCCTCGAACGCCACGATGCGGCCGTCTGGCGTCACGTAGCCGCGGCCCACGTCCTCGTAAGCCACCACCTCGTCCGTGTCAGGGTTCACGAGCGCCCGACTCACGGGCGCCCCGTCGGCACGGTGCAGGAGGCGGAGACGCACGCCCCTGTCGCGGACGGCGGGGTAGAGCCTCACCGGCACCCGCACGTCGCCGAAGCGGACCACGCCGCGCCACAGGGCCCTGGCGCTCACGCCTGCTCCTCGGAGCGGGCGACGACCGCGGCCAAGGCCGCCGCGGCGGCCGAGAGCGGCGCCGCCGCTTCCTCGTAGCCCTCCCACGGGTCGCCGCCCAAGGCCGCCAGGCGCCGCCGGGCCCGCCGCAGGTCGTACTCCGCCGCCGAGCCCAGGGCGGCTAGCTCGTCCCAGCGGAGGGGGAGGGCCACGGGCGCCCCGGGTCGCGCCCGCACGGAGTAGTCGGCGATCGCGGTGGCGCCCCGTCCGTTGCGCAGGTAGTCGATGAAGACCTTGCCCCCTCGCTCCGCCTTCGGCAGCGCCGTGGTGAGCCTCTCCGGGTCGGCGGCGGCCAGGGCCTCGGCGACCGCTCCAGCGAAGGCCTTGGTCTCGTCCCAGCCGGCGTCGGGCGTGAGCGGCGCGACGACGTGCAGCCCCTTGCCGCCCGTGGCGCGCAGGTGGGGCGTGAGCCCCAGGCGGCTGAGGAGCTCGCGCAGGCTGTACGCCGTGGACTTGGTTACGTCGAACGGCACCCCGGGCGCGGGATCGAGGTCGAAGACGAGCCGGTCCGGCTGCTCGAGCCGCGCCACGGTGCTGCCCCAGGCGTGGACCTCGACGACCCCGTACTGGACCAGGGACACGAGGTCGTCGACCGAGTCCAAGTAGACGTAGTCGTCGAGCTCGTCCTTCTCCTGGATCCGCACGCGCGGCAGGTCGGGGTCGAACGACTCGCCAGGGTGCTTCTGGTAGAAGCAGTCGCCGGCCACCCCTTCGGGGCAGCGGACCAGCGCCAACGGCCGGCCCACGGCGCGCCGCAGCAGCGCCTCGCCCACGGCTTCGTAGTACTCGGCGAGGTCGCGCTTGGTGACGACCGGGACGGGGAAGACGAGCCGGTCGGGGCTGGTGAGCCGCACGCCCGCCACCTGGACGGCACCGTCGTCCGCGCGACCTGCCTTCGCCACCTTCGCCACCTCCTCCTGCGGCGGTACGGGTCGTGCCCGCCGCCGGCCCTTGGGCGTCCAGGGCTCCAGCACACGGTAGGGCCCGCCGATGAGACGCGGCCCGCGGGCGGTCGGGCACGGCGGCGCCGGCGAGTGACCGGCGGGCCGGCGCCGGGCAGGGATGGAGCCCGTGTAGCGCGGGGCTTGCGTGTAGTAGGGGCCAAGCCCTATACTTGCTCGGTTTGGAATCCCCCTGGCCCGCAGCGCTGGGTCCGGGGGACGGTTCGTCGTGAGTGCAATAAGGCCGGCAAACGGCGGTTGCAACGCGTAGATCGCGAGGCTAGGGGCCTCCAGCCGACGACCTCCGCGCGGGCCGCGTGGGGAAGAAAGAGGGAGTGATCGTTCTGCCGACGGTTAACCAGCTGCTGCGCAAGGGGCGCAGGAAGATAGAGAAGAAGAGCAAGACGCCCGCGCTGAAGGGTTCCCCGCAGCGCCGTGGCGTCTGCACGGCCGTCAAGACCCAGACGCCCAAGAAGCCGAACTCGGCGCTCCGGAAGATCGCACGCGTGCGTCTCGCCGGCGGCCAGGAGGTCACGGCCTACATCCCGGGCGAGAAGCACAACCTGCAGGAGCACTCCGTCGTCCTCATCCGCGGCGGCCGCGTCAAGGACCTCCCGGGCGTGCGCTACCACATCGTCCGTGGCGCGCTCGACGCCCAGGGCGTGGGCGTCGGCCGTTACGTGCAGCGCAACAAGGGCCGTTCGAAGTACGGCACCAAGAAGCCGAAGGGCGGGGCCAAGTAACCATGGGACGTCGCAGACGCGCCGAGGTCCGCAAGCTCCAGCCGGACCTGGTCTACTCCGACACGACCGTCACCGCGCTCATCAACAAGCTGATGCGCGACGGCA
>CAZGXF010000030.1:0-10439 GCA_964529575.1 uncultured bacterium
GCCGTCCTCACACCGCCGCGCCCACGAGCCCGTCGAGCGGCTCCAGCACGGTCTCGCGGTAGCGCGCCACGACCTGCTCGAGGGCGCGGGCGACCCCCATCTCGCGCACGGCCTCGTTGAAGATCTCCACCTCGATGGGCCCCCCGTAGCCGACGGCGTCGACCGCGCGGCGCAGCGCCCTCAGGTCGATGACGCCGTCGCCCATCATCCCGCGGCCGTTCAGCACGTCGGGGAGCGGCACGATCCAGTCGTTCACGTGGAAGCCGAGGACCCGGTCGCCGGCGCGGCGCACCTCGTCGTGCACGCGCGGGTCCCACCACACGTGGTAGACGTCCACCACCACGCCCACACAGGGGCTGCGGAGCCGCTCGACCATGTCGTTCGCCTGGCCGAGGGTCACCACCACCGACCTGTCGGCGGCGAACATCGGGTGCAGCGGCTCGATGCCGAGCTTCACGCCGCGCGCCGCCGCCGGCTCCAGCAGCGCGGCGACGCCGTCCTCGACCATCTGCCGCGAGCCCTCGAGGTCCTTGCCCACCACGCCGCCGCACACGAGCACCAGCACCTCGGCGCCGAGCGCCGCGGCCTCGTCGAGCGCCCGCAGGTTGTCGTCGATGCGCTTCAGGCGCTCGCGCTCGCTCTCGGCGGGGAAGAAGCCGCCGCGGCACAGGCTCGACACCCTCAGGCCCGCCGCCCGGATGGCGTTCGCGGCCTCGCGAACGGGCACCTCGGCGAACTGCTGCCGCCATGGCGCGATCCACGGCACGCCCGCGCGGGCGCACGCCTCCACGGTCTCCAGCAGCCCCGCACGTACCGTGGCCGTGTTCAGGCTCAGCCGCTCGAGCCCGGGACCAGGGGTGACGAGGGGCGTCACGCCTCCACCCCGGCGAGGCGCAGCACGAGGCGCATGCGCTCCACCGCCAGGTCGGGCTCCAGGAGGACGCCGGCGCGGTCGGCCAGCACGAACAGCTCGGACAGGTGCGTGACGCTCCGCGCGCTCTCCAGGCCGCCGACCATACGGAAGTGGTCCTGGAAGCCGTTGAGGTAGGCGAGGAAGACGACGCCGGTCTTGTAGTTGAAGGTGGGCGCCTCGAACACCAGCCGCGAGAGCGCCACCGTGGGCTCGAACACCGCGCGGTACCGGGCCTCGTCGCCGGCGTCGAGCGCCTGCAGCGCCGCCGACGCCGCCGGGGCGATGGCGTCGAAGATGCCCAGCAGCGCGTCCGAGTGGTGCGTGCCGTCGCCCAGGATCAGGTCGGGGTAGTTGAAGTCGTCGCCGGTGAACATGCGCACGCCCCCGGGCAGGCGGGCGCGCATCGTCACCTCGTGCGCGGCGTCGAGCAGCGAGAGCTTGATGCCTTCGACCTTGTCGGCGTGGGCGGTCAGGACCGCCAGGCAGGCGTCCATGGCCGCGGCCACGTCGCGGCTGCCCCAGTAGCCCGCCAACGACGGGTCGAACATCTCGCCGAGCCAGTGGACCACCGCCGGCTCCTTCACGCGCGAGAGCACGCGGTCGTACACGTACGCGTAGTCGTCCGGCCCTCGCGCCGCGCGGGCCAGGTGGCGGCTGCACATCACGACCACCCGTCCGCCCGAGGCCTCGATGTGCTCGACCTGCTCCAGGTAGAGCTCGACGATGTCGTCCAGGGCGAGCGTCTCGCCGGCGGGTCCCTGGTCGGTGGAGGCGCCGCAGACGATGGCGCCGCCCGCCTCGCGCGCCGCCAGGCAGGCGCGCTGTACGAGCACCTTGGTGGCCTCCCAGTCGAGGCCCATGCCGCGCTGGGCGGTGTCCATGGCCTCGGCCACGCCCAAGCCGTACGACCACAGGTGGCGCCGGTAGGCGACGGTGGCGTCCCAGTCGATGGCCTCCGGCCCCGAGTCGGGCCCCAACGGGTCCTTCACCACGTGCGCGGCGGCGTACGCCACGCGCGAGCGGAAGGGCGCGGCGGGCCGCGGCCACTCGGGCCCCTCGAGGCGCGGCGCGTAACGCTCCAGCCTCCCGTCGCGGCGCGGCAGGACCAGCTCGCGGCTCACCGCGGCAGCTCCTCGACGTCCACCCAGCGCCGCTCGCGCCACGAGGCGAGGCCGAGCTCGGCCAGCTGCACGCCGCGCGCGCCCGCCCGCAGCGTCCACGGGAACGGCTCGTCCCAGGCGACGTGCCTGAGGAAGCGCTCCCACTGCACCTTGAAGGCGTTGTCGAAGGCGTCGTTCGTGGGCACCGTCGTCCAGCCGGCGCGGAAGTCGATGGGGTTGGGCACGTCGGGGTTCCAGACCGGCTTCGGCGTCGTGACCCGCGGCTGCACCCTCACCTCGCGCAGGCCGGCCACGGCGCTGCCGTGCGTGCCGTCCACCTGCAGGGTGAGCAGGTCGTCGCGGTAGACGCGGGTCGCCCACGACGAGTTCATCTGCACGACCACGCCGCCCTCGAGCTGGAAGATCGCGTAGGCGGCGTCGTCGGCGTCGGCGTCGTACCTGACGCCGTTCTCGTCCCAGCGCTCGGGGACGTGCACGGCGCCAAGGTTCACCAGCGACTCGATGCGCCCGAACAGGTTCGTGAGCACGTACTCCCAGTGCGCGAACATGTCGAGGATGATGCCGCCGCCCTCGGCGGCGCGGTAGTTCCACGACGGCCGCTGCGCCGGCTGCCAGTCGCCCTCGAACACCCAGTAGCCGAACTCGCCGCGCACCGACAGCACCCGCCCGAAGAACCCGCTGTCGAGGAGCCTCTTCAGCTTCAGCAGCCCGGGCAGGAACAGCTTGTCCTGCACCACGCCGTTCTTCACCCCGGCCGCCTCGGCGGCGCGGGCGAGGTCGAGCGCGGTCTCGACGTCGACGGCGATGGGCTTCTCGCAGTAGACGTGCTTGCCCGCCGCGATGGCCCGCTTCACCGCGGGGGCGCGCAGCGACGTCGAGAGCGCGTCGAAGTAGACGCTCACGTCGCTCTGGGCCAAGGCCTCGTCCAGGTCCGTCGTCCAGCGCTCGATGCCGTGCGCCCTGGCGAGGCGCTCGAGCTTGGCCGCGTCGCGCCCCACCAGCACCGGCTCGGGGACGATCGTGCCGCGCGGCCCCCGCACGCCGCCCTGCTCGCGTATGGCCAGCACCGACCTGATCAGGTGCTGGTTCGTGCCCATGCGGCCCGTCACGCCGTTCATGGCGATGCCGACCCTGGTCTCGCTCACCGTCATCCCCTCCCGCACGCGTCGGCTCTCAGCCGACGCCTCGTCTTCGACCGTAGTACGACCGCGCCGCGAACGGGCGCCCGCAGCGACTCAGCCCCACTCGAAGCCGGCGGCCGCGAGGACGCGCTCGCCGGTCATGGCCAGGGCCGGCAGCGCCGGCCTGAGCATCCTCTGCAGCGAGCGGGCCACGCTCAGCCCGCGCCGCTCCAGGACCTGGGCGCGCCACGGCGCGCGGACGGCGTCCACGAACGCCTCGCGCCCGGCGGCGCGCTCCGCCACGGCGTCCAGGACGGCCTCGCAGGCCGCCTCGTCCGCCGCCACGACCGGCCCTACGTGCAGCCGCTCCCGGCCGCCGCGCAGCGCCGCGTAGGCCACGGCCCGGCCGCCGGCCTCGGCCACCAGGACGGCCGTGCCCGGCTCGGCCAGCAGCCGCTCCAGCAGGCGCCGCCGGTCCACGCCGGTGGCCGCCGCGTCCAGCCGCGCCAGGGCCTCCTGGTCGCCGGGACCCGCCTGACGCACGCTCGGCGACGCTCCGCTGAGCGTGCGCAGCACGCCCACCCACCTGTCGATCGCCGCCACGGCCTCGAAGCCGCGGCGCAGGTAGACCGGCGCGCCCAGCTCGGTGGCGTCGAGGCCCACGGCACCTCCCGGCGGCGGCGACCAGCCGGCCAGCGCCGCCTCCACCAGCCTGCCCGCCACGCCGCGCCCGCGCACGTCCTCGCGGACGATGACCATCCCCAGCCACGCCAGGAGGTCGCCGTGGCGCACCAGGGTGGCGGTGCCCACCAGCTCGTCGCCCAGCCACGCCGCGAACCCGCCCTCCGGGTTCACCGCCAACAGGCGCGCCCAGTCGGCCTCGTCCTGGTTCCAGCCGACGCCGGCCGAGAGGCGCGCGGCGGCCGGCACGTCGCCCGGCGTCAGCCGCCCGAGCCTCACCCCCGCGTGGTCGCTCAGCCCAGCCACTCGCGCAGGTGCGCCTTCACGAAGCCGTCGTCGGTGAGGTCGGGGTGCTCGCGGTAGACCCTCTCGATCTCCTCGGCCTGCCCCGGCGAGAGGCCCTCCTCGGGGTCGAGGCACCAGACGCCCTCCAGGAGCCCCTGGCGCCTGAGCACCTCGTGCACGCCCGCGATCACGCCGTGGAAGCGGTTCGCGGCGTCGAACACGGCGGCGTTGGCGTCGGTCCAGCGCGCGGCGCGCGTGAGCAGCTCGGCCGGCACGCCCTCCTGGCCGCGCACGCGCTTGACCTCCTCGAGCAGCTCCACGGCCACGCGCGTCCACACCGCCCACTGGCCCAGGAGCCCGCCCACGATGCGCTTCTCCACCACGCGGCCGTCCACGACCACGCGGAACGGGGTGAGCAGGTCCACCACGATGTTGTCGTCGTTGCCGGTGTACAGCGCCACGTCGTCGGCCCGCGACGAGGCCGCGACCGCGCGCACCACGTCGAGGGTCGCGTACCTGTCGAACGGCGCCACCTTGATGGCCACCAGACCCGGCAGCTCGGCCAGGTCGCGCCAGAAGGCGTGTGACAGGCGCCTGCCGCCCACGGCCGTCTGCAGGTAGAAGCCCATGACCGGCATCACCGCGGCGACGGCCTCCGCGTGCCTGACGAGCTCGGTCTCGGACAGGCGGTCGAGGCCCCGCAGGCTCAGCAGCGCGACGTCGTAACCCAGCGAGGCGGCGAGCTCGGCCTCGCGCAGCGCCTGGTCCCGGTCGCCCAGCACCCCGGCCACCTTCAGGAACGGCCGGTCGGTGACCGCCGCGTCCGCGGTCTCGGCGGCCAGGCGCAACACCGGCTCGAGGAGACCTGCGTCCCTGATCGCGAACTGCGTGGTGTGCACCCCCACGGCCACGCCGCCAGCTCCCGCCGCGGCGTAGTACCGCGTCAGGGCCCGCTGCCGGCGCTCGTCCAGGCGCCTGTCGGCGTCCAGCGCCAGCGGGTGGGCCGGGATCACCGTGCCCTCCCTCAGCAGCGCGGCCTTCGCCGGGTCCAAGGCCATCAACGCCCGCCCTCCCGACCTTCGACCCCTCCCGGCGCCATCAGAACTCCCCCGTCCGCACCTGGAACTTGGTCGGCTTGCCGTGGGTCTCGCCGCCCCCGGCCACCCAGTCGGCGACCCAGTCCACCAGCGTGTTCAGCGCCACGCTCGGGTAGCCGAAGAGCGCGTGGGCCCGCGAGGCGTCGTTGAGGAGCGCGCTCTCCTGCTCCTCGCCGGCGAACACCGGCTCCTTGCCCAGGCGCTCGCCCAGGCGCCGGGCGAGCTGCCGCACCGAGGCGGTCTCGGGGCCGGTGAGGTTGATGACCCTGGGCGGCGCCTCGCAGTGCAGCAGGGCGCGCAGGGCGACCTCGTTGGCGTCGCCCTGCCAGACGACGTTCACATGGCCCATCGACACGTCCACGGGCTCGCCGTCGCGCACCGCCAGCGCGATGTCCACGAGCACGCCGTAGCGCATCTCGACGGCGTAGTTCAGGCGCAGCAGAGCCACCTTCGTGCCGTAGCGCTCCGAGAAGTAGTGGAACAGCCGCTCACGACCGAGCACGGACCAGGCGTACTCGCCCACCGGCCCCACCGGGTCGTCCTCGGTCGGGGCGCCCCGCGTGAGCGGCCGCAAGGGGTAGACGTTGCCGCTCGAGAACGCCACGATGCGCGCGTCCCTGAAGCGGTCCGCCACGCGCCCGGGCAGGTAGGTGTTCATCGCCCAGGTGCGGTGCTCCTGGCCGGTGGTGCCGAACTTCATGGCCGCCATGTACACGACGTTCGGCGCGTCGGGCAGGGCGGCGAGCTGCGCCTCGTCCAGCAGGTCGGCCCTCACCACCCGGACGCCGGCGGCCTCCAGGCGCCGGGTCACGGCCTCGTCGGAGAAGCGCGAGACGGCGACCACCTGCGAGCCCTTGCCGGCGGCGTCCAACGCGTTGCGGGCCAGCATCGCCAGGCTGGGGCCCATCTTCCCGCCGGCGCCGAGGAGCATCACGTCGCCCTCGACCCGGCGCATGTCCTCGACGAGCCGTGGCGACGGCTCGGCCAGCCGCGCCTCCAGCTCCTCGACAGAACCGAACGACATCTTCCCCTCCTAGCCGTCGCGCCCGGGTCCGGGCGCCTCACGGTCGCGCGCGGCGCCAGGCGCGGTACCTTCGCGCCCGACGCGCAACGCCTCGAGGATCCCCGTCACGTAGCCGGCGGCGCGCGCCGCGGCCGTGGGGCCGTCGGGCACGTAGACGAACGGCTCCACCGCCACCGTGCCAGCGTAGCCCGCCCGCTCCAGCACCTCGAACACCCCCAGGAACCCGTCCTCCCCCTGGCCGGGCGCCAGGTCGCTGGTGTCGTTCACGTGCACGTGCGCCACCGTGCCCGCCGCCAGGCCGCGGGCCAGCACGTCCTCGACGCGCTCGGCCTCGGCGAGGCGCGCGGCGCGGGTGTCCACCATCGTGCGCAGCGCGGGGCTGCCCACCGCGCGCACGATGGCCTCGGCCTCGGCGACCGTGTTCACGAACGCCGTCTCGCGCGGCGAGAGGGGCTCGATGCAGTAGACGACGCCGGCGTCCGCGGCGCGCTCCGCGGCGAACGCGAACGCCTCGCGGCCACGCTGGGCGTCGCCCTCGGGGTCCTCCGCCGCGAGCTCGCGCTGCCGCGGTGAGCCGTGCACGAGCACCTCGCCGCCCAGGTGGGCGCACATGCGCACCAGCGCGGCGATGACCTCGAACGTCCTGGCGCGCACGAACACGTCGCGGCTGGTGATCGACAGGCCCTCGGGCGTCATGAGGAGCCAGTGCAGCGACGACACCCGTACGCCGGCGTCCTCGGCCTGGCGCCGCCACGCCGCGAGCTGCGAATCGGTGACGGCGCGCGGGTCGTCGGTCAGCGTGAACGGCGCCACCTCGAGGGCGTCGTAGCCCAGCCGCGCCGCCAGGTCGCACTGCTCCCGGAACGGGAGGTCGCGCACGACCTCGTTGCACAGCGCCAGCGTGAACGCCCTACTACTCCTCGGCACCGGCGTCGGCGGCGCGCGGCTTGCGCCCGAACAGCCTGGACGCGGCCCGCTGCACGGCGGGCACGCCCAGCAGGACGGTGATGAGGATCGTCACCCACAGCACCAGGCTGATGGGCCGGGTGAAGAACGGCTCGAGCGACCCGCCGGAGAGGACCAGGCCGCGCCGCAGGTTCGCGTCGAGGATCGGCCCCAGCACCACGCCGAGGATCAGCGGCGCCAGCGGGAAGCCCAGCGCGCGCAGCACGTAGCCGATGACCCCGAAGGCGAGCATCACCCAGATGTCGAAGACCCGGCTGGCGATGGCGAAGGCGCCCACGGTGCAGAGGACCATGATGATGGGCATGAGCCGCGAGTACGGCACCCGCAGCACGGTCAGGAGCGGCTTCGTGAGCGCGATGCCCAGCACGACCATCGCCACCGTGGCGAGGAAGACCATGGCGGTCACCTCGAACACGAACGACGGCGACTCGATCATGATCAGCGGGCCAGGGCGTATCCCGTGGATGAACAGCGCGGCCAGCAGCACCGCCGCCGGCGCGGAGCCGGGCACGGCCAGCGTGAGCACCGGGATCAGCGCTCCGGGCACCGCGGCGTTGTTGCCGGTCTCGGCGGCCATGAGCCCCTCCACCGAGCCCTTGCCGAACCTGTCCCGCTCCTTCGAGGTGCCGCGGGCGGCGGCGTACGACACCCAGGCGCCCATGTCCTCGCCCACGCCGGGGATCAGGCCCATGAGCGTGCCGATGACCCCCGAGCGGACGATGGTCTGCCAGTACCGGAAGACCTCGCGGACCTTCGGCACCACCGAGTCCACCGTGCTCCGTATCACCTGCGCGGCCGGCTGCCGCATCACGAAGAGGATCTCGGTGAAGCCGAACATGCCCACCAGCACCGGCAGGAGGCCGAAGCCGCCCGCCAGGTCGCCGTTGCCGTAGGCGAAGCGGGCGTAGGAGTAGATGGTCTCCTGCCCCACCATCGCCACCAGCAGGCCGAGGAAGCCGGCGATCCAGCCCTTCAGCGGGTCCTCCAGCGCCGTCAGCCGGCCGGCGATGACGATGCCGAACATGGCCAGCCAGAAGAACTCGAAGGACTGGAAGCGCAGCGCGGCCTCGGCCAGGAACGGCGAGATCGTCGCCAGGAGGATCATGCCGATGAAGCCGCCCAGGAACGAGCCGGCGGTGGCGATGCCCATGGCCCTACCGGCCTCGCCGCGGCGGGCGAGCGGGTGACCGTCCAGCACGGTGGCCGCGCTGGCCGGCGTGCCGGGGATGTTCAGGAGGATGGCGCTGCGGCTGCCGCCGTAGATGGCGCCCACGTACATGCAGATCAGCACCAGGATCGCTTGGTCCGATGGCATCGAGAACGTGAGCGTGGTCAGGAGCGCCACGCCCAGCGTCGCCGTGAGCCCGGGCATCATGCCGACGACGATGCCCAGCAGGGTGGCCCACAGGACGTTGAAGAGCGAGCCCGGGGTCAGGAAGCCGGCGATGCCTTGGAAGAAGTAGCCGACGCCCTCCAGCACTAGCGCTCCCCCCTCACGGCAGGTTCACCAGGAAGACGCGCTCGAACACGAACGGCACGGCGAAGCCCGTGGCCGCGGCGATGCCGGCGGCGAAGGCCAGCCCGCGCAGGGTCCGGGCGCGGTCGGTGTAGTTGGAGCGCTCGAAGACGACGATGTAGGCGAAGACGAAGAGGAACGTGGCCAGCCAGAACGGCATGCGCCCCACCAGGCCGGCGGCGAACACGACGCTGAGGACCAGGGTCCAGAGCAGGCGCGCGGTGCTGGGCTGCGCCTGGGCCTCGGGCTCCTCCGCCGCCTCGGCGGGGTGGCCCTGGCTCGCGGCGCCGGCCTCGGTGCTCACGAAGGCGGCGGCGGAGCGGGCGGCGCTGCCTGCCGCCAGGTAGCGGAGCAGCATCACCACGCCCAGCAGCGTGACGATCGCGGCGAGGATCCCCGGCACGAGCCCGGGGGCCGAGTAGATGGTGCCGCCGATCCTCTCGAACCGCGGCATGCGCCACGACTCGTAGAGGACGAAGGCGCCGAAGAGGATGAGCCCGATGGAAGCAGGGAGGTCAGTACGCGGCATCGCTACCTATGGGCGGCTCCCTCCGCCCCGCCGACGCGGGGGGAGGGAGCCGGTACGACCTGCGCCGTTACGGGCGCTCGTAGCCGATGGTGGCCGGGTCGACGGGGGCCTTGTCGCCGTCCCAGAGCGTGTACGCCTGGTGGGCGGCGGAGGGGAGACCCACGGCCAGCGCCTCGTCGCCGTACATCGGGTCGAAGATGGCACCGCGCTCCTGCGCGTAGGCGCGGAGGGCCTCGGAGTTCTCCATGACGTCCTCCCAGACCATGTTCATGGTCTCGACGACCTCTTCGGGGACGCCCTTGGGAGCCCAGATGCCGAAGTAGTTCGTGGGGACCTTCATGTCGGGGAGCCAGTTCGTGATGGGCGGGATCTCACCGACGCCCTCCAGGACCAGCGGGACCTCGGAGAAGGCGGCGAGCGCGCGGAGGCGGCCGGCGCGGAGCATCTCGGCCTCCTCGACGGCGAGCTGCGTGACGACCTCGGCCTCGCCGCCGACGGTGCCGATCACGGCCGGGTTGCCGCCGTCGTACGGGATGTGGCGGTAGGTGATGCCGGTCGCGGCGGCGATGGCCTCGATGACCGTGTGGCCCGCCGACGAGAGGCCCGCCGTGGCGACGGTGACCTGCCCAGGCCGCTCCTGCATGGCCGCCATGAGGTCGTCGAACGTCTGGTACGGCGTGTTCGCGTTGACCGCGATGACGCCGGTGTTCGACACGCCGAAGTAGAGGTGCCAGTCCTCGAGACGCGTGTCGAGCATCTCGAGCACGGCGTAGGTGCCCAGGTCGCGCACCGCGCCCGCCGCCCAGGTGTAGCCGTCCTTGGGCGCGTTGAGGGCGTTGGTGGTGCCGATGGAGCCGGAGGCGCCGGGCTGGTTCACCACGACGACGCTCACGCCCAGGGCCTTCTCTATCTCGGCCGCCATGACGCGGGTGACCTGGTCGGTGGAGCCGCCGGCGGCCCACGGCACGATGATCGTGATGGGCCTGTCGGGCTGCCAGGGGTAGTCCTGTGCCCACGCCGCCCCGAGTACGCCGAGGACAGCCACGAGCACGACCACGCTACGGAGGAGTCGGTTCATTCCTGCTCCCTTCGAGCTTTGGCTTTGGAGGGGAACCTATCACGGTTTCGGTGCGCGCGGTCCAGTTTCTGCCCAGGTCGGCCTTCATGGACGCGCTCACACCGGCGC
>CAZGXF010000030.1:10539-23094 GCA_964529575.1 uncultured bacterium
TTCTGCCCAGGTCGGCCTTCATGGACGCGCTCACACCGGCGCATCCATGGACGCGCTCACACCGGCGCCTTCATGGACGCGGTCACAGCAGCGCGGCCGAACCCTCGTCCAGGTAGAGCCGCGCGTGGCCTACCGTCCTCAGCACCGAGCCCGGCCGCTCCTCGCTCACGGGCAGCGTCAGGCAGTCCCGGACGGCGCGCGCCTTGCGGGCCTCGGGCACGATGCAGAGCACCCGCGACGGGGCGAGCAGCGCCGGCACGGTCAGCGTGACGGCGTGCGTGGGCACGTCCTCGAGGGTCGGGAAGTGGCCCTCGCCCACCTGCTGGCGGCGGCTCACCTCGTCGAGCCGCACGGCCTTCACCCACACGGGGTCACGGAAGTCGGCGAACGGCGGGTCGTTGAAGGCCACGTGCCCGTTCTCGCCGAAGCCCATCGCCACGGCGTCCAGTGGCGCGGCCTTGAGGACGGCCTCGTAGTCGGCGCACGTCCGCGCCACCCGCTCGGGGTCGCCGGAGATGGCCGCGAACGAGACGCCCGGCACGTGGTCGAGGAGCTCGCGCCGCAGGAACGCCGGGAAGCTCGCCGGGTGCGCCGGGTCGAGGCCCACGTACTCGTCCATGTGGAACGCCTCCACGCGCGACCAGTCGACGTCCGGCGCGACGCGGAGGGCCCTGAGGAACGCGAGCTGGGAGTTCGCGCAGGCGAACACGACGCGGGCGCGGCCCCTGGCCGCGATCGCCTCGCGGATGACCTCGGCCATGTCGGCGGCCGCCGCGCGGCCCAGGTGCTCCGCGCTGGCGTGCACCTCCACGGGCAGGGAGTCGACGGTGAGAGCCCTCGTGGGGCGTGGGCGGTCCTCGGTCATGGTGCCTCCTCGGCCCGGTACGCCGTCCTGCCGCCCACCACCGTGGCGAGCACGCGCAGTTCGGGGGACAGCAGCGCCATGTCGGCCCGGGCCCCCGGGACCAGGCTGCCCACCTCGGCCTCCAGCCCGACCACCGCGGCGGGCGTGCGACCGGCCATCCTCACGGACTCGTGCAGCGGCACTCCCACCCGCTCGACCGCGACCCGCACCATGGCGTCCAAGAAGGTCGTGCTGCCGGCGAACGCGCTCCTGTCGAGCAGCATCCCCACCCCTTCCACGACCTCGTAGGTCGCCTCGCCCAGCGTGAACCTCGCCCCGTCCGGCAGCCCCGCGCCGGCGACCGCGTCGCTCACGAGGCAGAGGCGGCCCGGGCCCAGGGCCTTGTAGGCCAGGCGCATCAGCGTGGGCGGCAGGTGCTTGCCGTCCGCGATCATCTCGGCCGTCAGCGTCTCGGAGGCGAGCGTGGCCTCGAGCAGGCCGGGCAGGCGCCACGGCCCCTCGCGGCGCGTCGTCGACTGCCCGCTCCAGAGGTGGATGGCGTGCGAGAGGCCCTCGCGCACGCACGCCTCCAGGTCGGCGTCCGTCGCCGCCGAGTGCCCCGCGGCGGCCACGACGCCCGCCGCCACGAGCCGCCGCGTGAGCTCCACCGCGCCCGGCAGCTCGGGCGCGAAGCTCACCATCCTCAACACGTCGGCGTGCTCCAGCACCGCCTCGACCGAGCCGTCGTCCGGCGTGCGCAGGTGCCGCGGGTCCTGCGCGCCCACCTGGCTCGGCGCGAAGTAGGGCCCCTCCATGTGGACGCCCAGGAGCCGCGCCTCGCCCGGGCCGGGCGCGTGGTCGCGGGCCACCTGGAGCGTCGCCAGGATCGACCCGAGCGGCGCCGTGCTGGTGGTGGCCAGCACGCTCGTGACGCCGTGGCGCGCCTGCTCGCGCAGCACGGCGGCGAAGTCACGCCGGTCGCCGCCCAGGAACGACCGCCCCACGGCGCCGTGGGTGTGCAGGTCGACGAAGCCGGGCGCCAGGTACGCGCCGCCCACGTGCGTGCGCGGAGCGTCGGCGGGCAGGTCGGCCTCGCGGCACACGGCGGCCACGCGGCCGTCCACGGCCAGGACCGCGTGCCCGTCGCGCACGCCGTCGGGCAGCACGACGCGCCCGCCCACCCAGGCGTGCACTCGTCCTTCGGGGGCCGCCACCTCCATGACGCCTATCGTTACCATCGCGCCAGCATGGACACCTCAGACGACCGACCCGGCGCGACCTCCGGTGGCGCCGCCGGAGACCCGCCCACGCCCGTCTCCGACGCGCCGCGGGCGCGCCCCTCCCCCGAAGCCCCGCCGTTGCGCTTCGCCCTGGTGGGCGCCGGCGCGAACATCGCCGAGCAGCACCTCAGGGCCATCGCGGAGACGCCGGGGGCCGAGCTCGTCGCCGTTTGTGACGTGGACGCGAGCAAGGCCGCGCGGCTCGTCGAGCGCACCGGCGCGCCCTTCTACGCCGACCTCGCCGAGCTGCTTCGCGAGGTGCGTCCGGACGTCGTGTCGGTCCTCACGCCGCACCCGTTCCACGCCCCCGTGGCCGAGGCGGCGCTGGCGGCCGGGGCCCACGTGCTCGTCGAGAAGCCGCTGGCGGTGACCACCTCCGAGGCCGACAGGATGGTCACGGCGGCCGAGCGGGCCGGCAAGGTCCTGGCGGTGTCGTTCCAGCAGCGCTTCTCGCCCCTGACCGAGCGCCTGCGCGCCTGGGTACGGAGCGGCGAGCTGGGCGACGTGGTGCGCGTGCAGGTGCTGGAGCCGTGGCTGCGCACCGCCGCCTACTTCCGGGCGGCCTCGTGGCGGGCGACGTGGCGCGGCGAGGGCGGCGGCGTGCTGCTGAACCAGGCGCCGCACGCGCTCGACCTGCTCACGCACCTCCTGGGCCTGCCGGCGCGGGTCACGGGCCTGACGAGGACGACCCGGCACGCCATCGAGTGCGAGGACACCGCCCACGCGCTCCTCGAGTGGGAGGACGGGGCCGTGGGCTACTTCGCGAGCTGCACCACCGAGCCGGAGACGGGCCGGCGCGTCGAGCTGGTCTGCGACCGCGCCAAGGTGACGGTGAGCGGCGACCGGCTGCAGCGCACCGACTTCGAGCCGGGCCTGCGCGAGCACGCGCTCACCGACCCCGAGCCGTTCGGGCGGCCGCGCCTGGTGGAGCGCCCACCCGAGACCCTGGCGGCCGGCGCGACGCACGCGGCCGTCTACCGCGACCTCGTGGCGGCGGTGAGGGAGGGGCGCCCGCCGCGCTGCGACGGCGCCTCGGGCCGCATGTCGCTGGAGCTCGCCAACGCCATCGCGCTCTCGTCGTGGACGGGCCGGCCCGTCGACCTGCCGCTCGACCGCGGGGCCTACGACGCGGCGTTGGCGGAGCGACGCGGGGCGGGCGGCTAGGGGGCGGACGGCGCCTACCGACCCGCCCAGCGCTCCCGCATCTCGGCCAGGGTCACCGGCCGCCGCTCCGCCACCGAGGCGTAGACCGCCTCGATCAGCTCCACCGACCTGAGGCCCTCGCGGCCGTCGACGGCCGGGGGCCGGCCCTCGTCGAGCGCGGCGAACAGGTCGGCGTACTGCCGCCTGTGGTTCTCGAACGAGATCGCCATGGGGTCGGCGGCGCCGCCGGTGGCGTGGCCGCCGTACTCGCGGAGGACCCGCTCGCGCTCGGCGTCGCCCCCCTGTCGCGTGCGCCACTCCACCAGCACGTCGTCCTCGACGATCGCCACGCCGGCGTCGCCGTGCACGTGCAGGGCCTTGGGCAGACCTGGCCAGTGCGAGGTGGCGGCCGCGACCTGCCCCAGCGCCCCGCTCTCGTAGCGCAGCGCGGCCACGAGCGTGTCCTCCACCTCGAGCCGCTCGTGCGCGAGCGTGTCGGCGTAGGCGAAGACCTCGGCCACGGGACCCATCACCCACAGCAGCAGGTCCACCTGGTGGATCGCCTGGTTCATCAGCGCCCCGCCGCCGTCCAAGCGCTTCGTGCCGCGCCACGCGCCGCTGTCGTAGTAGGCCTGGTCGCGGAACCACTTCACGTAGGCGTCGCCCTGCACGAGCCTGCCCAGGCGCCCCTCGTCCGCGGCCCGCTTGACGAACGCGTTCGCGTCGCCGAAGCGGCTCATGAAGATCGTCGCGAGGGCCACGCCGGCGGCTTCGGCGGCGTCGACGAGCCGCCGGGCGCGCTCGACCGTGACCTCGAGAGGCTTCTCGACCACCACGTGCTTACCCGCCTCGATGGCGGCCAGGGCGACGTCCAGGTGCGCGCCCGAGGGCGTGCAGACGGCCACGACGTCCACGTCGGGGTCGGCCACTGCGGCGGCCACCGAGTCGTAGGCCCTCAGCCCGTGCCGCTCGGCCACCGCGCGGGCCTTGTCGGCCGTGCGGCTGGCCACGCCGGTCACGCGCGCGTTCGGCAGGCGGCCCACGGCGTCGATGTGCGCCGCGGCGATGTTCCCGGCGCCCACGACGGCCACGCCGTGCTCGCGAGGGGCCACCCTCAGCCCTCCGCCTTCGGTACCGCGGTCGTCTCGCGCACGCTCAGACCCCCGCAGCCGCCAGCTCGGCGCGTACGGCCTCCACGCAGGCCCTCGCCGCCGCCGCGCTGTCCATGCCCGGCGGCGCGTAGTGCGGCTCGAGGACCAGGCTGCCGCGGTAGCCGTCCTCCCGCAGCGCGCGGAACTGGGCGCGGTAGTCGATGCGCCCCTGGCCGATGGGCACGAACGTGCCGTAGGAGGCCGGCTCGGCGCCCAGGTCCTTCAGGTGCACGTGCACGAGCCGGTCCACGGGCAGCGCGCGGTAGCCGTCGGGGTACGGCCGCTCCTCGCCCAGCGCCAGCGCGTTGCCGGGGTCCCAGAGCGCGCCGACGTGCGGCGCCAGCTCCGGGTCCAGGCGCTCGTAGAGCCGCGCGAGGAACTCGCCCAGCTCGGCGCCGGTGCCCACCACGCACGCCGGCTCGTTCTCCACGGCCAGGACGACGTCGTGGCGAGCCGCGACCCGCGCGGCCGCCACCATGCGCCGGACCACCTGGTCCACGACCTCGTCGCTCCACGGCACGCGGAGGAAGGTGAACACGCGCACCAGGCGCGTGCCGAAGCGGCTCGCGAGCTCGCAGGCGCGCTCCAGCAGCTCGAGCTGGGCCTCGACGCTCTCGGCTCCGGGGACGCTGAACTCCACCTTCCCGCCCGCGGCGCGCCCGTCGAGGGGCGACTTGAACACGGGCGAGGCTACGCCGGAGACCCTCAGGCCCAGCTCCTCGACGGTCGCCTTCGCCCTCTCGGCCTCGGCGTCGTCGAGGAGCACGACGTTCTTGCCGTCGACGTTGCGCAGCTCCACGAGCGGCAGCCCCCACGCGGCGGCGTGCCGGCAGGCGACGGCGAAGTCAGCGTGGACCTCGTCGGTGATGATCCCTAGTTCCAAGGCTGTGCCGACCTCCGTTCAGACCGGCACCGTATCACCGGCCGGGGCGGTGGCGTCACCTCCGCCGGCCGGCGGCTCGCCGTCGTCCGCGGCCTCGTCGAGCGGGTGCGCCAGCTCGTCGCGGCCGAGCCGCGCGAGCACGATCGTGAGCACCGACAGCACTGGCGGCACCAGGCCGGCGATGAGGAAGACGTTCGTGCGGCCGATGGCCTCGCTCACGGGCCCGGCCAGCGCCATGGACACCGGCATGAGCGCCAGGCTGACGAAGACGTCGAGGCTCGAGACGCGCCCGAGCATCGCGGGCGGCACGCGGCGCTGCAGCAGGGTGCCCCAGATCACGTTCGCCGCCGCGGTCATCGAGCCCACCACGAGCATGCTGAGCACGATCACCCACAACCGGCCCGCCGTGCCGGCCACGATGAGCGGCAGGCAGCAGAAGCCCCACATGGAGATCATCACGGTGAGGTAGCGCCGCGGCAGCTTCATGGAGGCGACCGTGATCGACCCGACGGCGCCGCCCACCCCGAACGCGGCGATGGCGATGGCGTACTCGGTGGCGCCGCCGCCCACGTTCTCCCTGATCGCGAACGGCAGGAGCACCTGGATGGGCCCCATGATCACGAGGAGCAGCACGCAGGCGAACAGCAGCGTGGCCAGCACCCACCGGGTGCGAACCATGTAGGCGAAGCCCTCGCGGATGTCGCGCAGCACGCCCCTCACGGGGTCGGCATCGAGCTCGCGTTCGCGCCTGAGCGGGGTCTCGCGCAGCCTCGTGAGCCCCAGGACCGCGAGGAGCTGCGAGGCGGCGACGACGAGCAGGCCCACCGCCGGCGAGGCGAAGCCGATGACGACGCCCGCGATCGCCGGCCCCAGCGCCTGGTGCACCACGGGCCGCAGCACGCCCTCGACGCCGTTCGCGGCCAGGAGCTGGTCGGACGGCAGCACCGAGGGGAGCAGGGCGGTGTAGGCCGGGTAGAAGAACGCGTCCGCCAGGCCGATCACCAGGGCGATGACCACCAGGTGGCTCACCTGCAGCAGACCGCTGACGGCCAGCAGGCCGCCCGTGCCCACGGCGACGGCCTTCGACGCCTCCACCAGCATGAGCACGCGCCTCTGCGGGACGCGGTCGGCTACGGCGCCGCCCAGCAGCACGGCGGCGAGCATGCCCAACGACGACGCGGCGGCGACGCCCGAGAGCTGGGTGGGCCCGCCCCCGAGCTCCATGACCTGCCACACCATGGCCACCGACCAGATGCCGGCGCCGAGCAAGGCGGCCGTGAGCGCTACGGCGAGCAGGCGGTACTGAGGACGTTCGAAGGGCCTAAGGGCGCGCGGCAACGACGGCATGGCCCGACGACCTTAGGGGCGGGCGGCGCCGGTTGGCAACCCCCTGCGGCACCGTCTCCAGCCCACCCGGTCGCGAGGGCCGACCCGGCTACCGCGTTCGCGCCCCGCGCGGCCCGCAGGCTCCCGACGAGCCCTCGCGCGCGAGGGACGGCGGCGGAAGGTGTATCTTCCCGGCACGCGTCGCGGCAGCCCGAGGGAGTTCGCATCCACGCGCGAGGGGCGCGCCGCCACGTCCTGCTGGCGCCTGCCCGGCACCGGCCCTGGAAGGGGTGGTCGAGGATGTCACCAGTTAGACGGATCGCGGTCGCGCTGCTCTGCGCGGCCACGCTGCTCACGGGCAGCGCGCTGGCACAGTCCGGAACGCTCGAGATCGCGGTGGACACCGCGCCGGTGGGCCTCGACCCGCACAAGGTCACGGCCTTCTCGTCGTTCGTGGTGATCGGCCAGATCTACGACGGTCTGGTCGAGGTCAACGCCGACCTCGGCATCGAGCCGGCGCTCGCCGAGTCGTGGACGGTCTCGGACGACGGTCTCACCTACGTGATCAAGCTGCGCGAGGGCGTGCAGTTCCACAACGACCGGACGATGACGGCCGACGACGTCGTGTACTCGTACGAGCGCATCGTCGACCCCGAGACGGCCTCGCCGCAGGCGAGCCGCTTCGCCCAGGTGGCCTCGGCCGTGGCGACGGGCGAGCACGAGGTGACGTTCACCCTGTCGCAGCCGTTCGCGCCGTTCCTGAGCAACCTCACGAACCTGTACGTGGTGCCGCGCGAGGTGGTGGAGCGCCTCGGCGACCTGCAGCAGGAGGCGGTGGGCACGGGGCCGTTCGTGCTGGACGAGATCGTGCCGGACACGTACGTGCGCCTGCGCTACAACCCGAACTACTACCGCGAGGGCGAGCCCAGGCTCGAGTACCTCCGGTACAACATCGTCCCCGAGGCCTCGACGCGCGCGGCCGGCTTGCGCACCGGCGCCTACCACCTGATCCCCGACGTCGACCCGGCCACGGCCGAGACGCTGCGGGGCGTCCAGGGCGTCGCGCTGCTGGAGACGCAGGACCTGGCCTACACGCTCCTGGGCCTGAACGTCTCGCGCGCGCCGTTCGACGACCCGCGGGTGCGCATGGCCATCAACTACGCCATCGACCGCGACGAGATCGTCGAGGCCGTCTACTTCGGCAACGCCGTGCCCGGCGGCCCCCTGAGCCCGGGCCTCACGGAGTGGGCCCTGCCCACCGAGGAGTTCGCCTGCTACGCCACCGACCGCGACATGGCCCGGCAGCTGCTGGCCGAGGCCGGCTACCCCGACGGCTTCGATACGAGCATCCTCACCTTCGGCACGATCCAGGTGGTCACCGACACCGCCCAGGTGCTGCAGGCCCAGCTCGCCCAGGTGGGCATCAGGGCCGACGTGAACGTGGCCGAGTTCGGCGCGTTCGTGCAGGACTGGACGAACTCGAACTTCGACATGTTCGTGTCGCTGAACGGTGGCAACGTGGACCCCGACGGCTACCTGCACCGCACGTTCGTGACCGACGGCTCGACGAACGTCTTCAAGTACTCCGACGCCCAGGTGGACGCCTGGCTCGAGGAGGGCAGGACCACCACGGACCAGGCCGCGCGCTTCGAGGTGTACGCCGAGCTGCAGCGGAAGCTGGCCTGCGAGGGGCCGATCGCGCACGTGGCGTACGGGACGCTCTTCACGGCCGTCTCCGACCGCGTCGAGGGCTTCGTGCAGATGCCCAGCCGCGGCCTGCGCTACCTCCGCGAGGCCACGCTGGAGTGAGCGGCCCGCGGTCCGACGGCCCGGACGGTCCCGCCTCGGACTCGACGGCCCTGGACCCTCGCGGACCGCGCGGCCCGGGCGCACAGCGGTCCGGCGACCCTAAGGGCCCGGCCGAGCTCTAGTCCCCAGCCCTCCCGGCCCCTCCGACGGCTAACGTGTCGGAGGGGCCGGCTCTTCTCGGCGCCCGCACACGCGGCGCGCCCCCTTCGCCCGGCCGCCCCGAAGGAGCTCCACCGCCCCGATGGCCCAGTACGTCGTCAAGCGCCTCGCGGACCTGGTCTTCGTCCTGTTCGGCGTCTCCGTGCTGATCTTCCTGATGATCCGCTTCATCCCCGGCGACGCCGTGGCGATCATGTTGGGAGCCAACACGGACATCACGCCCGAGCGGGTGGAGAACCTGCGGCGGCAGCTCGGCCTGCACCTGCCCATGCACGTGCAGTACTGGGAGTGGCTGAAGGGCGTGCTTCAGGGCGACCTGGGGCGCAGCGTCTGGACCGGCACGCCCGTCACCCGCGAGATCGCCGCGCGCCTGCCCGTGACGCTCGAGATCACCGGCCTGGCCCTGCTGCTGGCGCTGGTCCTCTCCTTCCCCCTGGGCGTGGTGGCGGCCCGCGCCCGCGGCACCCTGGGCGACGTGGTCGTGCGCGTGCTGGCCATCGTGGGCCTCACCCTGCCGTCGTTCTGGGTGGGCGTGCTGCTCCTCTACCTCTTCTCGGTGCGCTTCCCCGGCTGGCCGTCGATCGGCTACGTGCCTTTCGCCCAGGACCCGCTCGGCAACCTGGCCCGCATGGTCCTGCCCGTGGTGGCCGTGAGCCTGCCGATGGTGGCGGGCCTGACGCGCATCCTGCGCTCGAGCCTGCTGGAGGTGCTGGGCAGCGACTTCGTGCGCACGGCGCGGTCGAAGGGCGCCGCCGAGCGCACCGTGCTGTACAAGCACGCCCTGCGCAACGCGCTCATCCCGGTCGTCACCGTCATCGGCGTCCAGGTGGGCTACCTCCTCTCCGGCGTGGTGGTGATCGAGCAGGTCTTCGCCATCCCCGGCGTGGGGCGACTGGTCATCGGGGCCATCAACGAGCGCAACTACCCGCTGGTGCAGGGGATCGTGCTGGTGGTGACCGCCGTGTTCGTGGTCGTCAACCTCCTCGTGGACCTGGCCTACGCCTGGATCGACCCGCGCGTGGAGTACGCGTGAGGCGCCGCGGCTTCCTGGCGCGGCTGGCCCGCAACCCGGTGGGGATGATCGGCTTCGTGCTCTCCCTGGCCGTGCTGCTGGCGGCGGCCTTCGGACCCCTCCTCTCTCCGTACGACCCGGTGGCCCAGAGCATCAGGGAGCGCTTCCAGGGCCCCAGCGCCGCCCACCCTCTGGGCACCGACAACTTCGGCAGGGACACGCTAGCGCGGGTCCTGCACGCCTACAGGACCTCCGTGGGCGTGAGCCTAGGCGCCGTGGGCCTGGCTACCGTCGTCGGCGGGCTCGTGGGCCTGCTGGCGGCGTACTTCGGCGGCTGGGTCGACAGGCTGCTGATGCGGCTGATGGACGTACTGCTGGCCTTCCCGATCATCCTGCTGGCCATCGCCGTGCTGGCCGTGCTGGGGCCCGGCAGCGTCAACACCGGCCTCGCCATAGGCATCGTCTACACGCCCATCTTCGCGCGCCTCGCCCGTGGTCCCGCGCTCACGGTCCTGAACTGGGACTACGTGGCCGCGGCCAGGGCGCTCGGCTCCTCGCCGGCCAGGCTGCTGGCACGGCACGTGACGCCGAACATCGTGGCGCCGATCATGGTGCAGGTCACGCTCTCGCTCTCGACCGCGATCCTCGTGGAGGCGAGCCTGAGCTTCCTGGGCCTGGGCACGCAGCCGCCCACGCCCTCCCTGGGGCTGATGCTCTCCGAGAGCCGCAACTACATGCTCCTCTCGCCCTGGGTCTCGGTCTTCTCCGGCCTGGCGATCCTCGTGGCCTCCCTGGGGTTCAACCTCTTCGGCGACGGCCTGCGCGACCTGCTCGACCCCACGTTGCGGGACGCCTGAGCCCCGGCTCAGTCGAGCTCGAACTCCCACTGGCCCGCGAGGACGGCCAGCCCGTCGTCCGTTGGGGCGCCGCCGAACCGCCCGTACAAGGACGTGACTGCGGAGATGGACGCGGCCATGCGACCCGCCTCCTCGTCGACGCTGCCGCCGCGAGCGCTCAGCGCTCCCCACTCGTAGACCCCGGCGGGCGGGGCCACGGCGAGGCCGACCTCGCTCGGGTCCGGCATGGTCACGACGTCCGACATGGTGGTGAGCGCGAAGCTGGGGTACCCGTCGGAGTGGACCCAGGAGAAGGTCTTCGCGCGCCCGCCCAAGCCGGCGACCTCGAACCCCGTGGCCTGGGTCACGCCGGTCGTGCCGTGCGCCGGCCTGACGAGCGAGGGCACGTCCGCCAGCTCCAACTGCCCTATGTCGGGGCCTACGACCGTGCTCCACGCGGCGCTGATCGAGGCCGAGGTGAAGAGGCCGTCGCCGGCCAGGACGTCGTACTCCCACCCTTCGCCGGGCAGCGAGGGGACGGCCATGGCGAACGCGCCAGGGGCGTACCCGCCCGAGACGACCATGGAGAGGCGGTCGCTGAAGCGCACGGCGGCGAGGACCACCGGGTCGTACATGGCGTCGCCACCCTGGCCCCGCACGACCGTGCCGGTCAGGGTCGTCGTGTCGACGGGCTCGAAGACGAGGTCGCGCGTGAACGCGTCGCCGTCCCCGATCGTCCCGGTCACGACCGAGTAGCCGAGGTACTCGTCCACCGTGTCGTCCGCCTTCAACAGGGCGTGGAAGGCATGGACCCTGACCTCCTGCGGGGCACGCGTGTGCCAGCTCAGCTGCAGCTCGTAGGAGTCCTCCCCACCCTCGACCGGGTCGCAGCCGTACACGACCGCGTTCACGCCCTCGGCGCACACGAAGACCATCTCACCGGCGGGCAGCGGCGCGCCACCCGCTACGTACCCGTCCATGGTCGCCAGGCTGACGCCGGCCGGCAGCTGGAACCGGTGGTAGACGACGAGGTCGGGGTCGGCGGCGGTGAGCCCCTCGTACTCGTGCAGCGCCGGCACGTCGCGGCGGACGAGCATGAGGTCGTAGGGCACGGCCAGGTCGGTGAGCGTGAAGCCGCCGTCGGGGCCGGTGACGGTCCGCTTCCCCTGGCTGCCGACGAGCACGTCCCGCAGGACCCGCCCGAAGACGTCCCGGACGCGGCCCTGCACGGTCAGGCCGTTCACGTCGACGATCAGCGAGGCCTCAGCCTCGGCCGAGCCGTTGCCCAGGTCGGCCGCCGCGCCCGCCACGACGAGCTCGAAGGCGGTGTCCGCGGTCGTGGCGTCGGCCGACACGGTGAGGAGGCTCGTGGACTCGTTGAGGCCGAGGGTCGGCGGGTCGAAGACCGCGGTCACCCCGGCCGGCAGCGCTCCGTCGACGGCGAGCGTCACGTCGCCCGTGGGCGGGCCCGCGCGCGTGACGTCGACCTCCAGGGTCGTCGACGCGCCGCGTAGCAGGCTCAGGCTCGACTCGCTGAGCGTGACGATCAGCGACGGGTCTTCGCCCGGCAGCGGCTCCTCGACGGGCGGCTCAGGCTCCGGGGCGCAGGCCGCGAGGGCCAGCGCCGCGGCGGCGGCGAGCACGCGCAGCGCGAGCGGTCCGAGACCGCGGGCTCGTGGGCTTGGTTCGGCGTCGAGCATGGGTTACCTCCCTCTCGACGTCGATGCTGGAGACCGAGCGTGTCAGCAACGTTTCAAGGGACGGCGGCGCCTTCCGGGGGCGCGTAGGTTCGGGGCCAACCAGGGCACGACCCTGGACCGGTCGGCCATGTACCATCGCGCGGTGGTCAGGCGGTTCTTCGAGTACTACCGGCCCTACAAGGGGCTCTTCCTGCTGGACTTCTCGTCCGCCGTGGTGCTCGGCGTGCTCGAGCTCGCCTTCCCCATCGCGGTGCAGGGGTTCATCGACGGCCTGCTGCCCAGCGGCCAGTGGCGGCTCATCACGCTCGCGGCGCTCGGCCTGGCCCTCGTCTACCTGCTGAACACGGCCCTGACCTTCGTCGTCACGTACTGGGGCCACATGCTCGGCATCAACATCGAGACCGACATGCGC
>CAZGXF010000031.1:0-6089 GCA_964529575.1 uncultured bacterium
AGACGTTGAACTTCAAGGCGTTCCCCCACCGTTGGTTTGACGGGGCGACTCTAACCCTGTTGCAAGCACCGCTTTCTGACTAGAGCCGCCCTGCGAGGCGCTGCATCTCGGCCCTCCATGGAGGAGCCGACTCCACGCCCTCGTCCAACCCGTGGTCGCGGCCCCCGCCTAGCGCGTCTCACGGCCCCTCACAGGCCAAGAGTTGGCGCGCCCCCGCAGACCCTCGAGGAGCCCACGGAGGCGCACCGCGTCACGAACGACCGAGGGACCTCAGTCGACCAGCTCGAAGTTGCCTATGTCGACCAGCACCCCAAGAGGGAACACCGTCACGGGCGGGGCCTCTTGGTCCAGGTCGTCGGCCGCTACGTACGTGAGGGTCCCACTCCGGTCGAGCGCCCAGAGGTTGCCGAAGGCGTCGAAGGCTACGCCCATCGTGTGGGGCTGGGGCAGGTGGACGCCGACCGCGGCGTCGACGGTGAACGAGCCGGAAGCCGTGGCGACCTCCGCCGGGACTCGTCCGACGCGGTCTAGGTCGGTGGAGTACCACACGTTGCCGTACTTGTCGAAGGCGAAGTCGAACACGCGCGGCCAGGCCCCCTCCAACGCGACTTCGAGAACGAGCGACGGCCGCGGTTCCGGGTCGTCGAGCACAGCCGCGTCGAACCGGTAGATGTGGCTCGTTGAACCGTCTACGGGCGCGGTACCCAGCCACAGGTTCCCGAAGCGGTCGAACGCCAAGCCGCCGGGCAACGACCGCTCCAAGTCAGGGCCACCGGACAAGGTGAGCACGGGCGTCTGGCTGCCCCCGTCGGCCACCTGGTCAGCGGTGAACTTCGACACCCTGCCCGGCAAGTACTCCGCCGTCCAGAGGTCACCGCGGTCGTCGAAGGCCAAGTTCGAGACCCACGCCCAACTACCGGACTGCAAGGGCGTGGTGTACACGGGAGACACGTCGTCTAGGTCGCTCTCGTCGAACCTCACGACGGCGGAGCTCCCGGACACCCAAAGGGAGCCGTCTGGTGCCCGGGTCACGGAGGAACTGTTCGCCGCCGACTCGAACGTGGACGTGGGCGTAACTCCACCGCCGACGAGCGCAGCGTCGTCGTAGCTACGCAGCTGTGCTGGAATGGCAGGCCTCATAGGCACCCAGAGCCGGCCGGCGCCGCTCTTCGTCTTGAGGTCCAGCGGGACCGCCGTGGTGCCCGAGCCCGGTACTGCCGCGGTCGCCTTGCCGTGCATGAAACGGTGGAGGTAGGTGCCGCGCTCCACGAGCTTCCTGGCCTCGAACAGGTACGAGCCCGAGCGCAGCATCGGCTCCTGGCCGCCGGCCACCTCGCCCGCCAGTACGCCCGCGAAGTAGACGAAGACCTCCACGTCATCGGGGTCGAGCGGGCCCTCGCCGCTCACGTCGAACCGCACCGCGCTGGCCTCGAACGCCACCGTGAAGCTCGCGGACACGCTCGCCCCGCTAGGGTCCGTGGCGGTCACGGTCACCTGGGCGGTGTCACCGAACCGCGAGGGGAAGCCGAGCGTGAGGTCCGTGCCGTCCAGGTGGGCGGTGACGTTGCCGGCGGGCGCCTCGACAGCGACGGTGAAGGTCAGCGAAGAGGCGCCGTCGTCAGGGTCGTCGAAGGCGCTCGACACGTCCAGCACCCTCGAGGCCTCGTCGCTGGCGACGAAGACGTCATCGAGGCCGGTGGTGGTCGGCGCCTGGTTACCCTCCACGCCCTGGAACCGGAACACCCCGCTCCACACGACGTCGGAGCCGCCGGGGCCGGACACCGCGACGGAGCAGTCGGCGGATGCGCCCAGGTCGGGCACCGTGCCGGTGAGCGTGGTCGCCCCGGGCAAGCTGCCGACGGTACCGGGCACGCCTACCGGCCTCTCCCCTACGACGAGGCTCAGGTCCTCGAGCTCCACACCGCACACCGTCACGATGGCGCTCCCCGAGAGACCGCTGCCCGAGACGGTCAGCACGGTCCCCGGGCCGCCGCTCGTGGGTGACACGGACGCGATGGACACGGGACCCTGGCCGCTGCAGGCGACCAGGAGCAGGGCGGCCGCGAGCGCCGCGAAGCTGCGCCGGATCACCGCGCGCCCCACGGGCTGAAGTCGACGCCGAGCTGGAGAGCCGCGCTGCGAACGGTCACGTTCACGATCGTCTCGAGGCGCACGGCGAAGACGTCACCCAGGGGTGCCCGCCAGCCCACGAGCCCGTAGGCCGTGGGTATCAGCGCCCCGGCGTCGTTCCCCAAGGCGGCGCCGAGGCCGAGGTAGGGGCGGGCGAAGGTCTCGCCGGCCGACGCGTCGCTGAGCAGCAGGTTCATACCGGCGCTCGGCCCCAGCGACGCTCCTAGCGCGTACGAGACGTCGCCCCGCACGGCGAGGCCGACCGGCGCACCGGCGCCGTCGGTCAAGGTGGCGACCGGGACCACGACGTTGGCCGTCAGCGGCACGGACCCTGAGGCAGGCGTGGCGACCTGAAGCCCGAACGTGACGCCGTCGTAAGCGAAGGCGTTACTGACAGTCAGCAGCAGGACGAGCGACGCGAGCAGCCTGCCAACAGGCGCGGTACGACGCGACGCTAGGTATCCGCACGACCACATCTCTTCCCTCCCGGAGCGGGCCCTCCTGGAGCCATGGGACCGAGGCGTCTGGAAGGCCAACGCTTAGTCGCCGCGGACCGTAACCCCCACCGAGTCACGAGGTCCTTACGGACCATGCATCCGCGTCACATGGCTCGACCACGTCCGGCCGCTACGGGGGGCGTCCTCGTCGACGGGTCAGGCGACCATCTGCAACCGGTTACCGAACGGGTCGTAGAAGCTGCAGTAGGTCACGACGCCGGGGATCGACACGACCTCGTCGCAGCGGACGCCGCGGGCCATGAGCGCTGCGCGCGCGGCCTGGATGTCCTCGACGTCGAAGACGACGGTGACGTTGTGGTGCGGCGCCCAGCCGGGCGCGGCGGTGGTGACCGCGACGTCGCTGGGCTTGCCCGGGAGCCGCCACTCGAGCCAGCCGGCGTCAGGGATGTCGTAGGCGGGCTCGCCGAGCTCGAGGACCTCGCCGTAGAAGCGGCGCGCCTCCGCCAGGTCAGGGACCTCGATCGAGACGACGTTGATACCAGAGAACAGCGCCATAACGGCTCCTCTCGCCCGCCCCTCGGTGAGTTATGAACCTACACCCTGCTACGACCGTGCCTGGGCAAGACCTACCTCCAGCCGTCGACCTTGCCCGCCTCCTCGATCCACGCGCGCATCTCGGGCGTGTCGACCTCCTCCACGGTCTTCACCTTGACGTAGCGGCTGTCGCCCTCGCCCTGCGGCGGCGGCGCCGAGAACCGTCCGCCGCCGAGGAACACGACGTTCACCGAGACGTCGTAGGCCACGACCTCGATGATCCAGCCGCGCTCGGGCAGGCCGTAGTACGACTTCTTCCACTTGAGGGCGTACCGCAGGTCCGAGTGGGCCTGGCGGATCAGCTCGTCGACGCGCTTCACCACCGGGTTGAGGTCGGGCATGACCCGCCGCATCCAGTCGTCGATCTCGGCGTGGCTCGTGGAGGGCTCGGGCGGCTTCCGCGACGAGTTCGGCTTGATGGACTTGCGCACTGGTCGTCCTCCTTCGAGTGGTCGCGATGCGGCGAGCGGGACGCGCCGCGCCGACCCCCCATCCTAGTAGGGGCCCGGCGGCCGTCCCGCACCCGCCGCCTGGGTCCGGGTCCGCGGCGCCGTCCGCGCCTCGCTCAGAGCCCGAACCGCATGAGGACCATGCAGGCCAGGACGGCCGCGAACAGACCGAGGCTCAGGGCGTAGCTCCGGCGCAGGTAGGCAGCGGCGCCGGTGCGGAAACGGTCGCCCTCCCAGACCATCGCTGGCAGCTTGCGGCTCGACACCGCACCGTAGACCGTGAGCCCGAGGGTGAGCAGCAACGCGGTGACGAACGTCAGGCCGTACGCGCTGCCGAACAGCACCTCGAAGGAGCGCACCGGCCCGAGCAGCGTGCCGCGGGCCACGCCGGCCCAGAACACGACGGTGCCGGAGACCAGCATCAGCGGGCCGACGCCCTTCTCCAGCCCCTCCCAGACTGCCCGCGCCTCGCCGGCGGGTCGCCGCAGCAGCGCCGGCCACACCCCGAGCGCCATCACCAGGTACCCGCCGAACCAGGTCAAGCCGGCGAGGACGTGCAGCCACTGGACCACCATCATCCAGGTCATCGGTTCACCTCCCGGGGCGCACGGGTTCGGCCCCCTGCACGCCCTCGACGCTCCGAGGGACGGGCCGCCCGAGGTCATGCCCGCGGCACGCGGCGCGCAAGGCGTCGGCCCGTTCCCGTGCCAGCGCGTGCTCCCGTCGGCACGTCCCCTCGTCGTCTCGAACCTCTCGACATATCGAAAGGCTCGAGAGGTCGTATGCTATGCCCACAGGAGGTAGCCTTGTCAAGCCGTGAGTCGCTGATCCAGGACGCGCTGCTGGCCGGCCGCGAGAGCAGCACGGCTAGCGTCCTGCTGCACTCGGTGATCGCCGAGCGCCTGGGCCTCAGCGCCACCGACACGAAGACGCTCGACGTCCTGCTCCGACACGGCCCTCTCACGGCCGGCCAGCTCGCCGAGCACACGGGCCTGGCCACGGCGTCGGTCACGAGCCTCATCGACCGGCTCGAGCGCAGGGGCTACGTCGAGCGCGTGCGCGACACCGCCGACCGCCGGCGCGTCTTCGTGCACGCCAAGCCCGAGAGCCTGGCAGCCTTCGAGCCGCACATGGCCGGCTTCGTGAAGGGACTGGAAGAGCTGCTACAGGGCTACAGCGACGAGGAGCTGGCAGCCATCGCCAGGTTCATGCGCGCCGCCGCGGAGCTGGCGCGGGCGGAAGCGGCGAGGCTCGGGAAGGGCGAGTAGCGGCGCCCACCGCCTGAACCGACTCGCGTGGACCCTCAGCGATCCACGTAGGAGAACCTACCGACTCGACGCCGGTGGTCGCCTCACTCCGGCAACGGATGGAAGACGACCGCGCCGCCGGCGTCGAAAGAGCCGAGCTGCGTGAGCTCGGCGCTCGCCGGCACCGGGCCCGAGACCGCCCGGTCGGCGGGCGCGATCATCGCCAGGTACCCGGCGCCGACGAACCCCGGCCCGTACAGCGAGCCGGCCCACAGGGCGTCTTCGCCGTCGAACGCGATGCGCACCTTGTAGACCCCCGGCGTCGACAGCGTGACCGTCGGCTCGGGTGAGCCCGTCGAAGCGAGCGCTTCGCGCGCGTACCTCTCCACCTGGTCCCCGCTGAACGTCGAGACCCACAGGTCGCCGCCGGCGTCGAACGCCAGTCCCATCGGACCCTTGAGAGAGGTCCCGTCGCTGGAGATCACGACCTCGGGGGTCACCTCGCCGCTCGCCGTGAGCTGCGAGCGACCGAACATGAGAACGGCGTCGGCGCCCACCAACCACATGTTCCCGTCCTCGTCGAAGACCAGGTCGTTCGGGTACGCGGACATGTAGGACGAGGCGCTGGTAAGCGTGACGTTCGGGGCGGGCTTCCCGGGGACGGTCAGACGAGCCGGGCTCCAGCCCAGCACCTTGCCCTGCACCGTCGCCCACAGCCAGCCGTTCGGCGCGAACCTCACGCCCGCGACGTGCGGCGCCCCCGTGCCAAGCTCCTTGAAGGGGGTAGGAGCGCCCGACTCGCGCAGGGCCTCGGCGGCGTACGCCAGCAGCTCCCCCTCCTGCGTACCGACCCACAGGTTGCCGTACTCGTCGAAGTCCATGCCGTAGGGGGACCGGCCCACGCCCAGGTCGATGACGATCGCGGCCTGGGCGCCTGTCGCGCCCGCCCTCTGCTGGTCGGGGTCGAACGCCAGCACCTCGTGCTCCCCCCACACGCTCACCCACAGCCAGTCAGGCGCCGGCGGCTCAGGCTCCTGGGGCGGCTCGGCGGGCGAGCAGGAGGCGAGGACCACGGATGCCAGGACCAGGAGGACTACACGAGGATGGGGCATGCGCACCTCCGGACTCTCGGTCGGAACGCAAGGAGGTTAGCAGCTCCAAGGACCTTGAACCCGGCACGACCAGGGCCCGGTCCGTCCCTACGCCCCTCG
>CAZGXF010000031.1:6189-22429 GCA_964529575.1 uncultured bacterium
TCCAAGGACCTTGAACCCGGCACGACCAGGGCCCGGTCCGTCCCTACGCCCCTCGCGTCCCCGAGCCGGCCGTCACCACGCGTAGCTCCGCGGCGCCTCCCCCGGCCCCGGGAAGATCCCGTCCAAGCGCTCCAAGACCTCGGGCTCCAGCACCACCTCGGTCGCGCGCACCGCGCTCTCCAGCTGCTCGGGTGTGCGCGGGCCGATCACCGGCGAAGTCACCGCGGGCTGGTGGAGCAGCCAGGCCAGGGCCACGGTGGCGGGCTCCTCGCCGAGCTCGCGGCAGAGCGCCTCGTACTCCTCCAGCCTCGCGCGGTTGTCGCCGGCGGCTTTCAGCCAGTCGTCCTCGCTGCGGACGCCCTTGCGCGACCGGCCCGCCAGCAGCCCCCCGCCCAGGGGGCTCCAGGGCATGAGGCCCAACCCGTAGTACCGCGCCGCGGGCACCACCTCCGACTCGACCTGGCGCTGCAAGAGGTTGTAGACGCTCTGCTCGCTCACCAACCCCTTCATCCCCCGCCGCGAGGCCTCCTGGCAGGCGGTGGCGATGTCCCAGCCGGCGAAGTTCGAGGAGCCCACGTAGTCGATGTGACCCTGGACCCTCAGCGCCTCGAACGCGGGCCAGAGCTCGTCCCAGGGGCAGGAGCGGTCGACGTGGTGCATCTGGTACAGCTCGATGCGGTCGGTCCTGAGCCGGGCGAGGCTGCCGTGGCAGTGCTTGCGGACCTTGTAGGCCGACAGGCCGGCGGTGTGGGAGTTCGGCTCGGGCCGGTCGGCGTGGCGCCTGACGGGGTTGTAGACCTTCGTCGCCAGCACGACGGCGTCGCGTCTCCCCTCGCCCAGGTCGAACCAGGCACCGACGATCTCCTCGGTGCGGCCCGGCTCGACGGCCCAGCCGTAGACGTCGGCGGTGTCGAAGAAGTTGATGCCGAGCTCCAGGGCGCGGTCCATGATCGCGAACGACGTCGCCTCGTCCGTGTGCCAGCCGAAGTTCATCGTGCCCAGGCACAGCTCGCTGACGAGGAGGCCGCTCCCACCGAGACGCTTGTGCTTCACAGGCAGCTCCATCCCGACCGCGCCTAGACAGACGGCGCGAGCTCGTTGGTATACTCCGCGCACAGCATCTGAACAAATGTGAGGAGCAAATGTCCAGCGAGACCTCGCTACAACACATCCGCTTCCTGCACACGGTGGCGACCCTCTACCACCTGGAGGGGCGGACCCAGGCGAACATCGCGGAGCTCTTGAACGTCTCGCGGACGAAGGTCCTCAGGGCTCTGCAGGAGGCGCGGGCGCGCGGCATCGTGCAGATCACCGTCGTCGACCCCTCCGCCACGAACCAGGCGCTGGAGGCCGAGCTGGTCTCGCGCCTCGGCCTGTCCAAGGCCATCGTCGTCACCGGCAACTCCGCCGACCCGGCCTTCACCAGGCAGAGGGTCGGGCACGCCGCCGCCCGGTACCTCGAGGAGTCGCTGCCGCCCGACGCGATGATCGGCCTCGGCTGGGGCCGCACCCTCTACGACGTGGTGCACGCCCTCGAGGGGAGGCGCGACAGGAACGTGCGGGTCATCCCCCTGCTGGGCGGCCTCGGCAAGATCGCCCCCAGCTTCCAGGTGCACGACATGGCGCGCGTCGTCAGCGAGCGCCTGGGCGGCACATGGTCGACGTTCTACGTGCCCGCCATCGTCGACAGCGCCGCGGCGTACGCCTCGCTCCTCGCCTCGACGGACGTCAGCGCCGTCACCTCCGCCTGGCGGTCGCTCGACGTGGCCGTCGTAGGCATCGGCAACATCGACCTCGGCGAGGAGGTCGAGATGCTCTTCGCCGACTACCTCGACGACGCCTCCCGGCGCGGCCTGCAGGCCTCGGGCGCCGTGGGGGACGTGTGCATGCGTTTCTTCGACGCGGAAGGACACCCGGTGGACACGCTTCCCTACCTCTTCAGCATCGAGCTCCAGCAGCTGCGGTCCGTGCCGCGCGTGGTCGCGGCCGCCTGCGGCGCCGCCAAGGGCCCCGCGGTCCTGGGGGCCGTGCGCGGCGGCTACGTGGACGTGCTGGTCACCGACGTGGCCGCCGCCCAGGAGGTCCTGCGCCTCAGCGAACTGAGCGGGCGCTCGTGAGCGGCACCGCCGTGCGGCTGGGCCGCGTGTTCGGCCGCGACGGGCGCACCGTCATAGTCGCCATGGACCACGGGCTGCCGGGGATGTTCCCCCTCGGCAGGCTGCAGGACCCGGCCGCGCTGCTGGCGGACATCGCCGCGGCGGGCGCCGACGCCGTCCTCACGACGCCCGGCATCGCCAAGCGCTTCGCGCCTCACCTGGGGCGGCTCGGGCTGATCGTGCGGCTGGACGGCGGCGCCACCTCGGTGGGCGACGCGCCGCGCACCTCCAGCCTGATCGCCTCGGTGGAGGACGCCCTGCGGCTCGGCGCCGACGCCGTGGCGGTGATGGGCATCTGCGGCACCGAGGAGGAGGGCCGCAGCCTGGCCACGCTCGGCCAGGTCGCCAAGGAGTGCCGCGCCTGCCAGGTGCCGTTGATGGCGGAGATGCTGCCCCTGGGCTTCGGCGGCGACCCGAGCGTCGAGGAGCTGGCGGTCGCCGCACGCGTGGGCGCCGAGATGGGCGCCGACATCATCAAGACCAAGTACGCCGGCACGCCCGAGGAGTACCGGTACGTGACCGCGTCGTGCTTCGCCCCCGTCGTGGTCCTCGGCGGGAGCGAGAGGGACCTGGGCCAGGTGACGGCCACGATCGGCCAAGCCCTAAAGGGCGGGGCCGCGGGCGTGGCGATGGGCCGCAACGTCTGGCGCGCCCCCGACGCCCGCGCGGCGGTGGGCGCCATCGTGGACGCGGTCCACGGCGTCCGGAGCCCCGGGCGATGAGGCCGCGCCGCCTGGGGCTCGTCGTGAACCCGACGGCCGGGGGCGGCCGCGAGGGCACGCTGGCCGCGGCCGCCGCGGCGCTCGCCGCGCTGGCGCCGGCCGAGGTGGTCACCGGCCCCGGCGAGCTGGGCGAGGCGGCCTGCCTCAGGCGCCGCGCCAGCGACCCCGGCCTGGCCGTGACGGTCGCGGTGCCCGGCAGCGCGACCGGCCGCGCCGCGACGGCAGACCTCGTCGTGCGCGCCGCACGAAGCGGCGTGGACGCCCTGGTGGTCGTCGGCGGCGACGGCACGCTCTCCGACGCCGCCACGGCGCTCCACGCCGCCGGCCTTAGCGTCCCCGTCGTGGGGGTGGGCGCCGGCTCCACCAACGCCGGGGCCCTGGTGAGCGTCGAGCGGGCCGCCGTCGGCGACCTGGCCGCCGACCTGCGCGAGGAGACGGTCACCGCCCTCGCACTCGTGCTCCCCGGCGGCGAGCGCTGCCTGGCCTTCAACGACGTCGTCGTGGGCGACACGGTCTGCGGCACGGTGGGCGGCAGGTTCGTGAACCTCGCCGCCGCGCCGTTCATGCGCGGCGAGCGCGTGCTCGCCTCCCCCACGGCGGTGCGCTCGCCCGCCGCCCGCGTCACGAAGGCCGGCGCGGACGGGCGGGAGGTGGAGGTCGGCGCCGGCGAGGACGTCGGCTGCGTGGTCGTGGGCTTCACCCGCACCGGCGACGTCGTGGGGCAGGCGCTGCTCGGCGGCCTCGGCCTCTCGTCCGCCGCAGGCGTGCCCGCCGCGTGCCTGGTGGCCAGCTTCCCGTTGGTGTACGCCGACATGGACGCTGCGACGCACGCGGCCATGGAGCCGCTCCGCACCGCCTACGTGGGCCTGAGCCCGGGCGAGGTCGTGCGCCTCACCGGCTTCTCGGGCGGCGCCGCGCTGGTCGCCGACGGCAACCCGCTCGAGCTCCTCGAGCCCGGCGACGTCGTCGAGGTCCGCGTGCAGGAGGCCGCCTGCCGCGTGCTGCGTCCCGCGGCGCGAGTACGTGGCGAGGCGCCCGACCGTGGGGAGGCGCCGCGGCCCGGAGGGCCTCGGGGGCACGGCGAGGCGCTCCGGCCATGAGCGCGACACCCGACCTGCTCGCCAAGGCGCACGGCATGCTCGCCGGCGTGGCCGTGGGCGACGCTCTCGGCATGCCCACCGAGTTCCTCACCCCCGAGACCATCGCCGACTGGTACGGCGGCGGCGTCACGGGCCTCACGCGCGCCGACGCGCGCCACCCGCACCACCGGCTGCCGGCCGGCGCTGTCACCGACGACACCGACCACACGCTCCTCCTCGCGCAGGTCCTCATCGAGGAGGGGGAGGTGAGGCCCGAGGCGTGGGCCGCCAAGCTCCTCGCCTGGGGCCGGACGCCCCGGGTGCAGGAGAACCGGTTCGTCGGCCCCTCGACGCTGAAGGCGCTGGCCGCGCTCGAGGCCGGGGCGCCGCTGGAGGAGGTACCGCGCGGCGGCACCTCGTCCGGCGCCTGCATGAGGACGGCAGCACTGGCGATCGCCTTCCCCGACCGCGCGGCGCTCGAGGAGCAGGTGGTGGCCTCGTGCGCCGTCAGCCACTTCACCCGCGCCGCCGTCTCCGGCGCCATGGCCATGGCGTTCGCGCTCTCGGCGGCCCTGGAGCCCGACGCGACGGTCGACTCGATCGCCGCCGCCGCGAAGGAGGGCGCGGTCAGGGGGCGCGGGCACGGCGCCTGGACCTGGACCGCGCCCATAGAGAGGCGCATCGACCACGCCCTGCGCTGGGCGCGGGGACTGCCTGCCGAGGAGGCGCTGGCGTTGCTCTACGAGGTCATGGGGGTCGACATGTACGGTGACCAGCTCGTGCCGGGCGCGCTCGCGCTCGCCGCGATGGCCGACGGCGACGCCGGCGAGGCGATGCTGCTGGCCGCGAACCTCGGCGGCGACAGCGACACGCTGGCGTCTATGGCGGGCTCCGTCTGCGGCGCCTGGCGCGGGGTGGAGGCGGTGCCGCCCGCCTGGCTCGCGCAGGTGGAGGCGGTCAACGGCCTCGACCTGCGCGCCGTGGCGTCCGAACTGCTGGCCCTGAGGGAGCGGAACCGCGAGAGGGCCGGCGATGCTCTCTAGGGCCGCGCGCGACCCCAAGGCGGCGGGCGGGCCGCTGGCCGAGCTGAAGGCGTTCGCGAGGACGCCCCGCCTGCGCCGCGAGATGCTCACCGCCGCGGCGTTCCTCGCGCCGTCGCTGCTGGTCATCGTCGTCTTCGTCTACGTCCCCATCCTCTGGGCGTTCGGCATCAGCTTCACCGACTGGCAGGCGGGCAGCCTGCGCGCGGCCGCCTTCGTGGGCGCGAAGAACTACGTCGACACCCTCACCTCGGGCGACTTCTGGAACGCCCTGAAGGCGACCGTCTACTTCATGGTCCTGAAGCTGCCGCTGGACATGGTGCTCTCGCTGGCCGCGGCGATGCTGCTGAACCAGAAGCTGCGCGGCATGTCGTTCTTCAGGGTGGCGCTGTTCATGCCGGTCGTGACCTCGATGGTCGCCGCCGCGGCCATCTGGCGCGCCCTGTACAACCCCACGACCGGGTACTTCAACGCGCTGCTGGCCACCGTGGGCGTGGCGCCGCAGCGCTGGCTGCGCGACCCGAACCTGGCCATGCCGTCGGTGGTGCTGGTGGCCCTGTGGAAGGGCCTCGGCTACAACACCGTGATCTTCCTGGCCGGCCTGCAGAACATCAACCGCTCCTACTACGAGGCGGCGGCGCTGGACGGCGCCACCGCTTGGCAGCGCTTCAGGCACATCACGCTGCCGCTCCTCTCACCGGTCACGTACTTCGTCCTGCTGATCGGCGTCATCAACTCGTTCCAGGTCTTCTCGCTGGTCCACGTGCTGGCGCCCGACGGCGGGCCGCTGAACAGCCTCGAGGTCCTGGTCTTCTACCTCTACCGGCTGACGTTCCAGGAGTTCAGGTTCGGCCAGGGCGCCGCGGTGTCGTTCGTCCTCTTCGCGATCGTCCTCGGGCTCTCGCTGCTGCAGCAGCGCTTCGCCGAGAAGAGGGTGCACTACGAATGAGCTACCGCCTCGGACGCTTCTTCGGCCGTTTCGGATCGTACGTGCTGCTCATCGTCCTCAGCGCGGCGACGGTCTTCCCGTTCGTCTGGATGGTGGGCACGGCGCTGAAGTCGCAGCAGGAGGTCTTCGCCTACCCGCCCACGCTCTGGCCCACCGAGCTGCACTGGGAGAACTTCACCCGCGTGCTCGACCGGGTGCCGTTCCTGCGCTTCTACCTGAACAGCGTCATCGTCACGGCGGTCATCACCGTCTGCCAGGTGGTGGGAGCGGCGCTCGCCGGCTACGCGTTCGCACGGCTGCGGTTCCCGTTCAAGAACGCGGTCTTCACGCTCTACATCGCCACGCTGATCATCCCGAACCAGGTGACGATGCTGCCCCTGTTCCTGCTGGTCAGCCGCCTCGGCTGGATCGACACCTACCAGGGGCTGACCGTGCCGTTCCTGGCCAGCGCCTTCGCCGTCTTCTTCCTGCGCCAGTTCTTCCAGACCATCCCCCGCGAGCTGGAGGAGGCGGCGCTCATAGACGGCGCCAGCCGCCGGCGCATCCTCTTCCAGATCGTCCTCCCGCTCGCTCGCCCCGCTCTGGCGACGATCACGCTCTTCATCTTCCTGAGCGAGTGGGACACCTACCTGTGGCCGCTCATCGTCACGAACACCGAGGCGATGCGCACCCTGCCCATCGGCCTCCGCTACTTCGTGGAGGAGAGCGGCAGCCAGCTGAACCTGATGATGGCCGGCGCCGTCATGGCCGTCGTCCCCATCCTGCTCCTCTTCTTCATGGCGCAGCGCCAGTTCATCGAGGGCATCGCCATGACGGGGAGCAAGGGATGAGCCCGGCCCGTGCCCGCCCGAGACGCGAGGGAGGTGGCCACCAGCGGCGAGAGTCCTTCTGAGTGCGGAGAACCGATGCCGATAGGGCGTCGCAGCGCCTGTCACCCCGCCCTCGCCCGACGCGAGGGATCAGCGTAGAGGAGAGCGAGACATGAAGCCGAAGAACCTCGTACGGAGCGCGCTCGCCGCCGCGGCCCTGAGCCTGGCGGCCGCCGCGAGCGCCCAGACCACGATCGACTTCTGGTACGCCGTCGGCGGCGACCAGGGCGCGACCCTCCAGGAGATGATCACCGAGTTCAACGCCACCAACGAGTGGGGCATCCGCGTGAACGCCACCTTCTCGGGCTCCTACGGCGACACCGCCCAGAAGGTGATGGCCTCGCTCGAGGCCGGCGCGCTGCCCCAGGGCGGCCTCATCCCTGCCGGGCCGCTGTGGACCTGCCGCGTGGGCAACTACCTGCTGGAGGAGTACATGGCCGGCGAGGAGGGCCTCAGCGAGGACTACTTCTTCCCGGTGCTGCTCGAGTACAACCGCTACGACGGGCACCTCTGCTCGCTGCCGTTCAACAACAGCACGATGGTGATGTTCTACAACAAGGACCTCATGGCCCGCGCCGGCCTCGACCCGGAGGCGCCGCCCCAGACCTGGGACGAGCTCGTGGCCCAGGCGACGGCCATCGTCGAGAACGTGCCCGGCTCCATCGGCGTCGAGGTGCGTGACGAGGCCTGGTGGCTCAAGGGCCTCATCCTCCAGAACGGCGGGCAGATCGTGAACGACGACGCCACGGCCCCGACGTTCCAGGAGGAGGCGGGCGTAGGAGCGCTGCAGTTCTGGAAGGACCTCATCGACGCGGGCCTCATGCCCCCGGGCCAGCACGACGTCTCGCGCGACCTCTTCCTCGCCGGCCGCGTCGGCTTCCTGATGGCCTCGACGGCCTCGGTGGCCACCGTCTCCGGCGGCGCCAGCTTCGACTTCGGCACGGCCATGCTGCCGGGCAACGTCCGCCGCGGCACGACCGTGGGCGGCGCCGCCTTGGTCATGTTCCCCTCGACGCCCGAGAAGGAGCTCGCCACCTGGCGCCTGCTCAAGTTCCTGACCAGCGTCGACAACAGCATCAAGTTCACGATCGCCACCGGCTACGTGCCGATCAGCCCGGCCGCGGCCGAGAGCGAGGCCATCCGGACCCTGCTCCGCCAGCGCCCCGAGTACGCGGCCGGCTTCGAGCAGCTCGCGGTCTCGTCGCAGTACCCGCACTTCTTCTCGATGGGCACGATGGACAACCTCCTCGTGGACGCGATCGAGGCGGTAGAGCTGGGCGGCAGGACGCCCGCCGCCGCCCTCGCGGCCGCCGCGGAGGCCCTCATCGCCGACATCGCGGCGAACCAGTGAGTGGCCGGGCGGGTTGCGGCGGCGAGGGCCGTCGCACCCCGCCCCGTCCCCGGAGGGACATCAAGGGATGACGAACAGACCGACCGTGGGCGTAAGCACGTCAGCGTTCTTCCCACGGCCCATCGCCGAGACCTTCGCGGTGCTCGACCAGCAGCCCTGGCGCGGCGTCGAGCTGATGCCCCAGGCGCCCTACGAGTGCACGCCCGCCTACGGCCGCGAGCTCCTCGCGATCGCCGCCGGCCGCTTCGACCTCTGCGGCATCCACTTCCCGCAGATCCTGGCCGCCTTCCTCTACAACCCCGACCCCAACGCCTTCGCCTTCGGCCAGCAGCTCTCGCGCGACGTGGCCGAGCTCGCCGGCACCATCGGCGCCAGGACGATCGTCGTCCACGGGCCCTGGGCCAGGATGAGCGTCGGCGCGTACCTGGAGGCCGGCCTCGCCAACCTCCGCACGATGTGCGATGTGGGGCTCCCCCACGGCGTCACCGTGGCGGTAGAGAACACCCCCAGCTCGCCCGTGGGCGTCAGCCCGCGGTCGATGGTCGACTTCGCGGAACTGGTCGACCGCCCGAACCTCGGCTTCACCTTCGACGTCACCCACACCTACGAGATGGGCCTCGAGCCGTGGCCGTTCCTCGAGGGGCTGCCGTCGATCGCGCACGTCCACGCCTCCGACTTCGACCTGGCCACGCAGCGCCGCCACACCGCCCCCGGCGACGGCGACGTCGACTGGCCTCGGGTGATAGGCCTCCTCGCGCGGCGCGGGTTCGCGGGCAACTTCGTCCTCGAGCTCCTCGAGAGCACGCTGGGCGAGGACCCGGCCGCCACCCTCAGGTCCGCCGCCGCGCTCCTCGACCCCGTCCTCGACGAGGCCTACGCCTCCCTGCAGGGCGCATGAAGGCGGCCCGGTACCTGGGCCCCGGCAGCCTCGCCATCGAGGACGTGCCGGTGCCGACGATCGCCGACGGCGAGGTGCTGGTGCGCGTGCGCGCCTGCGGCGTGTGCGGCACCGACGTCAAGACCTACGTGCGCGGCCACGCGCGCATCCGCCCCGGCAGCGTGCTGGGGCACGAGGTCGCCGGCGAGGTCGTGGAGTCCCGGCACCCCCGCTTCGCGGCCGGGCAGCGCGTCGCGCTCGGCCCCTACGCGCCGTGCGGGCGCTGCGCCTCCTGCCGCCGCGGCCGCTACAGCCTGTGCAGCGACCTGGGCGCCGCGTTCGCGGAGCCGGGCGGCTTCGCCGAGTACGTGAAGGTGCCGGAGCGCCTCGCGGACCTCGTCATGTTCGCCATCCCCGACTCCATGAGCTTCGAGCTCGCCTCGTTGGCCGAGCCGCTGGCCTGCTGCGTGCACGGCCTCGAGGCGCTGGACCTGCCTGAGGGCGGCTCCCTGCTGGTGATCGGGGACGGGCCCATGGGCCTGATGCAGGCCGCCATCGCTCCGGCGTTCGGCGCGGGCCGCGTCGTCGTGGCCGGCGCCACGCCGCACCGGCTCGCCCACGCCGCCGGGTTCGTCCACGCCACCGTGGACGTGACCGCCACGCCCCTCGTGGAGGCCGCGCGCGAGCTCTTCCCCGACGGCCCCGACGCCGTCATGGTCTCGGTCGCCAGCCAGGAGGCGCTGGCGCAGGCGATGCAGGTCGTCGCCAAGGGCGGAGCCGTGAACGTCTTCGCCGGCATGCCCAAGGGCGAGACCTTCCCGCTCGACCTGGAGAGGGTCCACTACGACGAGGTCAGGGTCGTGGGCACGTTCGGCTACGGCCCGGCCGACTTCACCCGCGCCCTCGACCTGATGGCCGACCCGGGCCTCGGCCTCGAGCGCATGATCACCGACCGCGTACCGCTCGCCGACGTAGAACGCGCCCTCCAGGCGGCCGCCAGGCAGGCGGGCATCAAGACGCTGGTCGTGGGCTGACCCCGCTTCCCGCCGCCGACGCGGCACCGCGCCGAACCTGACCGGGCGCGCCTCGCATGGGGGCGCGCCCGGCTTCCTTCGGGCGACGCCCGACTTCCCTCGAGCGGCGAATGGCCGCAACGTTTGCTGCCACTGGCACCCCTCGGCAACTTCCGTAGCCGGAGGCGGCCGCCGGGTGGTAACATCCGCCTGTGCCGGGCGCGAACGTAGCTTAGCCCGGTCCGCGCGGGAGGCCGGGTGCGGGGGCGGAGCGAGCTGCATCTCGAAGCCGTGAGCCGGAGGCTGGCCGAGCACGCCGGCGGCTTCACGGCGACAGAGGCCGAGCTGGCGTCGCACCTCGTCAACCACCCCGAGATGTGGGGCTTCGGCGCCACCACCGAGCTGGCGAAGGTCTTAAGCGTGCACCGCTCCACCCTGGTGAGGTTCGCCCAACGGCTCGGCTACGCGGGCTTCCCCGAGCTGCGCGACGCCGTCAGGGCCGACTACCTGCGCATCGTCTCCGCGCCGCTGGACCTGGCCAACGCCGGCGCCGGCTCCGAGTTCGGCGAGACCGTCAGGTCGGTGTACGAGCGCGAGCTGCGCAACCTCAAGCAGACCTACGAGCACCTGGACGTCGACGTCCTGGAGGCCGCGGCGCGCGACATCGCGCGCGCCAGGAAGGTGCTCGTGTTCGGGCGGCGCTACTCGTTCACCATCGCCATGCACACGAGCCTGCTCCTGCGCAGCCTGCGGCCGGACGTGCGCCTCGCGCCCGACCCCGGCGGCTCGAGCGTGGACGAGTTCTTCGACTTCGACGCCGGCGACGCGGCCCTGGTCTTCTCGCTGCGCCGCCACTCGCCCGAGGTGCAGCGGGCCATGGACTTCCTCGCCATGCGGAACGTGCCGACGACGCTCGTCACCGACGCCACCCCGGTGACCGCCGTGCCCGAGAGGATCAAGGTGCTGCACGCGTACATCGGGAGCAACAGCACCCTGGACTCCTTCACCTCGCTCGTCAGCCTCGGCCACGCCATCGCTACGGTGGTGAGCCGGCTCGTGGAGGGCGTCGAGGACCGCCAGGCGCTGCTCGAGGAGGCCAGGGCCCACTTCCAGCGGCCGATCGGGGCGGGCGGGTGAGCGACACCACCCCGACACGACCGGCCGCCGACCCCTTCCCCACCACCGCCGAGGAGGCCCGGCGGGTCGCCGCGATCCACGAGCGCACCCTCATCGTCGACGCGCTCACCACCTCGGTGCTCGACCGCGAGTACCTGGCGGTGCTGCGCGCCGCGGGCGTGGACGCCACCAACTACACGGTCGCCGACACCAGCCTGGTGCACGGCCAGGTGCTGCAGGACGACTTCGAGACCGCCTGCCGGAAGATCGCCATGTGGTTCAGGCGCCTCGCGGAGATGAAGGACGTCGCCGGCCTGGCCACCACCGTCGCCGAGATGGACGCCCTCAAGGCGCAGGGCCGCTTCGCGGTCTTCTTCGGGTTCCAGAACGCTAGCCCCATCGAGGACAACGTCGACCTCCTCGACGTCTTCCACCGCCTCGGCGTGAGGTTCATCCAGCTGACCTACAACGCCAGGAACATGGTGGGCAGCGGCTCCGGGGAGCGCAACGACGACGGGCTATCTGACCTGGGCGTCGCCGCCGTGCAGCGCATGAACGAGCTGGGCATCGTCGTGGACCTGTCGCACTGCGCCTACCGCACGACCATGGACGCCATCGAGGCCTCGAGCAAGCCCGTGGCCGTGACCCACGCGAACATGCGGGCCCTGGCCGACACGCCGCGGAACAAGTCGGACGACCAGCTGCGGGCCCTCGTGCGCAAGGGGGGCATCGTGGGCGTGAAGCACATGATCGGCGACATGGTCTCGAAGAAGGCGGCCGAGACCACCGTCGAGGACGTGGCCGACAACATCGAGCACGCCATCCGGGTCGTGGGACTGGAGCACGTGTGCATCGGCACCGACTTCTCAGGCACCACGTCGGCCATGGGCCTTTCCGACGCCGAGATCAACGCCATCCGCGCCCGCTGGCCGAACGCCTACCTGGGCTCGCGGTCGAAGCCACGGTGGTTCAGGACCATCGCCGACCTGCCCAACCTCACGACGGTGCTGCTCAGGCGCGGCTACTCGGAGGAGGACATCGCCGCCATCTACGGCGGCAACCTCAGGCGGTTCATGCTCGAGGTCATCGGGGCCTGAGAGACGCCCTCAGCTCCGCCGTGCGCGCCAGGTCGAGGTTCCCCTCGGCGTCCACCGCCACGCCGTAGTCCCTGGCTGCGCCCTCCGGCGTCACCTTGCCCTCCAGCACGTCGCGGCGCACCGCCTCCACGTCCCGTTCGTAAGGGTCGCCGTAGCCGCCCCCGCCGGGCGTGGACACGCTCAACACGTCGCCCTCCGAGAGCGTGTAGAAGGCGGCCGGGTCGAGAGCCCTCTCCCACTCCGTGCCGGGGTCGAGTACCAGCATGCTGGGCGCGGTTATCCGTCCGCGCTGGCCGCCGGCGAGCCCCACGCCCGGGTACTTGTGGCCGATGGCGAAGCCCGAGTGCGTGAAGCCACCTCCCAGCATGACGGTGTCGCGCCTCATGCCCAGGCCGCCGCGGAAGCGCCCGGGCCCGCCGGTGTCCGGCACCATCTCGTAGCGGACGACGAGGAGCGGGTCCTCCATCTCCAGGGCCTCTATGGGCAGGTTGCTGGTGTTGGTCATGTGGGCGCGGCAGACGTCCAGGCCGTCCTTGCCGTGGCGCGCCCCCAGGCCGCCGGCGCTGGCCTCGTAGTCGATGAACGGGTGCCCGGTGCGGGGGCTCACGCCGCCGACGATCATCAGCTTGGAGCTGGCGCAGCCGGCGATGACGCGCTCGGGCGCCGCCTGGGCGAAAGCGCCCATGATGACGTCCACGAGCTTCTGGCAGGTGTGGTTGCGGGTGCCTACGGCGGCCGGAGGGGCGGCGTTGACTATCGTCCCCGACGGCGCCACCACCTCGATGGCGCGGTAGTAGCCGGAGTTCGGCGGCACCTCGGGGTCGAGGACCGCCTTGGCCGCGTAGTAGACGGTCGCCAGCAGGGCCAGCCACGGCACGTTGTGGCTGTTCCCCACCTGCGGCGGGCAACCGGTGAAGTCGAAGCGCAGCGAGCCGTCCCGCACGGTCACCGCGACCTGCACGCGGGCGGTCCCGTCGCTCGCGCCCTCCTCCTCCAGGTGGTCCCAGAAAGAGTAGCTGCCCTCGGGCAGTTCCCTGATCGCGTGGCGTACGCGCGCCTCGGCGTAGTCGAGCCAACTGGCGAGACAGGCGGCGACGACGTCCCGGCCGTACCGCGCGTGCAGCTCCTCCATGCGGCGCACGCCCAGCCTCACGGCCGCCACCTGCGCGCGCATGTCGCCGGCGATGTTCCGCGGCACGCGCGAGTTCGTCTGCACGATGCGCAGCACGTCGCCCTGCAGCTCGCCCTGCCTGTAGAGGCGCACCACGGGCAGGCGCAGGCCCTCCTCGTACACGGTGGTGCAGGCGGCGGCCTCGCTGCCGGGGAAGCGCCCGCCCACGTCGGAGTGGTGGGCGATCGTCGCGGCGTAGGCGACCACCTCGCCCTCCCAGAAGACCGGCGCGGCCACGGCTATGTCGTTGAGCTGCGAGCCCACGCCCTGGTAGGGGTCGTTCGCGAGGAAGACGTCGCCGGGCTCGATCTCGTCGGGGCCGTACTCCTGGGCCACGCGCCGCACCAGGCCCATGAGCGAGGCGAGGTGCAGCGGCACGTGGGAGGCCTGCGCGAGCGTGTCCCCGTGGGCGTCGAAGATGGCTGTGGAGCAGTCGCCGCGCTCCTTGATGTTCGTGGAGTAGGCGGTGCGCATCAGGCTCACCCCCATCTCCTCGGCCGCCGCCAGCACGTAGCTGCCGACGACCTGGGTGAGCACGGGGTCGTGGACGGCGCGGCTCATGCCAGGCCCCCCTCGATGACCACGGCCCCGGAGGCCGTGCCGCGCGCCACCTGGCCGGGCCACACGGCGATGGTGGCGCCGGGGCGCTCGATGACCAAGGGCCCGGCGACCTCCTCGCCCGCCGCCAAGCCTGCCCGCACCGGTGTTGCCACCGGCGGCCCGCCCGGGTCCCAGCGCACGTCCCGCCAGCGCAGCGGGCCTGATCCAGCCACGTCTCCGCGCGTGGCGTTGGCCAGCGGGGCCCCGGCGCCGGGACGCGGCACCGCCACCTTGGCCCGGAAGGTCAGGCACTCGAGCGGCGCGCCCTCGAAGGCGTAGCCGTAAGCGCGCTCGTGGGCGGCGTGGAAGGCCGCCGTGACGCCAGCGACCACGACTTCATCCTCACCTCCGGGCAGCGGCACCGTCAGCTCGTAGTTCTGACCCTCGCAGCGCACGTCCACGGCGAGCTCCAGGCGCGCGGCCCCGTCCGCCGCCGCGTGCTCGGCCGCCCAGGCCAGGGCCTCGCGGGCGAGGTCGTCCATGACCGCCGCTGCACCCGGCCAGGCGTCCGCCGTCAGCGGCGTCAAGCGCGTCCTCGTGAGCTCCTTCGTCATGTCGGAGGCCAGCACGCCGCGCGCCGATAGGACCCCGGAGTTCTCCGGCACGATCACGCGTGGGATGCCTAACGAGCGAGCGACCGCCGTGCCGTGCAGCGCACCGGCGCCGCCGAAGGTGACGAGGGTGAAGTCACGCGGGTCGTAGCCCCGGGCGACGGTCATCAGCCTCATCGCCTGCTCCATCTGGGCGGTCGCCACGGCGAGGATCCCCTCGGCGGCCTCCACGACTCCGAGGCCGAGCGGCCCGGCCACGTGCCGGCGTACGGCCTCCTCAGCCAGGTCGGCCCTCAGAGCGTACTCGCCGCCCAGCAGCGTCTCCAGGCGGCCGAGGACCACGTTCGCGTCGGTGATCGTGGGGAGCGTGCCGCCGCGGCCGTAGCTGGCCGGCCCCGGGTCGCTGCCCACGCTGCGCGGGCCCACGCGCAGGAGCCCGCCGCTGTCCACCCAGGCCACGCTCCCGCCGCCGGCGCCTATCGACTCCACGTCCACGGCCCTACCCTTCATGGGCCAGCCGCCCACCTGCCGCTGCTCGGTGAGCAGCGGCTCGCCCGCGAGCACCAGCGAGACGTCGGTGCTGGTGCCGCCCATGTCGAAGGTGATGAGGTCGCGCGCCTCGCCGAGCTCTGCGGCGGCCAACAGGGCGCCGCGCACGCCGGCCGCGGGCCCGGACCCCACGGTGGCCACGGCCACGGCGGAGGCCTCGTCGGGTGCGGCGACGCCGCCGTCGCCCTTCATGACGAGCGGCGTGCCCGTCCAGCCGCGCCGGCCCAGCTCGCGGCGCAGGCTGTCCAGGTAGAGCCGTATGGGCGGGCCCACGAAGGCGTTCACGACCGTCGTGCTCAGGCGTTCGAACTCGCGGAACTCCGGCACCACCTCGGCGGAGGTGTAGACGTGCAGGCCCGGGTGGAGCGCCAGCGCGATCTCCTTGGTGCGCCGCTCGTGCGCCGGGTCGGCGTACGAGTTCAGGTACATGACGGCCACGGCCTCCACGCCCTCGGCCACGAGCCTCTCGACCGCCTCGGCGACCTGGTCCTCGGCGAGGGGCACGACGACCGAGCCGTCGAAGGCGACCCTCTCCTCCACCTCCAAGCGCAGCCGGCGCGGCACGAGCGGCTCCGGCTTGTCGGCCTGCACGTCGTAGAGGTGAGGCCGCTTCTGGCGCCTCAACTCCAGCAGGTCGCGGAAGCCCTTGGTGGTGATGAGCCCGCACCTGGCGCCGCGCATCTCCACGAGCACGTTGGTGGCCACGGTGCTGCCGTGGGCGAACGCCGCCACGTCGGCCATGGCGGCGCCGCGCCTCGAGAGCGCCCGTTCCAGGCCCTCCAACAGGCCGATGGACCTGTCGGGGTAGGTGGTGAAGACCTTGAAGGCGTCGAGCTCGCCAGTGGCGCCGTCGAGCACGACGAAGTCGGTGAAGGTGCCGCCGATGTCGGCGGCCAGGTACAGCGCCACTCCCTACCTCCGGGGGTCTAGGCCTGCAGCCGTGGGTCCAGCGCGTCCCGCAGCCCCTCGCCGAAGAGGTTCACGGCGAGCACGAGCACGAGGATCGCCGCGCCGGGCACGGCGGAGAGCCACCAGGCCGAGTCGACGTAGTGCTGGCCGCTCGAGATCATCGTCCCCCAGGCGGGCACGCGCGGCGGCAC
>CAZGXF010000032.1:0-21850 GCA_964529575.1 uncultured bacterium
GGTTCACGCCCCCGCGCCTAGCCTCCTGTCCGTCGACCGCGGCGAGGGCCGCGGCGTGGCGCTCCGCGGGCCCAGCCGCGGCGCGGCCGGCCGTCAGCGGCGCCCCCGCGGCGTGCCCACAGGAGGAACCATGATCAGGAAGACCGTCTTCGCTCTGTCACTAGCTGCGCTGCTCGGCGCCGCCTCCGCCCAGACCGCCTCGGCGATCGTCCGCGACGCGGACGGCGCCGTCATCGGCGCCGCCTACCTCGAGGCCGTCGAGGGGGGGACCCGCATGACCGTCGTCCTCGACGGCCTCACGCCCGGCGCCCACGGCATGCACGTGCACGAGGTCGGCTCATGCGAGCCGACCGTGAACGCCGAGGGCCAGACCGTGCCGTTCGGCGGCGCCGGCAGCCACTTCGACCCGCACGCCGCCGGCAGCCACCGCGGGCCGGACGCCCACGTGCACGAAGGCCACGCCGGCGACATGCCGAACCTCGTGGCCGACGACGCCGGCCGCGCCGTCATCAGCTTCGTGACCAGCCGCATCAGCCTCCTGGACGACGAGCTGGGCGTGCTCGGCCGCGCCCTCGTCATCCACGCGAACGCCGACAACTACACCGACGAGCCCGCGCTGGGCGGCAGCGGCGGCCGCGTGGCCTGCGGCGTCATCGCGGCCCGGTCGCTCTAGCCTCGCCCAGGATGGCGGCGTTCAGGGGGTTCTCGCCGAGGAACGCCGCCCGCATCTCGGCCGGCACGTGCCGCTCGGCCACCTCCAGGACGTGACGGCGCGCCGCGTCCAGCGCCTCCTCGGCGCCGCGGCGCGCCAGCTCCCGCAGGGCCCGGTAGCGCACGAACCACAGCTCCGCCCGCTGGCCCAGCAGGGGTTGGCTCGCGTCGGACTCCAAGGCGCGGTCGGCCGCCGCCAGCGCCTCGCGTCCGTGCCCGGCCGCCAGCAGGAGCCCCGCGTACCGCAGCTCGACCTCGGCCAGCAGCGGGAGGCCCAGGTCCTCGACGAGCCGACGCGCGCGCTCCACCGCCCGCAGGCCCTCCTCGCCCGGTAGCGCCCGCGCCTGCGCCAGGTACAGGAACCCCCGCAGGATGGGCGTGGCGTCGTCGCCCAGGTCGCGCTCGACCTGGGCGAACAGGTCGCGGGCCTCGCCCACCCGGCCCCTCAGGGCGGTCTCCTCGGCCCACACCACGCGCGCGTGGCTGCGCCACGGGTCGGTGCGGTCGGGACGCCTGAGGGCCTCGGCGATCTCGCGCTCGAAGTCGGCCCACCGGCCCAGCGCGCGGTGGACGAGCGCGGCTATGCGCGCCACGATGGCGCGCGAATGCTGTATGGCCGGGACTGCCTCCTCGGCGTCCACGAGCTTCCGCAGCGCCTCGGCGTAGCGCTCCTGCCCCCAGTACAGGTAGGCCAGGTTGACGTCGTTGTTGTAGGTGAACCTCGCCGCGCCGGGGATGCCCTGCAGCACCTCTCCCGCCCGCAGGTACGCCGCCTCGGCCGCCGCGTGGTCGCCCAGCGACTCGTGGCTCACCCCCACGTGCATGTCGGCCACGGCCGTCATGTACCTGTCGCCGGCGCGCACGAAGGCTCGGCGTGCGGCGCGCTGGTGCTCCAGCGCCTCGGCGTTGCGCCAGGCGCGGTTGAGCACCGCGCCCATGGCGAGGCGGTTCGCGGCCACGGCGGCCGGGGCGCCGCCGGCCTCCAACGCCTTGGCGACCTCCTGCAGCGCCGAGAGCGCCTCGTCGTAGCGGTTCTGCTCCGAGAGCGCCGTGGCCAGGGCCTCGAGCAGGCGTGTGCGCAGCGCCTCCGCCACTTCGCCCTCGCCCTCCAGCGCGGCCAGGCCGGCCCGCGCGCGCTCCTCGGCCGCCCGCGGCCGGCCCGAGGTGTTGAGGCGCGTGGCGGCCAGCACGTCGGCCCACGCGGCCTGGGCGGGGGTGCGCACGGCCGCCTCCAGCCGCTCCAGCAGCGCCCCCGCCCTCCTGCCCGTGTCGTCGCGCAGCACCAGCTCCAGCTCCCGGGCGAGCGCCTCGAAGGCCGTCGACTGGTCGTCGAGCAGCTCGGCGATGTCGGCGGCGCGGCGGTAGTAGTCGCGCGCCTCCAGCAGGCGGTAGCCGGCCTCGGCCTCCTCGCCCGCCTTCACCAGCGCGTGCATCGCCTCGCGCTGCCGGCCCCCGGCGAGCCAGTGCCCTGCCACGAGCGCCGACGGCGCGCCGGCAGCGGCCAGGACGGCGGCGAGGCGCCGGTGCAGCAGCGTCCGCACCGGCTGCGACACGCCCGCGAGCACGGCCTCGTGGACGAGGTCGTGGGCGAAGCGGTTCCCCGCCACCACGCCGGCGCGCTCGAGCTCGCCCCACGCCGCGGTCAGGGCCACGGGCGCCTCCCCCAGCGCCGCCGCCAGCAGCTCGAGGTCGAGGTCGCTCTGCATGACGGCCGCGGCGTCCACGAGCCGGCGAGCCGCCGCCGAGAGGCGCTCCACGCGCCGACGCACCAGCGCGGTGACCCGGCCAGGAGGCGGCAGGCGCTCCGGCAGCCGGTCGAGCGGCCGGCCGCTGGCCTCGAGGTGACGCAGCGTCTCGACGACCGACAGCGGGTGCCCGCCGGTGTAGCGGAACAGGTCGTCGGCCAGGGCGCCGCCGGGCTCGGGGCCCCTCAGGTCGGCGACGAGGTCGGCGACAGCGGCGGCGGAGAGCGGGCCGAGGCGTAGGTGCAGCGCCTCGCCGCGCGCGGCGAGCTCCTCCACGCGCTCCAGGAACTCGCGCGGCACCTCGTCGTCGCGGAAGCAGACGATGGAGCGGACACCCGGGGCGGGCCCGACGGCCAGGGACGCTCCCGTCGCCCGGGCGTCGCCCAGGGGCCCGCCTCGCCCCGACGTGGCGGCCGACCAGGTCGCCACCGAGACCTCGTCGGCGAACTGCACGTCGTCGAACAGCCAGGCCGCGGCGTGCACGCCCACTAGGTCGTGCAGCCGCTCGATCGCGGCCTGGAAGCGCAACCTGTCGTCGTCGGAGCGGAGAGGGGGCGGCGCCCACTCGCTGAGCTCCGGCACCAGGCGCGACACCTCCGTGCGCACCCAGCCCTCCAGCACCAGGCCGGGGAAGTCGGCGACCACGCGCCGGCAGGCGCGAGAGAGCGTGAGCAGCGGCACCGCGGCGTCCCCGGGCCTGGCCTCCATGACGGCCAAGCGCCCCAGGCTCGCGGCGAACTCGTACGCCAGGCGGCTCTTCCCCACACCCGCGGGCCCGGAGACGTACACCGGCAGGCCCGCCTCCCACGCCGCCCGCAGGCGCGCCAGCTCCTCCTCGCGGCCCACGAGGCGCGGCTCCTCCCGCCCCGATGGCGCCGGAAGCGCCGCGCTCGGCTGCCCACCGGACGGCGAAGGGAACGGGCGGTCCTGCGTCCGCCGCGCCGGGGGCAGCTCGCCGCGCGCGACCTCGTCGGCGAACGCCGAGAGCTCCGGGGAGGGCTCCACGCCCAGCTCGCGCTGCAGCGTGGCGCGGCAGTCGGCGAACGCCGCCAGCGCCGCGGCGCGGTCCCCCGCCCTGGCGTGGAGGCGCATCGCCAGCCGGTAGGGGGTCTCGGCCAGCGGGTCCAGGGCCTTCAGGCGCCGCGCCACGTCGAGCGCCTCGCCCAGCCGGCCGGCCGCCTCCAGCTCCCCGGCGCGCTGCACCAGGGCGCGGGCCGACTGCTGCCGCACGGCCTCGCGCTCCGAGTCGAGCCACTCGGCGAACTCGGGACAGTCGTCGTACTCGAAGTTCTGCAGCAGGTCGCCGGCGGCGTCGGCGCGGCGGGGGGCGCCCGCGTCGAAGGCGGCCAGCTTCATCTCGCCCACGTCCGAGGTCACCCCCTCGCCCAGCTCGACGACCGCCGAGCCGGTGACGACGCCGGCGTGGACGGCCGACCTGAGCCGGTGCAGGAGCTGCGCGAGGCTGTTGCGCGCCCGCCGCTCGTCGACGTCGGGCCACAGCAGCCCCGCCAAGCGCTGGCGGCTCGTCGGGCCGGCGAGCGTCAGGTAGGCGAGCACGGCCGCCGTCTTGCGCTCGAGCCGCACGCGCGCGCCGCCGCAAGCGAGGGTCGCGTCGCCCAGGAGGGTGAGGACCACGGTCGAGGGGGGAACGTCTGGCGACGGCGCGCGGCGCGGAGCAGGAGAGGACACGCGGCGCGAAGTATACGTACCGGGGCGCCGGGGGTGCGACCGGCCCCGTGGTCGCGGACCGGGAGGCGAGGCCACCGCCCGAGACGCGGACCGGGAGGCGAGGCCACCGCCGCGGTCGCGTGCGGGACGTCCTCGCCCGCGCCGCGGTACCTTCAGGGGACGCGATGGACGAGACGACGAGCAGCGCACGAGCCGCGGCGCACCCGCGCGACCTCTTCGACCTGACCGGCAAGGTGGCCGTCGTCACCGGGGGGAGCGGCGCGCTGGGGTCGGCCATGGCCCGCGGCCTGGCGGCGGCGGGCGCGAGCGTGGCCGTGCTGGCGCGCCGCGAGGGGGCCGTCGAGGCCGTGTGCGACGAGGTGCGCGCCGGCGGCTCCGACGCCTTGGCCGTCAGCGCCGACGTCCTCGACCCCGCGGCCCTGGCCGCGGCGCGCGCCGCGGTGCTGGCGCGCTGGGGGCGCGTCGACGTGCTCGTGAACGCCGCCGGCGGCAACCGTCCGGACGCCACGGTCCACGGCGACCTCTCCCTCTTCGACCTCACGCCCGAGGCGTTCCGGAACGTAGTGGACCTCAACCTCACCGGCACGCTGCTCGCCACGCAGGCGTTCGTGGCGCCGATGGCCGAGGCCGGGTCGGGCGCGGTCGTGAACGTCTCCTCCATGGCGGCGCAGAAGCCGCTGACGCGCGTGGTGGGGTACGCCGCCGCGAAGGCGGGGGTCGAGAACCTCACGCGCTGGCTGGCCGTGCACCTGGCCGTACGTCACGGGCCAGGGCTGCGCGTGAACGCCGTCGCTCCGGGCTTCTTCGTGGGCGAGCAGAACCGCGCCCTGCTCCTCGAGCCCGACGGCACCCTCACCGAGCGGGGGCGGCGGATCGTCGACCACACGCCCATGGGCCGCTTCGGCGTGCCGGACGACCTGGTGGGCACCGTCGTGTGGCTGGCCTCGGACGCGAGCCGCTTCGTGACGGGCGTGGTGGTGCCGGTGGACGGCGGCTACTCGGCGTACGGCGGGGTCTGAGGGCCGGGTCCGAGCCGCCAGGGCCGCCGCTCGTCGCCGAGGCGCTCGAGCCACGCCTCCGTCTCGTGCGGCCAGCGCAGGCGCACGACCTGCAGGTGCGTCCCGGCGGTCAGCAGCCGCGCCACGTCGTCGCGCACGCGGTGGCGCGTGCGCCACGCCCAGCGCACGATGTGCTCTGGGTCCGAGAAGAAGGTCCACAGCGGGGGCTCGACGTTGCCCGCCCACAGCTCCTGGCGCGTCGCCGCGCGGCGCAACGTGCGCTTCACGACCCGGTACATCACCAGCCACGTGGGGTAGTCGAGCCACACCAGCGTGTCGGCCACGGCGGCGAGGTGCTCGCGCAGGCCCTGCCACTCGAGGACCCACCGCGGCTGGGCGGTGAAAGCCCTCAGCTCGACGGGGAAGCCCGGCCGCACGGTCCAGCCGGGGCCGTGGTAGAGGGAGTCGACCTCCTGGTACGGGAGCCCGAGGCGGGCGGCGACCGCTCGCGCCAGCGTCGACTTGCCCGACCCCGACGTGCCGCCCACGATCACGCGGCGCGGCTCGCGGGGCAGCACGTCGGCGAACCCTAGCAGCGGCACGGCGCGGAGCGTACCCGCTGCGCCCGGCACCTCGGCGCCGCCTCCAGGCGTCACGACCCTGCCGGCCGTCCTCCCGTGCCCGTCCACCGCCGCCTCAGGGCCAGCCCCAGCGCCAAGGGCACCAGACCGCAGGCGACCCAGCCGACGTCGTAGGGCCACAGGGGGTCGGCGCCCGTGCGCACCTCGTGCAGGCCGAGCAGCTTGTGGTTCACGACACCGTCGAACACCTGGAACGCGCCTGCCCCGATCAGGACGCCGGACCAGAACGGCGCGCCGCCCAGGACGGTGGCCAGCTCGCGACGCTGCGCCCACAGGAGCATCACGGCGGCGAACCACAGGCTGGTCGTGAAGAGGTGGAAGAGGCCGTCGGAGAAGACCTGCCAGTAGGCGGTCGTGTGCGCGTAGAAGTGGTGCCACTGCAGGAGCTGGTGGAAGACGACCTCGTCGAGCGCGCCCATGACCGCCACCCCCGCCACGGCCCCGGTCCAGGCGGCCCGCCGTGCCGGGCCCGCCCATGGGTACGGCGCGGCCGGGGACGCGGCGTGTCGGTCGGCACGGGCCATGGCCCCATGCTGCGGGCGACGCGTGAGAGCCCGGTAACGCGGCGCCGCCGCTCACGGGCCCGGCAGGGGCGGGCCCGCTCGTGCCTCGTACCGGGGGAGCGGCGGGCCCGCCCTCGCCCGCACGGTAGGCCCGTGGGACCGCGGGCGCCAGGTATGAACGGCCCGGTCACGCCAGGAGCCCCGGCGCGGCGCCCAGCCGTCGCGAGCCCGCCCCGGCGCGGCATCCAGCCGTCGCGGGCCCTACCCTGCGCGCCTGGCCTCCTGCCTGCTAGCTTCGTCTCGCATGGCACGGGTACCGCAGCGGATCCTCTGGGCGGTGCGCACGGTAGCGGCGACCGGCGCGGCCAGCGTCCTCGAGGTCGGCTGCGGGCGGGGGCACGCCCTCGCCCTGCTCGCCGCCGAGCTTCCGGGCGCGCGGCTGGCCGGGGTCGACCGCTCGGCCACGGCCGTCGCCGCCGCCGAGGAGCGCGGCCGCGCGCTGGTGGAGGCGTCGCGGCTCCAGCTGGTGCGGGCCGAGCTCGCCGGCGTCGCCGCGGAGCGGTTCGAGGCGGCCCCGTTCGACGTCGTCTTCGCGGTGAACGTGAACGCGTTCTGGCTCGAGCCTCGGGCCGAGCTCGCGGCCGCGCGGTCGCTGCTGGCGCCCGAGGGGCGCCTCCTCCTCTTCTACGAGCCGCCCTCGGCCGCGCAGGGGCTGCGGATCCGGCGGGCGTTGACGCCGAACCTGGCTGGGCACGGCTTCGCGGTCCACGCGGAGCTCGAGGAGCCTCTCGGGAGCGTCAGCGGCGTGGGCGTGGCGGCGCGGCCCGCCTGAGGGCGCACCTCACCAGGTGTCGCCCCCACCGGGCGGCGGCCAGGCGCCCAGCATCCGCCGCAGCAGGATCACCTGGCCCAGGTGGTGCGCCTCGTGCACGAAGTAGCTGGCCACGCCGGCCCCCACCGACCTGTCGCGGCCCTTCACGAGCGGGCGGGCCAGCGCGTCCGCGTCACGGGCGAGCGCCCGGTACCGCTCCAGACCGGCCAGATAGCGCCTGACCAGGTCCGGCCACTCCTCGGCCGTGACGCTGGGCCAGCCGTCGGAGGCGTGGGCCACGGGCGTGGGCTCCTCGCCGTCTACCATGCGCAGGAAGCGCTCCTGCCAGAAGACCATGTGGGCCAGCACGTCGGCCACGCTGTGCGGGCTGCCCTCGGGCTTGCGCACGGCGTCCTCGGCGCTCAAGCCGTCCAGGGCCCGCGCGAACGGGGTGAAACCGCCCGCGCCGTCGGAGAGCATCAGCTGCAGGAAGTCGGGGCTCGGGGCCAGCGGTGTCTCGCTCATGCCCCATGATGCGCGCGAGCACGACGGTACGGGAAGTAGCCCCTATCCTGCACCCCGAAGGGGTGGAGCATGAGAGCACGCCACGCGCTCGCGGCGCTGGCCCTGGGCGCGATCGCCTGGGCCGGTGCCCAGGGCTACCCGAACGCCGACCTGCTCGTCGAGCCGTCGTGGCTGGCGGCACGCCTGGGCGCCGGAGAACTGCTCGTCGTCGACGCGCGCGACCCGGCGCGGCACGAGGAGGCCCACGTCCCCGGCGCCGTGAGCGTGCCCGTGGACGCGGTCGTCACCACCGTTGACGGTGTGCCCTTCGAGCTCGACCTGGACGGCGCCGTCGACGCCTTGCGCGCCGCCGGTCTGAGAAGTGACCACACGGTGGTCATATACGACGACCTGGGGATGATGGACGCGGCCAGGCTGTTCTGGACGCTGGAGTACCTGGGCGTGGAGGAGGTGCGGGTGATGAACGGCGGCTGGGACGCCTGGCGGGAGGCCGGTGGCCCCGTGGAGTCGGGGCCGGTCGCGACGGGACGCTCCGCCTTCGAGCCGCGCGTCGAAGCCGCGCTCCTGATCACCGCCGACGAGCTGGCGGCGCGCCTGGGCGAGCCGGGCCTCGTGGTCGCCGACGCGCGGTCGCGCGCCGAGTACACGGGCGCGGTCGCCTACGGCCCTCGCGGCGGCCGCGTCCCCGGCGCGGTGCACCTGCCCTGGTTCGGGGCGCTCGTGGGCGGCGACGTCGTGCCCACGACGCAGCCCGGCTGGCAGGAGGAGCTCAGGGACCCCGACGTGGAGCGCATGGCGCCCGCCGAGGACCTGCGCGTCTGGCTCGAAGGCGCCGGCGTGGCACCCGGCGCGAAGGTCGTGACCTACTGCCAGACGTTCTGGCGCGGCGCGCACCTCTACTTCGTCCTCCGCCTCATGGGCGTGGAGGACGTGCGCGGCTACGACGGCTCCTGGGCCGAGTGGAGCCGCCGTGAGGACCTCCCCGTCGAGACGGGCGACCCCCGGTAGGCGCCGTGGGGCCGCTGGGCGGGACGAACGTCGGACCGTCGGCGGACGCTACCCTGCTACGCTCGCCTTGACGCCTGTGGGGAGGGGCGCGTGAGGGACACGCCTGCGCACAGGAGCGACTCGCCGCACACGGCCGGACCCGGACCTCGGTACGAGGGCGTGGTGACGGCGGTGCGAGGCTCCGTGGTCGACGCGCGCTTCCCCTCACGCCTGCCCGCGGTACGCGAGCTGGTCGTGGGCGCCGAGGACGAGGGCCTGCGTCTCGAGGTCGCCGCCCACCTGGACGCGTTCACCGTGCGCTGCCTGGCCTTCGGCAGCACCGACGGCGTCGCTCGCGGCGACAGGCTGCGCGCCACGGGCGGGCCGCTCGAGGTGCCCGTGGGCCGTGAGCTCCTGGGCCGCGTCGTCGACGTCTTCGGCCGGCCCGTCGACGGCGGCGGGCCGCTCGGCGCGGAGACCTTCCGCCCCGCCTACGGGCCGCCGCTGCCGCTCGGCCGTCGCTCCACCGCCACGACCGTGCTCCTCACGGGCATCAAGGCCATCGACCTCCTGGCCCCGCTGGAGCAGGGCGGCAAGGCCGGGCTCTTCGGCGGCGCGGGCGTCGGCAAGACGGTGCTCATCTCCGAGCTGATCCACAACATGGCCGTGAGGCACGCGGGGGTGAGCGCGTTCTGCGGCATCGGCGAGCGCTCGCGCGAGGCCGAGGAGCTCATCCGCGACGTCATGGACGCGGGCGTGCTCGACAAGACGGTGCTGGTGTTCGGCCAGATGAACGAGCCGCCCGGCGCCCGCTTCCGCGTCCCGCACACGGCCATGACCATCGCCGAGCACTTCCGCGACGCCCTGGGCGTGGACGTGCTGCTGCTCATGGACAACGTCTTCAGGTTCGTGCAGGCGGGCATGGAGGTGTCGGGCCTCCTCGGCAACCTGGCCTCGCAGATGGGCTACCAGCCCACGCTGGCCACCGAGCTGGCCGAGCTGCAGGAGCGCATCGCCAGCTCGGAGTCGGCGGCGATCACCTCGGTGCAGGCCGTGTACGTGCCCGCCGACGACTTCACCGACCCGGCCGTCGTGCACGTCTTCGGACACCTCTCGGCGTCGGTGGTGCTGTCGCGCGAGCGAGCGGCGCAGGGGCTCTACCCGGCCATCGACCCGCTCCAGTCTTCCTCGTCCTTGCTCTCCCCGGCCGTCGTCGGCGAGCGTCACGCGCGGGTGGCGCGCGAGGTGCGGGCCACCCTGGCCGCCTACGAGGACCTCAAGGACATCATCGCCATGCTCGGCCTGGACGAGCTCTCCGACGAGGACAAGCGCGTCGTCTCCCGCGCCAGGAGGCTCGAGCGCTACCTCACGCAGCCGTTCCACGTCACCCAGGAGTTCACGGGCATGGCCGGCGCCTCGGTGGCTCTGGAGCAGCTGCTGGACGACTGCGAGGCGATCCTCGGCGACGAGCTCGAGAACGTCCCCGAGTCCGCCCTGTACATGATCGGCTCCCTGGCCGAGCTGGAGGCCGCGGCGTGAGGCTCCTTCTCTCCGTACCCACCGGCGTCCTCGTGGACGCCCACGTGCGGAAGGTGACGGGCGAGTCGGGCGACGGCTCGTTCACGCTGCTCCCCCGCCACGCCGACGGGGCGCTGGAGCTCGTGCCGGGGCTGCTCTCCTACGTCACCGAGGGGGGCGAGGAGGTCTTCGTGGCCGTCGACGAAGGCGTGCTGGTGAAGTGCGAGGACGACGTGCGCGTCGCCTGTCAGCGCGCCGTGGTGGCCGGCGAGCTGGGCCGGGCCGTGGCCGCGCTGGCGGAGCACATGCGCTCGCAGAGCGAGCACGAGCGCCGGGCGCGGACGGCGCTGCTGCGCCTCGAGGCCGAGGTGGTGCGGCGCCTGGGGGACCTGTGACCGCGGCCGGGGAACCGCCTGACCCGCTCCTCGACGCCGTGGCGCGCCGCCAGGCCAGGAAGGCCCGCGCGCGGCGGGACGACGACCGCGGCCTCGCCAGGGGCCTCGGCGCGAGCGGGACGATCGGCTGGTCGATCGCGGTGCCGACGCTGGTGGGCGTGGCCCTGGGCGTGTGGCTCGACAGGCGTTCTGGCGGCGCGGGCTTCTCCTGGACGCTGACCCTGATGGCGGTGGGGCTCCTCGTAGGCTGCGTGAACGCCTGGCACTGGGCGCGGAGGGAGTCGCATGATGACTGAGCACCTCGTCCCGCTGGGGCTGGGCGCGCTCGCCGGCGCGGCCCTCGGCCTCGCCTTCTACGTCGGGCTGTGGGCCACGGTCAGGCGCGTGGCGGCGCACGGCCCGTCGCGCCCGCTGCTCGCCGTCAGCTTCGCGGTGCGCACCGCCCTGGCGGCCGTGACGCTGACGCTCCTGGCGCGCCAGGGCGTCGCCTACCTGCTCGGCGCGGTCGTGGGCTTCGTGGCCGCGCGGCCGCTGGTGACGCGCGCGGTCGTGGGCCGGCGCCCCGCCGCCCGGCCGCCGGACGGGCGCGGCGGGTCCGGCGTCGGCTCGGGCACCGGAGCCCAGGCACCCGCGTCCGGCGCCGGCCGGGAGAGCGCGCCGTGACCCTCTCCCCCGACGAGGTCGTCGTCTTCACCGTCGGGCCGCTAGCGGTGAGCGCCACGCTCGTCTACACCTGGGTCGTGATGGCCGTGCTCGTCGGGGCCGCGCTGCTCATGGCCCGCGGCCTGCGCGCCGAGCCCCCGCTGGGGCGCGGGCAGCTAGTCCTGGAGGCGCTGGTCGGCTTCGTGCTCGACCAGGTCCGCGAGGTCACGCGTCAGGAGCCGGAGCGCTACCTCCCGTTCGCGGGCACGCTCTTCCTGTTCATCCTCACGTCGAACGTACTGGGCGTCGTGCCGGGGTTCGCGTCGCCCACGGGCTCGCTCACGACGACGGGCGCCCTGGCGATCGCCGTCTTCCTGGCGGTGCCGGCCTTCGGGGTCGCGCGGCTGGGCCTGCGCGGCTACCTGCGCACCTACCTGGAGCCCACGCCGCTCATGCTGCCGTTCACCGTCCTGGGCGAGGTGTCACGCACGATCGCCCTGGCCATGCGCCTGTTCGGGAACGTCATGAGCAGCTCGATGATCGTGGCGATCCTGCTGGCCGTGGCGCCGCTGGTCTTCCCGGCGCTCATGGAGGCCTTCGGCCTGTTCTTCGGCGTGCTGCACGCCTACATCTTCACGGTGCTCGCTCTCGTCTACGTCGCGTCCGGGGCGGCGGAGACCGAGAGGCGGGCCGGGGATACGCGAGGAGGGAACCGATGACCGAGACGGCATGGGTGGCGGTCGCCTCGATAGTGACGGCGGGCCTCACGGCCGCCATCGGCGCCGGCATGGCGGCGCTGGGGGAGGGCCGGGCCGCCGCGCAGGCGCTGCAGAGCATCGCGCAGCAGCCCGACGAGGCGAACACGATCTCGCGCACCATGTTCATCGGCCTGGCGATGGTCGAGACGAGCGCGATCTACTGCTTCGTGATCGCCCTGATCCTGATCTTCGCGAACCCGTTCTGGGGTGCGGTCTCGTGAGGCGCTGAGGCGCGGCATGACCCTCGACCCGTTCACGCTCCTGGCGCAGCTCGTCAACTTCGCGCTCCTGCTCGTGCTGCTGCGCGCCTTCCTTTACCGGCCCGTGCTGGCCACCATGAGGCGCCGCGAGGAGCTCGCGACGACAGCGCTGGCGGAGGCCAAACGGCTGCACGCGGAGGCGGAGCGGCAGCGCGCGGTGCTGGCGGCGGAACGGGCGGCCGAGGAGCGGGAGCGAACGGCGCGCCTCGCGACGCTCGACGACGAGGTCGAGAACCTGCGGCAGGAGCGGCTGGCGGCCGTGGAGCGGGAGGCCGCCGCGGCGCGTTCCGCGCGGGCCGAGGCCCTCGAGCACGAGGTCGAGCGCGCCCTGGCCCGCCTCAGGCGGGAGCTCGGCCGACTGGTGCTCGATGAGGTCGGGGAGACGGTCGCCTGGCTCTCCGGCGCCGACGCCGACCGCCTGGCGGTGGCGCGCTTCCTCGACAGGCTCCGCCAGCTGCCGGACGACGAGCGCGAGGAGCTACGCGAGGCGGCCCGGGAGCACGGCGCGAGGCTCGTGACCGCCCACGACCTCGACGGCGACGCGCGCGAGGAGGCCCGGCGGGCCGTCGCCGCGGCCCTGGGCGTCGAGCGCGTGGAGCTGGCCTCCGACCCGCGGCTGCTCATGGGCGCGGTGCTCGAGGCGGGAGGGCGGCGGCTCGACGGCTCGGCGGCGGCGCGCATGCGGGCCTTGGACGAGCGGTTCGCGCAGGCGCTGGCGAGCCTGCGCGCGAGCGGGAAGGACGCGGCGTGAGGGACGGCGGCGAGCGGGCGGCGTCGGCGGAACGGGCCTTGCGGACGGGTCTGGACGCGCTGGCGCGGGCGCGCGCCGCGACCCCTCGCGAGCTGGGAGTAGAGGAGGTCGGCACGGTGGCGGCCGTCTCACAGGGCGTCGCCATCGTGGGAGGCCTGCCGACCGTGACCGCCGGCGAGACGGTGACGTTCTCGGGCGGGGGCCTCGGCCTGGTGAGCGAGCTGCGCGAGGACGAGGTCGGGGTGGTGGTCCTGCGGGGGGCGGAGTCCCTCGCGGCCGGGGCCACCGCCCACCGCACCGGCAGGGTCCTGGACGTGCCCGTGGGCGACGCGCTCCTGGGCCGGGTCGTGGACGCCCTGGGCGCACCCCTCGACGGGCGGGGGCCCGTGGAGGCCGAGGCGCGGCTGCCGGTCGAGCGACCGGCCACGCCCATCGTCGACAGGGCGCCCGTCTCGGTGCCCCTGCACACGGGCGTCAAGGTCGTCGACGCCCTCTTCCCCGTGGGCCGCGGCCAGCGCGAGCTGGTCGTGGGCGACAGGCAGACGGGCAAGACCACGCTGGCGCTGACGGCGGTGCTGGCGCAGCGCGACACCGGCGTCAGATGCGTCTACTGCTCGGTGGGGCGGCGCGGCGCCGAGGTGGCCCAGGTGGTAGACCGCCTCCGGCGCGCCGGAGCCATGGAGTACACGACCGTGGTGGTGGCGCCGTCCGAGGCCCCTCCGGGCCTGCGCCAAGCGGCGCCGTTCGCGGCCATGAGCGTGGCCGAGGCGTGGATGGAAGCCGGCAGCCACGTGCTGGTGGTCCTCGACGACCTGGTGCAGCACGCCAGGGCGCACCGCGAGGTGTCGCTGCTGCTGCGCCGACCGCCCGGCCGCGAGGCGTACCCAGGCGACGTCTTCTACCTGCACGCGCGCCTGCTGGAGCGGGCCACGCAGCTCAAGCCCGAGCGCGGCGGCGGCTCGCTGACGGCTCTGCCGATCGTCGAGACGCAGGAGCGGAACCTCGCCGCCTACGTGCCGACGAACCTGATCTCCATCACCGACGGCCAGATCGTGCTCTCCCCCGAGCTGTTCCGCCGCGGCCAACTGCCCGCCGTGGACGTGGGGCTCTCCGTCTCGCGCGTCGGGGGCAAGGCCCAGCTCCCCGCCTACCGCGCCGTGGCCGGCGGCGTGCGCCTCGCCTACGCCCAGTTCGAGGAGCTCGAGGAGTTCGCGCGCCTGGGCGCCGACCTCGACGAGTCGACGCGCGAGACGCTGGCGCGCGGCCGCCGGGTCAGGGAGGTCCTGAAGCAGGGCGCCCTCGAGACGGTACCTGTCGCGAGGCAGGTGGCGACGCTCCTGGCGGTCGACCAGGGCCTGTTCGACCCGGCGCCCGTGGAGGCGCTGGCGGCCCTCGAGGCGGCCCTGCACCGGGAGCTGCTCTCCCGCGCACCAGGAATGGCGGAACGCATCGAGACGGGCGCGCCGCTCGGTCCGGAGGACCGCTCGGCTCTCCTCGAGCTGGCCCGGGACGTGGTGGGGCGCAGGGTGGACGCGTGAGCATCGAGAGGGTGAGGCGACAGCTGGAGAGCGCACAGGGCCTGGGGGCCGTGGTGCGCACGATGAAGTCGCTCGCCTCGGTGCGCGTGCACCAGTACCGCCGCACGATGCGCGCGCTCGACGCCTCGACGCTCACGCTCGACCGCGCCGCCAGGGCGCTGCTGCACCTCCACCCCGAGCTGGCCGACCCGGCGCCCGTGGCGCGCGACGCCGGCACCGCCCTGGTGGTCTTCGGCTCCGACCGCGGACTGTGCGGGCCGTTCAACGACCGCATGGCCCGTACCGCCGCCGCACGCCTGGCCGCCGACGACGCGCGCGAGCGCACCAGGGTCGTGGCGATCGGCCGGCGGGTGGGGTCGCGCCTCCGGGCCGCCGGCGTCGACGTGGCCGTGCAGCTCCCGGCGCCGAGCTCTCTGGCCACCGTCGAGGCGGCGATGGCGGCGCTCCTCGACGTGGTGGACCGCTGGCGTCAGGAGGGCGCCGCCGAGCGGGTACTGCTGCACTACAGCCGGCCCGTGGGGGCCACCCGCTTCGAGCCCCGCACGGTGCAGGTCATGCCCATCGACCCGGCCTGGCTGCGGAGCCTACGCGACCGGCCGTGGCCGTCGCGACGGGTGCCCATGCGCCTCTCCGACCCCGCGCGCCTGGCCAAGGCCGTCGTCCGCCAGCGCCTGGCCCTCGCGGTCGTGAAGGCGTTCGGCTCGTCGCTGGCCGCCGAGAACGCCGCGCGGCTGGCTGCCATGGAGGCGGCGTCGCGCAACGTGGATGAGCGCCTGGAGCGCCTGCGCGCTGACTACCACGGGGCCAGGCAGGCCGCGGTCACGGCCGAGCTGCTCGACGTGCAGGCCGCGGCCGAGGCCCTCAACGCACGCGGCCCGAGCCGGGCTCGGCCATCAGGGAGGAGACGTCCACGGCCTCGAGGTCGGAACCCCTGATCCGCCGCAGGTCGCGGAGCGCCTGGTCGTCCCAGCGCTCGTCGGGGGCGCCCGAGAGGAACCACGGCGAGCCGTTGTCGGCCAGGACGATGCCGTAGCGCTTCATGGCCGCGACGATCGCCTGCGCCTCCGGCGAGAAGCCCGAGGCGTCGAAGTCCTCGCGCAGGCGGAAGCGCTGGCCCATGGGCGGGTAGCGCTCGTCGGTCAGCGCGGAGGCGTGGTGGCGCGCCGGCCAGACGTGGGCGGCGCGCGTGCGCGGGGCGGTGAAGCGCAGCGCGTGCCGGACCGCCCCCGCCGCGACCTCGTCGTACCTCACGAGCCCCGGGAGGATCGGCAGGCCGGCGGCGTCGGCCGAGGTCCAGCCGTCGGGCCTGAGGTCGTAGGCGCCCAGGTCGAACACCGCGCCCGAGCCCGCCTCCCAGGAGCCGTCGTCCCGCTTCACGGCCGCGAACAGCTCGTACAGGCGGCACGTCGAGGAGTCGAGCACGAGCACGTGCCTGTCGCCCCCCGGCGCCACGCCGCCCGGGGGAGCGCCCTCGACGGGCGCGTCGGGCGGGACCGGGTACGGCCCCGGGTCGCTCTCGTCTGGCCAGCGGAACGAGACGTCCACCAGCGGCTGGCCGGCGCCCACCACCGCGTACGGGATGCCGATGGGCGCCCCCTCCCACAGCCCCGCGCCGAAGTCGGGGTGCACCGGCGAGTCGAGGCCGATGGCCGCCACGAAGTCGTCGGAGAGCGGATGGACCGGCAGGTGGTCGATGCGGGCGTTCCAGACGTGGTCGGCCGGGAACACCTCGCAGCCGGCGAGCGTCGGCGCGCCGCCGGGCGCCCCGCCTCCCGCACCGCCCGCGCCTCCGGGCGCGGCGGCGCCGCCGCACGCGGCCAGGCCGAGCAGCGCGGCCAGCACCGCCCCGACCAACGCGTCGCGGCCACCCAGGACGGTCATGGGCGCATCGTAGGGGCGGCCAGGCCCACGCGGCTGCGTAATCCTTCCGTAAGAGCCGGCGTCGCATGCTGGCCGGCGTGCGCAACGTCCAGGCCTTGACGGGCCCGCTCGCGGGCTCGCTGCTGGCGTTCCTGGTGTTCTGCCTCTTCTACTCGTCGCCCGCCAGCGACCCGCGCCTGGCTGCGCCGCTCACCCACTTCTGGGTCGTATCGGCCACGTCCCTGCTGGCCGTGGCGCTGGCCGTACTGGTCGGCGTCGCCGGCGCGCGGGCGCGCGACTCCCGCATCGTCTACCTGGCCGCGGGCTTCGCGAGCATGGCCGGCTTCTTCGCGCTCCACGGCCTGTCGACGCCGGGCGTGGTCCTCGGACCGAACACCGTCACCCCCATCGCGTCGCAGCTCGCGCTCATCGCCTTCGCCGCGTCGATGGTCGCCGCCGCGTACCTCCGTCCCGTGGAGCGGAGCGGCTCGCTCATGGGCCTGCTGGTCGCCTGCGTGGGGGCCATCGCGGCGTTCGACGCGGTCCTGATGCTGCGCCCCGACCTGGCGCGCTACGTGCCGGTGCACCTGGCGCCCTTGAAGCACGCCGTCGCCGTCGTCGTCGTGGGGCTCCTGGCCCTGGCGGGCGCCCGCTTCCTCGAGGGCTACCGCCTGGCGCGCTCGACGATCCACCTGGTGATGCTCCACGTCACCGGCTGGGTGATGGTCGCGCAGGCGATCATGGTGCTCGGCGAGACGTTCCGCCTCTCGTGGTGGCTCTACCACCTCGTCCTGCTGCTGGCCGTGGGGCTGATGCTGGTCACCTTCGCGCGCCAGCTCCGCGCCGGCCGGCTCGCCTCCGACCTGAACGCCCTCCTGGACGACGACGCCATGCGGCGCCTCGCCTACGGCCTGCGGCCCGAGGTGCGCGCGCTCGTGGTGGCCACGGAGGCGAAGGACCACTACACCGCCGGCCACATGCAGCGCGTGGCCGACCTGGCCGTTCGCATCGGCAGGGAGATGGGCCTCCCGCCCGAGGAGCTGCGCGTGCTCGCCCAGGCCGGCGTGATACACGACGTCGGGAAGATCGAGGTCCCCGACGCCGTGCTGAACAAGCCCGGCCGCCTCGACGACGTCGAGCGCGACCTAATCGAGCAGCACCCGGCGAACGGCGAGCGCATCGGCCGCACGCTGGGCATGCACAGGCTCGAGCTCGAGGTGATCAGGCACCACCACGAGCGTTGGGACGGCAGCGGCTACCCCGACCGCATGGCAGGTGAGGCGATCCCGCTCCTGGCGCGCATCCTCGCCGTGGCCGACGTGTACGACGCGGTCACCTCGGCGCGCTCCTACCGCCGCGCCTGGTCGCCCGAGGAGGCGCGTGCCCTGCTGGAGCGCGAGGCCGGCCGGTCGTTCGACCCCAGGGTCGTGGCGGCGGCGCTCCAGGTGCTGACGGCCGCGCCCGAGCCCGTGCGCGCCCGGCCGCAGGACGCGCGCCTCACCTTCGTCGGCGCGGACTGACCGCGCGGCCCGGCGCTTCCGGGGGCCGCGGACGCGGCGGGCGGCGCCCCCGAGGTAACCTCTGACGACGCTCCATCTGGGCGCGAGCCGACCCTCCGGACCGCCCCGATCGCTCGCGCCACGCCGCCCATGCACCTGCTGCTCGGACTCCTCCTCGCCCTACTCTCGGCCTCCGCCTTCGGCACGTCCGGGGCGCTGGCCAAGGGCCTGCTGGCCGCGGGCTGGTCGCCCGGCGCCGCCGTGGCGTGGCGCGTGGCCGTGGGCGCCCTGGCGCTCCTCGTCCCCGCCCTCCTCTCCCTGCGCGGGCGTTGGCGCACGCTCGCGTCGGGCTGGCGGAGCGTGGTCCTGTTCGGGCTCGTCGCCGTGGCCGGCTGCCAGCTCGCGTACTTCCTGGCGGTCGAGCGCCTCACCGTGGCCGTCGCCCTGCTGCTCGAGTACTGCGGCGTGCTGCTCGTGGTGCTGTGGCACTGGCTCCGACGCGGCCGCCGGCCTCGGCCCCTCACCCTTGGGGGCACGGCCCTGGCCCTGGGCGGGCTGGGGCTGGTCCTCGACGTCCTCGGCCCGGTGCGGGTCGACCCCCTGGGCGTGATGTGGGGCCTGATCGCCGCTGCCGGCCTGGCGACGTACTTCGTGGTCTCGGAGGACGACAGCGCCGGCGTGCCGCCGCTGGCCCTGGCCACGGGCGGCCTCCTCGTGGGAACGCTGGCCCTGCTCGCGGCGGGGGCCGCCGGGCTGGTCGACCTGACGTGGGTCCCCACCGAGGTCGGGCTCGCCGGCCTGGTCGTGCCGTGGTGGGTCGCGGTCGCCGCGCTGGGCGTCTTCGCGGCCGCGTTCGCCTACGCCACCGGCATCGCCAGCGTGAGGCGCCTGGGGTCGAAGCTCGCCTCGTTCGTCGGCCTCTCCGAGGTGCTGTTCGCCGTCGTCTGGGCCTGGCTCCTCCTCGGCGAGGCGCCGGCCCCGGTGCAGCTCGTCGGCGGCGTCCTGGTGCTCGCGGGCGTGTTCGTGGTCAGGCTCGACGAGGACCCGAGCCCGGCGGGGTCGCGTGCGCCCGTCGATCGGCTCGGGACCCAGCCGGGCGACTGACGTATGCTCCCCACAACGGGAGGCAGCCATGGACGCGTTCGAGGCGCTGTCGGGTATCGCCGGGGAGTCGCACGAGCTGATGGGCACCAACGTGCTCTACGAGCCCGAGACCCAGTCGCCGCTGCCGTCCACCGCCCACGGGCGGCTACGCCGCGTGGTGGGTGGCAGGATGCTGCGCTTCGACTACCGCTGGGCCTACCGCTCCGAGGCCCACGAGGGCACGCTCTTGCTGGCCCGCGACACCGACGGGCGCGTCACGGCCGCCTGGGGCGACAGCTGGCACCAGAACCGGGAGCTGATGAGCCTGTCCGGCGAGTCCAACGACGGCGCCGTCGCGCTGCGCGGCACCTGGACCGTGGGCGACAGCCCGCCTTGGGGCTGGCGCATCGACCTGGGCCCGAGCGAGGACGGCGGCGTGACGATGGAGATGTGGGTCGTGACCCCCGACGGCGAGGAGGCGCGCGCCGTCGAGATGGTCCTGTCGCGCTAGGGGTCAGGTCGTGCCGGGGGCCGCTCTCGCCGTACCCGCCTACGCCGAGCTGAGCCACGTCTGGCGCGAGTGCGTCGACCTGGCCTGGGAGGCCCACGTGGCCGGCTCGCTGCCGATCGCCGCCGTGGTGGTGGACCACGAGGGGCAGGTGGTCGCCCGCGGACGCAACCGGTTGAGCCTGGAGGTGGCCGAGCCGCCCCACGTGCCCGGGACGCCGTACATCGCGGGCGTGCCGCTCGCGCACGCCGAGGTGAACGCGCTGCTCGACCTGGGCTACCGGCGCCCCGGAGGCGCCAGGCCGACCCTCTACACCACGATGGAGCCTTGCCCGCTGTGCATGGGCGCCGCGCGCATGGCGGGCGTCGGACGCGTCGTGTTCGCGACCCGGGACGCGTGGGCCGGCTGCGCGGTGATGGCCGAGGTCGTCCCGTACCTCAAGCGCTCCGGGCCGACCGTCGAGGGCCCCGTGCCCGCTCTCGAGCCGGCCTTCTCCGCCTGGTGCGTCAGCGTCCTGCTGAGGCGGCACGACGAGCCCAACGCGTTCCTCGCGACGCTCGAGGCTTCGCTACCGAACCCGTTCGCCGCCGGCCGGCTGCTGCACGAGAGCGGCGAGCTGTCGGCGCTGGCCGAGCTCGGTGCCACGGCCGAGGAGGCGTGGGCGACGGTGGTGGCGGCCCTGCAGGAGCCGCCGGGCTAGTCCCCGGCGAGCCCCAGCCGGCGCAGCACGTCCCAGCCGTGCGCCTCGAACGCGGCGTCGCCATGCTCACGCGCCCACACGACCGTGGACAGGCCGCCCAACGCCGCCACGCGCCGGAGCGTCTCCTCCTCGTCGGGCGTGAGCTCCCGGCCGTAGCCCGCGAGGAACGCCTCCCTGAGCGCGGGCTCGCGGTGCCAGAGGCCGGTCCAGAGCCTCTCGAGGTCCGCCAGCCGCAGGTCGGGCCGCGCGTGCTCGAAGTCGATGACCACGAGCGAGCCGTCCTCGCCCGCGAGCCAGTTCCGCGGGGTGTAGTCGCGGTGGCAGCGGACGCGGGCCTGGCGCTGCAGCGCGGGCAGCGCCTCGCGGAGGGCCGCCCGTACGTTCGCCACCACGCCGGGAGGCACGACGCCCCGCCCCCGCTCCGACCACGCCTCCAGGCGGGCGGCGTACGCCTCGGCGAGCGGCACCGCGTCGGCGTCCTGGTACGGCAGGTCGTGGAGCGCCCGCAGGAAGGCGCCCGCGCGTTGGTGGAGGACCGCTGCCTCTCCGTGCGGCAGGCCCGCCACCTCCAGGACCACGCCGGGCTCCCAGCCCATGACGAGCGCGCGCGGGTGCTCCTCCCTGGCGGCCAGCAGCGTGGGCGTGCGCACGCCCGGCGCGCCGACCCACCCGGCAGCGACGTCCCGGTCGGGTACGGCCCCTTCGCGCCGGGCGCCGGTCCCGTCCGCCAGGTGCGGCAGCCACTCCCTGTGAGCCGTGAGCTCCTGCTCGAACTTGCGGCGCATACGGTGCGCCTTCAGGGCCACCGCGCCCAGCGGGCCGGCCACACGCCACACCGCCGACTCGCCGTGGTCCCAGGAGCGGTCCTCCACCGCGCACGGCTCCCCGACGTACGGGACGGCCAGGCTGAGCAGCTCGGCCTGCACGGCTCGCGAAGCTAACACGGCGCCGGTCACGCCCCCTGGGGCGACGTCGAGCTCGAGCTCCAGGACCCCGGCGGCCGGTGGTGGGCGTTCACCGAGAGCCGCTAGCGGCCTCCTTGGGCCCGGGCGCGCGTCGGGTCGCCGCCGGCGGCCAGCCCTCGGGCTCGCCCAGGTAGCTGGCGTCGAGCTCGGCCACCGAGGGGCAGCCGAGCAGCTTGAGCGTGCGCTCGAGCTCGGTGCGGAGGACCTCCAGCGCCTTGGCCACGCCCTCGCGGCCGGCGGCGGCCAGCCCGTAGGCGTAGGCGCGGCCGACCAGCACGGCCTTGGCGCCCAGGGCCACGGCCTTGGCGACGTCGGCGCCGCGGCGGACGCCCCCGTCGAGGAGCACCTCCACCCTGTCCCCCACCGCGTCGAGGACCTCGGGAAGGACGTGCAGCGTGGCCGCCACACCGTCGAGCTGCCGGCCCCCGTGGTTCGAGACGACGACAGCGCTGGCGCCGGCGTCGACGGCGCGCCTGGCGTCGTCGGCGGTGTGCACGCCCTTGACGACGATCGGACCGTCCCACGCCTCGGCGATCCAGGCGATGTCGCTCCACGAGACCGCCGCGGCGGCGAGCTGGGCGCCGATGTCCGCGTACGGCATCGGTCCCTCGGGCAGGAGGATGTTGGGGAAGCTCATGGGCAGGCCGTCGCGCCAGAAGTCGTAGAGCCACTTAGGCCTCGCCAGCACCTGGGGCAGGAACGGCAGGACGTCGGGGAAGCGCCTGGCGATGAGCTGAGGCGAGCCGTTGCGCACGTCGCGCTC
>CAZGXF010000033.1:0-21797 GCA_964529575.1 uncultured bacterium
GTCGCCCGCGGGTCGAAGGCGTCGCGAAGGCCGTCGCCGATGAAGTTGATCGCGATCACCGTGAGCATGATCGCCAGGCCCGGCGCCACGGCGAGGAACGGCGCCGAGAGCGCGAACTGCTGGGCCTGGTTGAGCATGTTCCCCCACGTTGGCGTGGGCACCTGGATGCCGAGGCCCAGGTAGCTGAGGGCGGACTCCGTCAGCAGCGCCCGGCCGGCCACGAGGGGCGCCGCCACCAGGAGCGGCCCCTGGACGTTCGGCAGGATGTGCCGCCACAGGATGCGGAAGCTGCTGGCGCCGAGCGCCTTCGCCGCCTCCACCTGCTCGCGCTTCGACAGCGCGATCGTCTGCACGCGGACGATGCGCGCCAGGTCCATCCAGGCCAGCAGGCCGATGACCAGCACCAGCACGGGCACGGTGGGGCGCGACACGGCCGCGATCGTGAGCAGGAGGAAGATCGTGGGGATCGAGAGCAGCGCGTCGGCGGTGCGCATCGCGACCTGGTCGAACCAGCCCCCGAAGTAGCCGGCGGTGATGCCCACCGCCGACGCCACCACCAGGGCGATCGCCATGGCCGAGAGGCTCACGGGGATCGAGACGCGTCCGGCGTAGACGAGGCGGGCGGCGACGTCGCGGCCCACCTCGTCGGTACCGAGAAGGTGCTCGGCGCTCGGCGGCTGGAGCATGCGGATCGGCTGCGGCCGGAGCGCCAGCTCACGGGGGACGAAGCTCGGGCCCAGGACGACCACGGCGAGGATCGCCGCCAGCATGAGCGTGCCCAGCACCGCGAGCTTGTTGCGCCGGAAGGCCCTCCACGCCCGCCTCGACGGGGCGTTGGGCTCGTCGGCCCGCTCGACCGCGCGCTGCGCCACGACGGCGACGCGTTGGAGGCCACCGCCCACCCGGCTCACCGGTACTCCACCCGCGGGTCGACGAGCGTGTAGACGACGTCGGCCACGACCGTCAGCAGCATGACGATGACCGAGACGAACACGAGGATGCCCATGAGCACCGGGAAGTCGGCGCGGGCGGCGTGGTCGACCATCAGCCTCCCCATGCCGGGCCACGAGAACACCTGCTCGGTGATCAGCGCGCCGCCCATGAGCTGGGGCATGTCCACGGCGATGATGGTCACGATCGGCAGCAGGGAGTTCTTGAGGCCGTGCTTGTAGACGACGCGGCGCTCCGGCAGTCCCTTGGCCCTGGCCGTGCGGATGTAGTCCTGCGACAGGACCTCGATCAGGCTCGAGCGCATGTACCTGACGTAGCGGGCCAGCATCGAGAAGGCGAGGATCGAGGCCGGCAGCACCAGGTGGCGGGCGATGCTGGCGAACGTGGGGCCCTCGATGAAGTCGTACATGCCCCCCGAGGGCAGGTACGGCAGGCCGCGCTGCCTGGTCCAGAGCGAGAAGACGACGATCGCGAGGATGCCGGTCCAGAACGTGGGCGCCGAGAACGACACGATCGAGACGGCGGTGATGGCGTAATCGGTGCGCTTCGCGCGCCTGACGGCCGAGATGACCCCGAGCGGGATGCCCATGACGATGGTCAGGGCGAAGGCCGTGCCCATCAGCAGCAGCGTGTTCGGGAAGTGGAACGCGATGAGGTCGCGCACCTGGCGCCCCGACACCAGGGAGGCGCCGAAGTTCCCCTGGGCGATGTCGAGCAGCCACTCGCCGAAGCGCACCAACACCGGCCGGTCGAGGCCGAACTGCTTCGAGAGCCGCTCGTAGTCGGCGGCGGTCACGTTCCCCTGCAGGTAGTAGGAGAGCGGGTCGCCCATGTACTGCAACAGGAAGAACGTGACCGCCGACACGATCAACAGCAGCGGCACGATCGAGAGCAGCCGCCTCAACACGAACGGAAGCATGCGCCCTCAACCCTCCCTTGCGGCCGGCCGCTCGCCGTCCAGGCCGTCAGGCCGCCGCGCGGTCCTTGAGCCCGTCGTCCACCTCGACCTGCTCGGGCTTCAGCTCCAGCCCGGCTCCGCGCGCCACCTCCAGCAACAGCGTGGCGAAGTCGTCCTGGGTGTGGCCGGCGCCGATCAGGGCCTGGACGGCCTCGCGGGTCGCCGCCGCCACGGGCATCGGGACCCCCAGCTCCCTGGCGGCCGCTAGCCCCAGGTCGAGGTCCTTGCGCAGCAACGGGGGCGTGAACGTGGGCTTGAAGTCGAGGTTCACGAAGGCCGGCGTCTTGTAGCGCGTGAAGACCGAGCCCATCACGCTGTTGTTGATGAAGTCGAGGAAGGCGTGGCGAGAGATGCCCCCCTTCTCCGCCAGGACCGTGATCTCGGCGAGCGACTGCGTGACGACGCCCAGGAGCACGTTGTGAGCGATCTTCACGATGCGCGCCGACTCGCCCTCGCCCACGTAGGTGACGCCCTGGCCCAGCGCTTCGAGCATCGGCAGCACCGCGTCGTAGGCGCTGCGAGGGCCGGACGCGGCCACGCTCAGCTTCCCCGCCTTCACCACCTTGCCGTTGCCGCTCACGGGCGCGGCGAGGAAGTCGGCGCCCTTCGCGGCCGCGGCCGCGCGCACCTTCTTGGACGTCTCCACGTCCACGGTGGACGAGTCGACCATCACCTTGGGCGCCTTGCCGTCCACGCTCAGCACTCCGCCCTCGCCGACCGTCACCGCCAGGAGGGTGGCGGGGTCGGCGACCATCGAGAACACCACGTCGCGGTCGGCGAGGTCCGTGAGCTCGTCGACGACGGTGCCGCCGAGGGCGGCGAGGGGCTCGGCCTTGGAGCGGGTACGGTTCCACACCGCCACGTCGAACCCGGTCTTGATGAGCCGGGCGGCCATCGGGAAGCCCATGTTCCCGGTGCCGATCCACCCGATGCGCGCTGGTTCGTTGAAGCTCACTCGCACAACCCCTTCCGTCGTGGTCCGCGGATACCGCTACGCTGCCGCGGTACCGCCAGGCGCCTTGGTGTGGCAACCCGGTGGTCAGACCGCCCCCGCTCACTTCGAGAGCCTGCCCGGCTAGCTGTAGGGGGATGATTGCACGGGGTCCCAGGAGTGTCAACGCCGGCAGGGCGTAGCCGTTTCGCCCTATGAAACGGCGCTCATCGCCCTCCCGACCGAGCTCGGAGTGTTGACGGCATGGGGGGTAGGTGATAACTTCGCAGCCAACTCGAACCGGAGCGGACGAAGGCGGGCGGTCAGACCACTATACCGAGATGGTCGGCGCGCCCCCGCGGTGAGCGTCGACCCGTCCCGTAGCGCCAAGGAGGTCGCCCCGCAGGCTCCGACCAACCGTCGCGCCGCGGCGCGGCGCGGGTCCAAGGAGGGAGGGAGGCAGCGCCCGAGAAGGCAGCGCCCCGCGCCTGGAGCTCCGCGTACCGGGAGACCAGGCGACGGCCACGTAGGCAGCGCACGACACGCCAACGCGAGACCACCGGCCGCGACAGGGCGGCCGCGCCTCAGGAACGAGGATGCAGATGATCGACGCGCACCCCCACAGGCAACGCGGCACCAGGGGCAGGCGGGCCCTCCTAGCGGTCCTCGCCGTCACCTTGACGGCCTGGCTGGGCGCCTCCTACGCCCAGGAGGAGCGGCCGGCCGGCAGCACGGGTGGGACCCTGGTCATCGGCCAGCTCCAGGAGCCGGCCAGCATGATCCTGGCCGAGTCCAGCACGCCGGTCTCCGCCCAGTACTACACGGCGATGCTCATCAACGAGCCGCTCGTTAAGGTCGACCACGACTTCAACGTGGTCCCCGGCCTGCTCGTCGAGGTGCCCTCGGTCGAGAGCGGCACCATCAGCGAGGACTACCGCGTCTACACGCTCAGGCTGCGCGAGGGCGTCACCTGGGAGGACGGCACGCCCGTCACCGCCGACGACATCGCCTTCACCTGGCAGTGGCTGATCGACCCCGCCAACGTGGCCTACGCCACGCACGGCTGGGAGAAGGTCGAGTCGGTCGAGGTCGTCGACCCGCAGACGGCGGTCGTCACGCTCACCGAAGGGTTCGCGTTCTGGCTCGACGAGGCCGTGATCAACATGGGCATCGCGCCAAAGCACGCCCTCGAGGGCGTCAGCAAGGACCAGTTCAACCAGCGGCCCATCGGCAACGGCCCCTTCAAGCTCGTCGAGTGGCGCGTCGGCGACGTGCTGATGTTCGAGCGCAACGACAACTACTACCGCGGTCCCGCCTACCTGGACCGCGTCGTCGTCCGCATCATCCCCGACACCAACGCGCTGGCGGCGGCGGTGATGGCCGGCGACGTCCACATGGCCATCGGCCTGCTCACCTCGAACGTGCCGCAGCTGCAGAGCACGGCGGGCGTGGAGGTCGTCACCACGACCTGGCCGCAGCTCGAGCGCATCTTCTTCAGCCAGACGGTCCCGGGCGACACCTCGACGCCGCACCCCATCCTCACCGACCCGGCCGTGCGCAAGGCCTTGATCCTGTCGGTGAACATGGACGAGATCCTGCAGACCCTCTACCACGGCATCAACCCGCGCGGGGTCAACGAGCTGCAGGGCACGGCCTGGTTCAACGAGGAGCTCGAGCCCTACCCCTACGACCCCGACGAGGCGCGCCGCGCCCTCGAGGAGGCCGGCTGGGTGGACACCGACGGCGACGGCATCCGCGAGAAGGACGGCGTGCGGCTGCACCTCACCCACTCCACGACGGCCGGCAACCGGCCCCGCGAGTCGATGCAGGCGATCATGCAGCAGGCCTGGGCCGACGTAGGCATCGAGGTCGAGATCCAGAACTACCCCGCCCCGAGCTTCTTCGGCGGCTGGGAGGGCGTGGCCTGGGGCAGGCGCTACGAGATGGCGCAGTTCAGCAACGGCGTCTTCGCCATCAACCCGAACCTCTCCGACTGGTGGCACTCGGACGCGATCCCCGTGCCCGAGAAGCCGTTCGGCAACGGCCACTCCGGTTGGTCGAACCCGCGCGTGGACGAGCTGCTCGACGAGCACCGGCGCGGCGTCACCCCCGAGCGCGCCGCCGAGATCCTTGACGAGGTCCAGCGGATCATCTACGACGACTACGCCATGTTCCCCCTCTTCCAGGCGGCCACGATCTTCGCGATCCGCCAGGAGGTGCAGAACGTGAACCCCACCCAGTTCGGCGCCCAGGCCGGTCTCTTCTGGGACGCCTACAACTGGTCGCTCGGTAGGTAGCGCGCCGTCGGGTCACGCGGGCCTGGGCCCGCGGGGCCCGAGCCCGGCGCGAAGGGTACTCCGGTGCCCACCGCTCTTCGACCTGCCGCTACCCCCCGGCGGCAGCGAGAGCTTGGGCGGGGGCAGGCGACGGGCGTTGGCTTCGCGGCCAACGCCCGTGGCCCAAGGGAAGGACCGCAGGCTTGAACGAGAGAGACGAGCTGGTCTCCGTCGCGCTGGGCGAACGGCCGGCCGGCCTGGTGATCCGCGGCGGGAACCTGGTGAACGTCTACACCGGCGAGGTCTACCGCGCCGACGTGGCCGTGAAGGGCGACCGTATAGCGGCGGTGGGCGACGTGGAGCGCTGCGTCGGCGACGGCACGCAGGTGGTCGACGCGGAGGGCGGCTACCTCGTCCCCGGCTTCATCGAGACCCACTTCCACGTGGGCGCCACCTCGCTGGCCTCCACCGAGCTGGCCCGGCTGCTGGTGCCCTGCGGCACCGCGGCCATCGTCACCGACTTCACCGAGGCCACGAAGCTCGCCGGCGTGGAGGCGGCCCGCTTCTTCCTCGACGAGGCCAAGAGGACGCCCCTCAAGGTGTACATGTCGCCGTTCTTCACGGTGCTGCTGCCGAGCGCCACACGCCGGTCGGTGACGCTCGAGGAGCTCGACGACATGCTGGGCTGGCCCGAGACGCTCGAGCTGCGCGAGTGGAACGTGCAGTCGAGCCGGCACCGCAACGAGCTGGTGCGCGAGGCCGGGCGGCGCGCCCTGGAGCGCGGGCTGATCATGGCCGGCCACCTGCGCGGCCAGCTCGGGCCGGCGCTGCAGGCCTCCGCCGCGGCCGGCGCCGCCTCCGACCACGAGGCCTACACGGTGGAGGAGGCGGTGGAGCGCATGCGCGCCGGCCTGGCGGTGCAGATCAGGTTCGGCTCGGCGCACTGGACCGAGACCGCCGACCTGCTGCGCGCCGTCACCGAGAGGCGCCTCGACAGCCGCCTGATGATGTTCTCCACCGACGAGCAGGAGCTCGTGGACGTACGCGACCTCGGGTTCATGGACCACCGCGTGCGCATGGCGATCGAGCACGGCGTCGCCCCCATGGACGCCGTCCGCATGGCGACGCTCAACCCCGCGCGCTTCCTGGGCGTCACCGGCGACCTGGGCGGCATCGCGCCCGGCCGGAAGGCGTTCGTCAACGTCGTCTCCGACCTGCGCACCTTCGTCGTCCAGCGCGTCGTCTACGGCGAGGAGGTCGTGGCCGAGGGCGGAAGCTACGTGGCGCCCCTCGAGCGGCCCGAGTACCCGCAGAGCTTCTACGGCAGCGTGCGCCTCAGCGCGCCGCTCACCGCCGCCGACCTGGCCGTGCCGGCGCCGCCCGGAGCGGGCTCCGTGAGGGCCCGCGTGATCGGCTTCGACCCGGAGGTCAGCGGCACCAAGGAGCTGCACCTGGAGCTGCCGGTGGAGGGCGGGCACGTCGCCGCCGACCCCGAGCGCGACGTCGTGAAGCTCGCCTCCGTGGAGCGGTCGGCCGGCTCGGGCAAGCGCGGCGTCGGGTTCATCAAGGGGCTGGGCATGCGCCGCGGCGCGCTCGGGTTCACCTACCACCCGGGGCCCTGCGAGCTGGCGCTCGTGGGCGCCGACGACGCCGACATGGCGCTGGTGGCGAACCGCATCGCCGAGATCGGCGGCGGGCTGGTGGTGGCCGCTGACGGCGAGGTCCTGGCCGAGGTGCCGATGCCCCTCCTGGGCCTCGTCTCCGACCGGCCGCTGGAGGAGGTCGAGGCGGGCCTGCGCGCGGCCAAGCGCGCGATCGCCGAGGTGCTCGGCATCGACTTCAAGAGCAACGTCTACCGGCTGGCGGTCCTCTTCATCTCCGGCGTGGCGCCCGAGCTGCGCATGACCGTGGACGGCCTGCTGCGCGTCTCCCTCTCGGGGGCGCGCCTCGAGGAGACGATCGTGCCCGTCCTGCTGGAGGCCGAGCGGGACGCCGTGGCTAGCGGGAGCGGAGGAGCATGACCGACAGGGAGCAGCAGAGGGTTTACGACCGCGACGACCTGGTGGCCGTCGCGCTGGGCGAGCAGCCCGCCGGCCTGGTCATCCGCGGTGGGAACCTGGTGAACGTCTACTCGGGCGAGATCTACCGGGCCGACGTGGCCGTGAAGGGCGACCGCATCGCGGCCATCGGGGACGTGGAGCGGTGCGTTGGCGAGAGGACCGAGGTCGTCGACGCCACGGGCCGCTACCTGGTGCCCGGCTTCATCGAGTGTCACGTCCACGTGGGCGCCACCTCGCTGGCGGTGACCGAGATGGCGCGTCTCCTCGTGCCGTACGGCACGGCGGCCATCGTCACGGACTTCAACGAGGCCACCAAGGTCGCGGGGCACCAGGTGGCGCGCTTCTACCTCGACGAGGCGAAGAACACGCCCATGACCGTCTACTACTCGCCGTTCCACACCTCGCTGATCCCCACCGACGGCCGCCGTGGGGTGACCCTCGAGGAGCTCGACGAGATGACGAGCTGGCCCGAGGCCAAGGAGTTCCGCGAGTGGAACGTCCAGCAGCACCGCAGCCCGAACCCGGACGTCAGGGCGGGCGGCGAGATGGCGCGCCGCAAGGGCCTGCGTCTGGCCGGGCACCTGCGGCTCTTCATGGACGGGCTCCTCGCCGCCTCGGTCGCGTCGGGCGCCCACTCGGACCACGAGACCTACACCGTGGAGGAGGCGGTCGAGCGCATACGCAACGGCGTGGCGCTGCAGGTACGGTTCGGCTCCGCGCACTGGCACGAGATCCACGACATCCTCCGCGTGGTCACCGAGAAGCGGCTCGACAGCTCGCTGGTGATGTTCTCGACCGACGAACAGGAGATCGTGGACGTCCGCGACCACGGCTTCCTCGACCACAGGGTCCGCATGGCCATCGAGCACGGCGTGGCACCTCTCGACGCGATCCGCATGGCGTCGCTCAACCCCGCCCGCTACCTGGGCGTGACGTCCGACCTGGGCGGCATCGCTCCGGGCCGCAAGGCGTTCGTGAACCTCGTCGACGACCTGCGCTCGTTCCAGGTCAAGGAGGTCGTCTACGGCGAGCAGGTAGTGGCCCGCGACAACCGCTACGTCGCACCCCTCCCCCGCCCCGAGTACCCGCGCGACTTCTACGGCCGCGTCCGCCTGAGGCGCCCCCTCGAGCCCGCCGACTTCGTCGTCGCGGGGCCGGCGGGCGCCGCGAAGGCGACCGCGCGCGTGATCGGCTTCCACCCGGAGGCGATGGGCTCCAAGGAGCTGCACGTCGAGCTGCCGGTGCGGGACGGGCAGGTGCTGCTCGACCCGGCGCAGGACGTCGTGAAGCTGGCGTCGGTCGAGCGCATCGGCGGCACCGGCAAGATGGGCGTGGGGTTCGTGAAGGGCCTGGGCCTGAAGCGAGGCGCCCTCGGCTTCACCTACCACCCCGGCCCGTCCGAGCTCGCCCTCATCGGCACGAGCGACGAGGAGCTGGCGCTGGTGGGCAACCGCATCGCCGAGCTGGGCGGCGGTCTGGTCGTCGCCGACGGCGGGCGGATCGTCGCCGAGGTGCCCATGCCCCTCCACGGCATCGTCTCCGACGCCAGCGCCGAGGAGGTCGAGGAGCAGATGCGCGCCGCCAAGGCCGCGATCGCCTCCCTGGGCATCGACTTCGTGAGCAACTACTACCGCCTGACCGGCTTCTTCATCCCCGGCGTCTCGCCCGAGCTGCGCATGTCGGTGCGCGGCCTGCTGAAGGTGGCCTACGCCGGCGACAAGCTCCTCGTGGAACCCATCCCCGTCGTGCTCGAGGCGGAGGCGGCGAGGTGACGGACCGCGCCGACCTCGTGGCCGTGGCCCTCGGGGAGGCGCCCGCCGACCTGGTCATCAAGGGCGGCCGGCTCGTCGACGTGTTCACGGGCGAGGTCCGGCCGGCCGACGTGGCCGTGAAGGGCGAGCGCATCGCCGCCGTGGGCGACGTCGAGCGCTGCGTGGGACCGCGGACGCACGTGGTAGACGCCGCGGGGCGGTACCTGGCGCCGGGGTTCATCGACACGCACATCCACGTGGGCGCGACCTCGCTGCCCATGACCGAGCTCGCCCGCTTCCTCGTGCCGAAGGGCACGCAGGTGCTGGTCACCGACTTCACCGAGGCCGGGAAGATGCGCGGCAAGGCCGCCATGCGCTTCTTCCTCGACGAGGCGGCCAGGACGCCGTTGGAGGCCTACTTCTCGCCGTTCTACACGACGTTCCTCGGTATCGAAGGGCGCGCCAGCGCCACGCTCGAGGAGCTCGAGGAGATGCTCGCCTGGCCCGAGACCGTCGAGCTGCGCGAGTGGAACGTCTACGCCCAGCGCCACCCGAACGAGCGGCTGCGCGGGCTGGCCGACCTGGCGCGACGCCACGGCAAGCTGGTCTGCGGCCACCTGGAGGGCCAGGCTGGCGCGACGCTGCAGGCCAGCGTCGCCGCCGGCGCGCTCTCGGACCACGAGGCCGGCTCGGTCGAGGAGGCGCTGGAGCGCCTGCGCCTGGGCCTGGCGGTGCAGGTGCGGTTCAGCTCCGGCGCCGACGACATGAGGGTCCTCGCGGCCATCGCCCGCCACCGCGTCGACAGCTCGAACGTGATGTTCGCGACCGACGAGGAGGACATCGACGACATCGCGCGCCTGGGGCACATCGACCACAGGGTGCGCGTGGCCGTGGAGATGGGCGTGCCGCCGGTCGAGGCGATCCGCATGGCCACCCTCAACGCCGCCACCTACCTGCGGAAGACCGCTGACGTCGGCTCCGTCACGCCGGGTCGGCTGGCGTTCGTGAACCTGCTGTCCGACCTGCGCACGCTGGAGGTCACCGAGGTGATCGCCGGCCCGCGCGTCGTGGCGAGGCAGGGTCGGTACCTCGAGCCGCTCGAGGCGCCGGCCTACCCCGAGTCGTTCCGCGACACCGTGCGCCTGAAGGCCCCCCTCACCGCCGCCGACCTGCGCGTGCCGGCGCCCGCCGGGTCGGGCGACTCCGCCGAGACCCTCGTGATCGAAGCCCGGCCGTTCCAGGTCCTCACCAGGGCTCGTCGCGAGCGCCTGCCGGTGGCTGCGGGCGCCGTGACGGCCGACCCGAGCCGCGGCGTGGCGAAGGTGGCCGTCGTGGAGCGCCACTTCGCCACCGGCAAGGTCGGCGTGGCGTTCGTGCGCGGCCTAGGGCTGCGGACGGGCGCGTTCGGCTCCTCCTACCACCCCGGCCCCGTGCACGTAGGGGTGGTGGGCGCGGACGACGCCGACATGGCGCTGGTGGTGAACCGCATCGCCGAGCTGCAGGGCGGCTTCGTCGCCGTCCGGGACGGCCGCGTCGTCGCCGAGGTGCCGCTGCCGCTGCTCGGGTTCCTCAGCGACCGCCCCGCCGAGGCGGTCGTCGACGCGTTCCGCGCGGCGAAGTCCGCGCTGGCGAGCGAGCTCGGCGTGGCGCCCGCAGGGGTCTTCACGACGCTGGCTTACCTGTGCATGCCCGGCGTGCTGCCCGAGGCGCGCGTCACGGCCGACGGCCCGGTGATGGTCGAGCGCGGCGAGAAGGAGCTGCGCGTCGTGCCGGCGCCGCTGTTCGGGAGCGCCAGGGCGTGAACACGGCCCTGCCCTCCGCCGGTCTGCGGCAAGCTCACGGCTTCGCGCTGGCGGGGAGGACCCCACGGGCTATGGTATGGTGGTCATACCACAGGGACCGTACCGCCACGGGGGAGGGGCAAGCCAGATGATCCGTCCGGTCAAGCAGCAGCGGCTCTACGAGAAGGTCACCGACCAGATCCAGGAGCTCATAGCCGCCGGGGAGCTGGCGGCCGGCGACCGACTGCCGAACGAGCGCACGCTCGCCGAGCAGTTCGGCGTCAGCCGCACCGTGATCCGCGAGGCGCTCAAGGCGCTCGCGGTGCGCGGGCTGGTCGAGGTCAGGCCCGGGCAGGGCACGTTCGTCGTGGACGCCACCAGCGACAGCCTCTCGCGGGCGCTGCAGTCGATGCTCTTCCTCGACCAGAGCGACGACCCCTTCGAGGGGCTGCTGGAAGTGAGGGAGATCCTCGAGCCCGAGATCGCCTACCGGGCCGCGCAGCGCGTGAAGCCCGAGGACGTCGAGGCCCTGCGCCGGGCCGTGGAGGCCATGGACGCGAACCTCCACGACCGCGCGGCGTTCATACGCGCCGACGACGCCTTCCACCTGGCGCTCGCCGTGGCGACCCAGAACGCCTTCGTGCCGCGGCTCTTGGAGTCGGTGGTCGACGTGCTGCACGAGCACCGCAGCCGCATCTTCGACACGCCTGGCGGCCCCGCCAGGGGCCAGGTGCACCACAAGAGGATCCTGCGGGCCGTGGAGGACGGCGCACCCGAGGCCGCCCGCGAGGCGATGCGCGGCCACCTGGCGCAGATCCGCCAGGACAGCGAGGAAGGCATCAGGCGCCTGGGGCACGGCCACGACGCGGCGCCGGCGCGCGAGCGCGGCGCGGACGCCGGAGCGCCGCGCGAGCGTCGCCAGGTCACGCGGGCGCCACGGGAGCGGCGCGAGCCCGCTGGCGGAGAGGGCATGGAGGACTGAACATGGCTAGTAGCGACGGCACCCCAGCGAGCGTGGCCGCGGAGAGGGCGGCGACCGTCTCCGGGGACGCGGCGCTGGCGCTCCGGATGTACCGCCAGATGTGGCGGATACGCGTCTTCGAGGGTCACGCGAACGAGCTCTACCTCACCGGCAAGATGCCCGGCCTCACGCACCTCTACTCAGGGCAAGAGGCGGTGGCGGTGGGGGTTTGCGAGGCGCTCGAGCGGACCGACTACATCACCAGCACGCACCGCGGCCACGGCCACTGCGTGGCGAAGGGGGCGCGGCTGGACCTGATGTTCGCCGAGCTGTTGGGCCGCGCTCCCGGCTACTGCCGCGGCAAGGGCGGCTCGATGCACATCGCCGACCAGGAGAACGGCAACCTGGGCGCCAACGCCATCGTGGGCGGCTCGGCCGGCATCGCCACCGGCGCCGCCCTGTCGTCGCTCAAGCGGGGCAGCGGTCAGGTGGCCGTCTGCTTCTTCGGCGAGGGCGCGCTCGGGCAGGGCCTGCTGTACGAGGTCATGAACATGGCCCAGTTGTGGCGCCTGCCCGTGATCTACGTCTGCGAGAACAACCAGTACAACGAGTACACGCACTTCCGCGAGACGACGGCCGGCGAGGTCTTGGGCCGCGCCCGCGCCTTCGGCATCCGGGCCGAGGCCGTGGACGGGCAGGACGTGCGCGCCGTGCACCGGGTGGCCACCGAGCTGGTGCGCGCCGCCCGCGCTGGCGAGGGCCCGGCGTTCCTCGAGTGCCACACGTACCGCTACCACGGCCATCACGTGGGCGACATCGCCCGCGAGTACTACCGCCCCAAGAGCGAGGAGGTCGAGTGGCGCGAACGGCGCGACCCCATCAAGCTGTTCGCAGACGCGCTCGTGGCCGAGGGCACCTTCACGGCCCAAGAGCTCGCGGCCGTCGAGGCCGAGGTGAAGGCGGAGGCGCAGGCGGCCGTGGAGTTCGCGCTGGAGGCCCCCTTCCCCGACCCGGCGGAGGTGACGCTGCATGTCTACGCTTGAGGCCGCCCGGTCTGGCGCCGCGGGCGCCGCGGCCGAGCCGCGCGTGATCACCTTCTCGCAGGCCGTCCGCGAGGCGCTGGCCGAGGAGATGCGGCGCGACCCCGCCGTCTTCATCCTGGGCGAGGACGTAGCCGAGGCGGGGACGCCGTTCAAGGTGCTCTCGGGGCTGGTCGAGGAGTTCGGGCCCGGGCGCGTCATGGACACGCCCATCTCGGAGGCCGGCTTCACGGGCATCGCGGTGGGCGCCGCCATGACCGGCATGAGGCCGGTGGTCGACCTGATGTTCGGCGACTTCCTGACGCTGGTCATGGACCAGCTGGTGAACCAGGCGGCCAAGACGCACTACATGTCCGGCGGCAAGCTGAAGGTGCCCATGGTGCTGCGCACCACGCTGGGCGCCACCAGGCGCTCGGCGGCGCAGCACAGCCAGAGCCTCCACACCTGGGTGGCGCACGTGCCGGGCCTGAAGGTCGTGCTGCCCAGCACCCCATACGACGCGAAGGGCCTCCTGAAGGCCGCGATCCGCGACGACAACCCGGTCGTGTTCATCGAGGACAAGATGGGCTACACCGCCAAGGGTCACGTCCCCGCCGAGGAGTACGTGCTGCCGCTCGGCGTGGCCGACGTCAAGCGCCGCGGCGACGACGTCACGCTCATCGCGACCTCCAGCATGGTCCAGGTGGCGCTCGAGGCCGCCGAGGAGCTCGCCCGCCTGGGCGTCGGCGCCGAGGTGGTGGACCCCCGCAGCCTGTTCCCGCTGGACAAGGACACGCTGGTCGAGTCGGCCAGGAAGACCGGCCACGTGGTCGTGATCGACGAGGGCCACGAGCGCTACGGTGCCGCGGCCGAGCTGGCGGCGGTGGTGGCGGACGGCGCGTTCTACTACCTGGACGCCCCGGTGAAGCGCCTGTGCGCCATGGACGTGCCCGTGCCCTTCTCGCCCGTCCTCGAGGACCTCACGGTGCCGACGCCCGCGAGCGTCGTGGCGGCCGTGAGGCAGCTCCTCTCCCCCAGCAACTAAGGAGTCAAGGTGGCAATCGCGACATACGGCACGATGGGCGTGGACTGGGAGCAGCGGATCGACTTCGACCGCCTGCGCCGCGAGCGCCTGCAGCGCATCAAGACCGTCCTCGAGGGCTCGAGCGTGGGCTCGCTGCTCCTCTTCGACATGAACAACGTGCGCTACGTGACCTCCACCCACATCGGCACGTGGGCGCAGGACAAGGTGGCGCGCTACACCCTGCTGCCGCGCGGCGACGAGCCCATCCTGTGGGACTTCGGGTCGGCGGCGCGGCACCACCAGCTCTACGCGCCCTGGCTCGACGGCGCCGAGCGGTCGCGGCCGGGCGTCTCCATGCTCCGCGGCACGATCTCGCCGCAGATGGGCCGCGCCGAGAAGGTCGCCAAGGAGGTCTACGCCGAGCTCGAGAGCCGCGGCCTGCACCAGGACCCGGTGGCCATCGACCTGGTCGAGCTGCCCATCCTCTTCGCGCTGCAGGAGCTGGGGCTCGAGGTCGTGGACGGCCAGCAGCTCATGCTCGAGGCGCGCAAGATCAAGACCGTCGACGAGATCGGCCTGCTGACGCACGCCGCCGGCATGGTCGACGCCGCCTACCAGCTCGTCTACGAGAACCTCCGGCCCGGCGTGAGGGAGAACGACATCGTCGGCCTGGTGACGAAGTTCCTCTACGAGCACGGCTCGGAGATGGTCGAGGGCGTGAACGCCATCAGCGGCGAGCGCTGCAACCCGCACCCGCACGTGGCCTCCGACAGGATGCTGCGTCCCGGCGACCCCGCCTACTTCGACATCCTGCAGAGCTACATGGGCTACCGCACCTGCTACTACCGGACGTTCGTCGTGGGCAGCGCGTCGCGGGCCCAGGTCTCGGCCTACGACAAGTGCCGCGACCTCCTCGACCACGCGATCAGCATGATCAGGCCCGGCGTGACGACCGCCGAGGTCGTGGAGGTGTGGCCGAAGGCCCAGGAGTTCGGCTTCCCGGACGAGGAGCTGGCGTTCGCGCTGCAGTACGGCCACGGGCTGGGCCTGAACATCTGGGAGAAGCCGATCTTCAGCCGCCTGGTCTCCTTCGACCACCCCGAGGTCATCGAGGAGGGCATGGTCTTCGCCCTCGAGACGTTCTGGCCCGCCGACGACGGCTGGTCGGCCGCGCGCATCGAGGAGGAGGTCGTCGTCACCAAGGACGGCTGCGAGGTCATCTCGCGCTTCCCCGCCGAGAAGCTGATGGTGACGGGCCCCCGCTACTACACGACCCTCGGGCCCCTCGACACGGTGCGCGAGACACAGTCGGCGCGGAACAACCCGCGCATGTTCCCACAGGGGGACGTCGCGCCGGCGGCGGGGGCGGGCACCAACGGCCCGGCGTCCCGCGACGGCTCTCGCGATGGCGACGCCGCCCGCGAGCCGGTGGAGCGAGGTGGCTAAGGACGTGATCATGCCGGTCCTGGGGATGGCCCAGGACACCGGCACCGTCGTGCGCTGGCTGGTCGCCGAGGGGCAGAGGGTCGAGGAAGGCCAGCCGCTCCTCGAGGTCGAGACCGACAAGGCGATCGTCGAGGTGCCGGCGATGGCGACCGGCGTCCTCTCCGGCGTGACCGCGGCGGAGGGCGACGAGGTGCCGACCGGCACGGTGATCGCCGTGCTGCTGGGCGAGGGCGAGGCCGGTGCGGACAGCTCCGGAGCGTCGGCGTCCGAGCCGGTAGCGGAGGCCGTGCCCGTAGCGGAGGCGACGCCTGTGGCTCCGTGGGCGCCGACCCCCGAGGCGCCCGCCCACGCGACGTCCTCGGCGGCGCGCCGGCCGACGCCCGCTTCCGCTCCCTCGCAGGCGGCGCCTCCCGTCGCGTCCCGACCCGTGCAGCGTGGGGGCAGCGCCGCCTCGGCCCCTGCCGTCCTCGCCGCGCCCAACGGCCGCCCGCTGGCCTCACCGAAGGCGCGCCGCCTGGCCAAGGAGCTCTCGCTCGACCTGCGCTCGGTGGCTGGAAGCGGGCCGGGCGGCGCCGTGCGCGCCGTGGACATCGCCGCCCTCCTGCGACCTGGCGCCGCCGGAGCAGCGCCCGCAGCAGGCGGCAGCGCTTCCCCGCAGGCGACCTGGTTGAGACGGGCGGTGGGCCTCGCCGGCCTGAATGACGCCGTGGCGCGGGCGAACGCCCACCTCGCGCGCCAGCGCCGGCCGGGGAGCATCGCGAGCTGCGACGTCCTGGCGCGCCTCACCCTAGCGGCCCTGTCCGCCGTAGGCGCTCCGCGACCCGCGGCCCTCTCGGTGGTCAGGGGCACGCCGGAGGGAGCGCTCGAGCCGGCCGTCCTGAGCGCGGCCGCGTCGAGCTCCCTCGTCGGCTTGGCCGCGGAGCGAGCGGCCCCCGAGAGCCGCGCCGACGCCGAGGTGCAGGTCCTCGACCTCAGCGAGATGCCTCACGAGTCGCCGCTGCCGCCGTTGCCGGCCGGGTGCCGGCTGCGGGTGACGCTGGCGTTCACGCCCGGCGGCGGTGACGGGCGCGGCAGCCTTACGCTTGAGCACCGGCAGGACCCGGTCGCCGACCCGACCGAGCTGTTGGCGCGGTTGACCGAGCTCGTCGAGGACCCGGTCGGCGCGCTCCTGTACGCCTGAGCTGAAGACCATAGGAGGACCCATGAGCGCCATCGAGGACATCGGCAGCAGGTACCTGAGCAGGGAGTGGGAGCGCGCGCCTGCCTCCTTCGAGGTGAGGAACCCCGCCACCGGCGAGGTCGTCGCGCAGGTCGCCGACTGCGGCGCGGACGAGGCGCGCCGCGCCGCGGACGTCGCGTTCGAGGCGTTCCAGACCTGGCGCCGGACGACCGCGTTCGAGCGCTCGGCGCTTCTCGAGCGGTGGGCCGACCTGATGCTCGAGCGTCAGGAGGAGCTCGCCGTCGCGATGACCTCCGAGATGGGCAAGCCGATCAAGGAGTCGCGCGGGGAGGTCGCCTACGCCGCGGGGTTCGTGAAGTGGTACGCCGAGGAGGCGAAGCGGGTGGTCGGCGAGACCGTCCAGAGCCAGTTCGGCCACAAGCGCCTCTTCGCGCTGAAGCAGCCGGTCGGCCCGGTGTTCGCGGTCACGCCCTGGAACTTCCCGCTCGCGATGGTGACGCGCAAGGCCGCGCCCGCGCTGGCCGCCGGCTGCACCTTCGTGCTCAAGCCGGCCGAGCAGAGCCCGCTCTCGGCGCTGCTGGCAGCCGACCTGTGGCGCGAGGCGGGCGGCCCGGAGGGCACGCTGCAGGTGCTGCCCGCGAAGGACCCGGTGCCGGTGTCCGGCGCGCTGATGGCCGACCCGCGCATCCGGAAGATCACCTTCACGGGCTCGACCGAGGTCGGGCGCATCCTCTACCGCCAGGCGGCCGACACGATCAAGCGCATCTCGCTCGAGCTGGGCGGGCACGCCCCGCTGATCGTCTTCGAAGACGCCGACCTCGACGTGGCGGTGAGCCAGGCCATCGCCTGCAAGTACCGCAACGGGGGGCAGACGTGCGTGTGCACGAACCGCGTGTACGTGCAGAGCGGCGTGCAGGAGGAGTTCACGCGCAGGTTCGCGGAGGCCAGCCAGGCGCTGCGCGTGGGCGACCCGCTGGCGGACGACACGGACATCGGGCCCCTCGTTGACGCCCAGGGGCTCGCCAAGGTGCGGTCACACGTCGAGGATGCTCTCGCGAAGGGCGCGCGCGTCGTGACGGGCGGCTCGAGCCTAGAAGGGCTCTACTTCCAGCCAACCGTCGTGGAAGGCGTGACGCCCGACATGCTGATGATGCGTGAGGAGACCTTCGGGCCGGTCGCTCCGGTCGTCTCGTTCGCCGAGGAGGCCGAGGCCGTACGCCTCGCGAACGACTCGCCTTACGGCCTCGCGGCTTACGTCTTCACGAACGACGTCTCCCGGGCCTTCCGCGTCACCGAGGCCCTCGAGTACGGCATCGTCGGCCTCAACGACGGCGTCCCCTCCACGCCGCAGGCGCCCTTCGGCGGCGTCAAGCAGTCCGGCATCGGCCGCGAGGGCGGGCACTGGGGCATCGAGGAGTACCTCGAGGTCAAGTACCTCTCGCTCGGGCTGCGGTAGGCCGTCGCTCCGGGTCGCCGAGCGGTCGGGGCTCCAGGCCGAGGGCATGACGGCACGGTGATCGCGGTCGGTCACGCTGCGATCCGCCGCAGGAGGCCCTCGCACGCCTGCTGGCACTCGCGGCAGGCGGAGGCGCAGACCTTGCAGTGCTCCATGTGGCCGGCGTGCTTCTCGCACTCTTCCCCGCAGGCGCGGCACGCCTCGGCGCACGCGCGCAGCTGCGCGGCGAGAACCGTCTCGCTCCGCGCCGTGAGGCGGGTCGCCACGGCGCCGGTGGCGAGGCAGACGTCGGCGCACATCAGGTTGAGCGCGATGCACCGGCGCAGCATCTCGACGTCCTGCTCGCCGAGGCACGCGTCGGCGCACGAGGTGCAGGCCTGCGCGCAGTCGTAGCAGGCCGCGACGCAGTCGGCGAGCGTCTGCATGCCCTCGTCCGAGATCGCCTGAAGCGCCTGGCCCTGTGCGTGCGGGTGCGTCGTTAGCATCTCGCGGACGTGCATGGTCCCTCCTACTGCGGCCGGAACGGCGGGCGGGGTGCGGTGCCCGTCTTGCGCCGGTCCGCTCTCGGTTCGGCTCTGCGACCATCGCGCGAACACCGTCGCGCCTGACAGAGCATGGTGGCCGGGCGTTAGGCCGCAGTGAGAGCGGTGCGCCGTGGCAGGTGCGGCCAGTCGCCGCCCGGTGTCGTCCGTGCTTGCGCCCAGTGCGGCGTGTAGTGCGTCCGTTGCGCCTAGAGATGCGGTCGGAGCGGCGCGGTGTGGAGGCGAAACGTGCGCCCTGACCGTCCCGTTCCGGCCGACAATGCCTAGACTCCGAGGGTAGAGGTCTGGGGGCCGAACTCATGCGCGGCGGCTCGTCGCGGAGTGGAGGCATCCCGTGTACAGACTCCTGCCCGAACCGACACGCCTTCGGCGGTACCTACCCTGGCTCCTGCTGGCGGTGGTGGCCGTCGCCTGCTCGGACCCCGGCTTCTCGCGGCTGCGGCCGCCGACCGACGTCACGGCCGAGGTCGTCGCGGGCGGCGTCCTGGTCTCCTGGACCGACACCAGCGAGGGCGAGGACGGCTTCCGCGTCTACCGGCACGAGGTCGACTCGACCACCGGCGACGCCGAGCCGGCGGTCCACGTCGGCACCACCGACCCGAACGAGGAGAGCTTCCTCGACGACACCGGCGACCCGACGGAGTCGTACACGTACGCCGTCACCGCGTACAAGGGAAGCGTCGAGAGCACGGCGACCGCCCAGGAGGGGTCCCCTGTCAGCCCGCCGCCCGGGAGCGACCCGGAGCCAGACCCGGACCCGGAACCCGACCCAGATCCTGATCCGGACCCCGATCCTGACCCCGATCCCGACCCTGACCCCGACCCTGACCCCAATCCTGATCCCGAGCCTGATCCGGACCCCGAGCCAGACCCTGACCCGGATCCCGATCCTGATCCTGACCCTGATCCCGAGCCGGACCCCGACCCCACGCCTGGTCCCATAGTCGTCACTACCTTGAGCGGCGGCACGGGTGGTCCTGAGTGCACCCTGCGAGACGCGATCGCTGCGGCTGAGACCGACACCGCCACGGGCGGCTGCCCGGCCGGGTACGACGCTGACACCATCCTCCTCCCGCCAGGCGAGATCGTCCTCACCGAGGTGCATACCGACGAGCTCGAAACGAGCCGCCACGGCCCCACGGGCCTGCCGCTGATCACGACCGAGATGGAGATCCTAGGTGATGGCACGACGATCCGCCGAGCGCCTGACGCACCCGAGTTCCGCATCTTCTACGTGAGCAGCGACGAGGGCTTCGAGATGTCGGGCGTGGTGATACGAGGCGGCAAGCTCACCGACGGCGAGCAGGGAGCGGGGATGCTGGCGAGCGGTCTCGTCACGCTCATCGACGTCGACTTCGAGGACAACGAGGTGCTACACGGCGACGGCGGCGCGCTCCAGGTATGGCCCGGGACCACGAACCTCGAGAACGTGAACTTCAGCGGCAACGTCGTCGGACCCGACGACGCCTCGCACACAGGCGCCGCCATCTACGTAGCGAACGCGCGGCTCATCTACGAAACGGGGAGGCTGACGAACAACCGCGGCAGCTTCGACGGCGGCTCAGCGGTCGTTCACGTGGACGAGGCGTCGAACGTCAGCCTGCGGTCGGTCGTCTTCGAAGAGAACGAGGCAGCCGCGATCTGGAACCAGGGCCGGCTCGGATTGCAGTCATCGACCGTCGCCTCGAGCGCGAACCAGCGTGAGGGTGGCGTGGTCAACGAGGGTGAGGCCGAGGTCGAGGAGTCCATCATCCGCGACAACAGCGCGCTCATGACCGGCGGCGTGTACAACACCGGCACGTTCAGCGCCATGTTCGTGACCGTAGAGAACAACTCGGTCACCGGCGCCGAGGCCGGCACGGCAGGCGGCGTGGCGAACGTGGGCGGCACCGCCGGCTTCAACGAGACGACCATCAGGGGGAACTCGGCGGCAGCCGTGGGCAGCGGTGGCGGCATCTTCAACTCGGGCACGTTCAACCTGGCGAACTCGGGCGTCATCGGCAACGAGGCGCCGGAGGGCGCCGGCATCTACCTCAGCGCGGCGGACGGACCCGCCTCGTTGGAGATGGAGATGACAGGCGGCTTCTCGATCCGCGAGAACCGGGCGGCGGACAACGGCGGCGGTATCTACGTCGATGGGCCGGCGCTGCTCGTCATGGAGGACCCCGAGGTGTGGATCCACCTGAACGTCGCCGACGCCGACGGAGACGGCACAGGCGTCGGGGGCGGCATCTACCACACGGGCTTGGCCGAGGGGAGCCTGATCCGCGAGGAGGACGTGTTCGACAACGTGCCCGACGACATCTTCGGTCCACCCCTGCCCTGAACACCCGTCAGAAAGCTCGATCCGATCGGGCCCCGGTCACACCGACCGGGGCTCTTCCAACGCCGGACCGCCGCTCCCCCACCGCCACACCTGTCATTCGAAACTCCGCTGGCTGTCATGAGCCGCCCATAGGCTCGGAGGAGGTCAACGTGCTGGAGGTCCGGCAATGGACGACTGGAGACTCTGTACTCGCTGCGGCCTCGTTCCCGGGCGGGCGCGGGATGACGAACCAGACAACTACCTCTGCGACGAGTGTCGCGGCAAGGTCGAGCAGCTAGGCGACGCGGCGACGAGCCTCGCCCACGTGCTGATGCGCTGGGGGCGCGAGCAGGAGTGGAACGGCGTCGAGCCCGAGGTGCTGCTCGAGGCGGTGGGCCTGTCGTTCGCGCTCTTCGAAGCGCGCGTGCTGTCCGGCCCGGCGCTCGCAGGCACGCCGCAGCTGCTGCACGCCGAGATCGCAGGCGACGCCCTCGAGCTCACCCTGGCGAGCGACCCGACCTCGGTGTGGCGGGAGACCTTCGGCAGCCTCGAGTCGCAGCATCACCGCGTGCCGTTCCTGGTCATGACCGAGAAGGACTCCGGGCCCGTCGACGTCACGCTGCACTACTGGGACAAGCGCGAGCGCGCGGCGAAGACGCTGTGCTTCTGGGCCGCCGAGGAGCAGGTGCTAGCCGACTTCTCGGAGGCGACCGAGGCCCGCCCCTGGGGCGTGCCGTGGAACGTCGTGCAGGTGGGCGGACTCAAGGAAAGCTCGGCGGGCGCCGTCGAGGACCTCTGCGAGATCGTCGGTAGCCTCGGCTTCTTCCCCACCACCGGCAGCCGGGACGCCGCCAGCGGGACGGCGGCCGTCGAGCTCGCCGGCGACATGAACGAAGGGGCCAAGGAGCTGCTCATGGAGGCGATCGCGCGGTCGCTGGCTTGCGACCCGCGGTCGGTGTCCATCAGGCCCGGGACGTTGGGGCGGTAGCACCGAGGAAGCGCTACGGCCCTCAGCGCGATACGCGACGGAGCGCCCCGGCCTACGCGGACCGGGGCGCTCGTCTGCTCAGTAGCGAGCTTCGTGCGGACCCTTACCTCACGCGGAACACCACGCGGCCCTCGCCCTGGAACGCCTCGCGCTCGATGAAGCTGAGCG
>CAZGXF010000034.1:0-11678 GCA_964529575.1 uncultured bacterium
GGCCACCGAGGAGAGGAGCAGCGGCGTCGTCACGGCGTCACCACAGCTTCAGGCCGGGGATGGCGACCTGGTTCCTGAACATGTCCCACAGCACCGGGCCGTAGGCGATGACGACGAGCAGCACGGCCACCACCGTCCAGAACCACAGCCTGTCGAGGAACCTGGTGACGCCCACGCTGTGGATGCGCACGTTCTGCACCCACGGGATCGCGGGCGTCTCCGCCTCGGAGAGCTGCCGCCGGGAGAAGAGCGTGCCGAACAGGACCGTGAAGTAGCAGATGACCGCCACGAAGAGGATGGCCCCGCTCAGGCCGGTGATGGCGGCGGGCACGGCCGCCTCGGCGTAGGCACCCTGCAGGTTCTCGGCCAGGTTCGCGATGTGAGCCCGTCGCGGCACCGCCAGCAGGCCCTGCCAGTGCATCCCGAGCGCGAAGACCATCATGCCGGCGAACCACAGCCAGCTCGCCCACAGCGCCAGCCGGTTCGAGTAAAGCGGCTTGCGCGTGAGGTGCGGCACCAGCCAGTACGTGATGCCCATGAACGTGAGCGTGACGGCCGTGCCGACGGTGAGGTGGAAGTGGCCCGGGATCCAGGCCGTGTTGTGCACGACCACGTTCAGGTTGAACGCCGCGTTCACGAAGCCGCCGGCGCCGCCGAAGATGAACGACAGCATCGCCAGCACCTGGGCCGCGAACGAGGCGTTCCCCCAGGGCAGCTTCGGGATCCACCCGAACCAGCCCTTGCCGCCCCTGCGGCGCCCGCCGATCTCCAGCGAGGCCGCCACGGTGAACGCCGTGAGCAGGCTGGGGACGCCCACCATCATCGTCATGAGCGAGTGCACGAGCTTCCACGCCGCGGGGATGCCGGGGTCGGTGAACTGGTGGTGGAACCCGACGGGCGTGGAGAAGAGCAGGAACATCAGGAACGCCAAGCGCGTGAGCCCGTCCGAGACCAGCTCGCCGCCCGCCTGGCGCGGCACCAAGCCGTACCAGGAGACGTAAGCGGGCAGGAGCCAGAAGTAGACGATCGGGTGACCGGTCCACCAGAAGAGCGTGCGCGCCAGGAGCGGGTCGACCCCGTCGATGATGCCCAGCGACCACGGGATGAGCTGGAACACCATCTCGAGCACCAGGCCCGCGACGCAGATGAACCAGAGGTACCAGACGACCACGCTCATGAAGGCGACGATGGGCGTGGCCAGCTCGGGGTGGGCGCGCTTCCACATCATGCGCATGTGGATGACGTGCCCACCGATCATCAGGCTCCCCACCACCACGAGCGTGAGGCCGATGTAGAAGCCCCAGTGGCCCTGCAACGGCGGGTAGAAGGTGTACATCACCGACGACGTGTTCGCCGCCACGGCGATGCCGGCCATGACGAGGCCGAACAGCATGAGCCAGTACGCCGACCAGACCCAGCCCATGTTGGGCCGCATGTCCATCTCGCGGACGGGCAGGTAGAGCATCAGGCCCGTGATGGCGAAGGTCGTGAAGACCAGCGCGTTCAGCACGCCGTGCAGCGTCAGGCCCTGGTAGTAGGAGGCGAGAACGGGCAGGTACCGGTAGACGTCGATGCCCGCGTAGTTCAGCGCCTGCAGCGGGCCGATGAGGGCGCCCACGAGCAGCGCCGCGAAGCCAGTGACGAGGAAGGCGAGCGTCGCCCGCTTCTCGGGGTGCGCGAGCACCGTCCTGGCGCGAGTGACCGCGACGGCACCCGTAGTCACCTGTGGCCTCCGCTCGTCGACATCAGGTCGCTCACTTGGTTCTCCTCCGGGTACTGCCGGTGACCGGGAATGGATGCTGCGCTCGCCATGTCACCGCTCCAGGTCCAGCTGCGCCCTCAGGCCGAGCACCTGGTCGGGCGTCAGCCCCTGACCGCGTAGGGCCGCCACGTCGGCGGCCGCGTACGGTAGATCTTCGACCTCGCCGGCGTTGTCCCAGGAGGCGAGGACGTAGTTGAGTACGGCCGCGATCTGCTCGTCCGTGAGCTGGCTCCAGGCGGGCATGACGCCGCTGTAGGCGCCCCCCTCCACCTGGATGGCGCCCATGAGGCCGTAGAGCAGCACGTTCACGAGGTACTCGCGCCCGCCCTCGGCGGCGTAGAGGTCCGCGGCGTGACCGGAGAGCGGCGGGAACACCCCCGCCAGCCCCTGGCCGTTCGCCTGGTGGCACGCGACGCAGTTGGACGCGTAGACCTGCTCGCCGAGCTCGACGCTGGCCGCCCCTGCCGCCTCGCCGTCGGCGGGGGGCGCCGCGGCGCGCTGCTCCTGCAGGGCCGCGTACTCGGCCGCGGGCAGGACCTGGATGGTGCCGATCATGTTCTGGTGGCTGATGCCGCAGTACTCGTTGCAGCTGACGCGGTACTCGCCCGGCTCCCGGAAGGTGTAGCGCCAGGTGGCGACCTCGCCGGGGATGAGCTCCACGTTGATGTTCGTGCCGGCCACGTGGTAGCCGTGCAGGACGTCGCGGCTGGAGGCGAAGAAGGTGACCTCGGCGCCCTCAGGGAGCTGGATCACCGCGGGGGCGAACGAGAACGCCTGGCCGACCACGCTCACGCGGAACTCGTTGGGGCCGGTCTGCATGACGCCCGGCGACTGGAACATCTCCAGGCGGGTCAGGTCGGCGGGCGTGCCGCGCTCGGCCCGCTGGCCGATGTGCGCTCCCTCGACGGCCAGCGAGTAGACGATGAACACCACCAGGAGGACGAGCATCGCGCCCATGGCCGCCATCCAGCGGCGCTCCCAGCGCGCGATGGCCTCGTGCTGAGCCTCGTGCACGGTCAGCCCCTCCCCATGAGTATCGAGAGGACGCCGAAGAAGAAGACCAGGATGGCGATGGCGACGATGGAGGTGACCATGATGGCGCCCTTCGGCTGCGCCTCGTCAGGGAGCTCCGGGTCCCCGCGGTCGCGGTCGCCAACGACAGGACCGGTGGGCGCGGGGCCCTCTGGCCGATGACCTGCCGGTCCGCCTGTCATGCGGGAGCTGTCGGCTGAGCCGGCTTCACCAGTACGCTCGCGCTCGCGCGCTCCGCCAGAGGCGCCGGCTGTGCCGCCTTCTGGCGGCCGGTCGTGGTCGTCTGGCGACCCCTCCCGGCGAGCCTTGTCGGGACGTCCTTGGTCCACGCGCGTAAGGTAGACCGAACAACGCACAAACAGAAACGTGATGAGCGTGAAGTGAGAAAAATCACTTCTGGCGGCTCACCGGGTCATTCGCCCCTGTACGGGCTCGCGCGGGGAGGAGTAGCCGGCGGAGCCGCCTACCCGCGCGCCAGCAGCTCGGCGGCGAGCCGGACGTCGGCCGTGTCGCGCCCCTGCGTGAAGGACGCGTACACGGCGGCCAGCCGCTCGCGCGCGTCGCCCCGCGACGCCTCGCCTCCCGTCGCCAGGGCGGCCTCGTAGCGCGAGCAGGCGGCGCGCAGCTCGAGGGCGCTGGCACCGTGGCGGCGAGCGGCCTCCTCGGCGCGGTCGAAGTGAGCGGCCCAGGCCTGGGCGCCTGCGCCGCGCCTGGCCGCCAGCACACCGCGCAGCCTGTGCAGTTCGGCGCACCAGACGTCGGTGGTCAGGCGCGCCGCCGCGACGAACCCGGCGGACAGGGCCGCCTCTGCTTCCTCGAGCCGGCCGAGCCGCAAGCGGGCGTCCGCCAGGCGAGCCATGAGGTTCGCCTCCTCGGACACGCCGATGCCCGGGTACTCCTCCCGGCCCCGGAGCATGGTCGCCAGGCCCTCGTCGAGCCGCCCCAGCAGGACCAGGGCGCAGCCGCGCTCGATCGTCCCCCACGCGGCCCAGAACCCCAGCCCGTTCGCGGCCGCGACCTCGACGCACCGCGCGGCGAGCTCCAGTGCGCGCGCGCCGTCGCCCCGCAACACCATGAGCTCGGCCGCCTGCCCGAAGGCGTGCGCCAGCGAGTCGGGGAGGGTGAAGCGCGCCACCAGCGCGAGCGCCGCCTCGCCATGGGCCAGGGCGTCGTCGGGCCTACCCAGGTACCACAGGGAGCGCGCCGCGAAGAGGTGGGCACAGGCCCCCGCGTCGTGACCGCCGGTCCTGAGGCTCGCGTCCTCGCCGCCGTCGCCGGGGTACAGGGCCACCCCGGCCGCCGTGTGCTCGAGCGCGCCGGCGAAGTCGCCCAGGCAGAAGCGCGCGAACCACACGGCGTGGTGCGCCTGGAGGAGGAGCCGCTCGTCGCCCTCGCGCCGGGCCAGCTCCAGCAGCTCCTCGCCCAGTTCGCCGGCGCGGTCGTACTCGGCGCGCTGCGAGTGGTAGAGCGAGAGGCAGTGGGCGGCGTCGAACTCCTGGCGCGACGCCCCCAGGCCCGACGCCACCTCCCGCGCGCGCGAGAACGCCTCAGCCACCTCCGGCGCCGCGTGGCCGTGCTCGGCCTGTATGGCTGCCCCGAGGAGCATGAGGGCGTCCAGGCGCAGCCTCTCGTGGTCCGGCGCTGGCGGCGCGTCGTCCAGGAGCCGCAGCCCGCGGCGCAGGTGGGCGCTGGCCTCGCCGAAGGCGTAGAGCGCCGTCGCCTGGCGTCCGGCCTCGACCAGGTAGCGCGCGGCCCGCTCCCCCAGCCCGGCCTCCCCGTAGTGCCGCGCCAGCTCGACCGCGACGGCGCTGGGGTCCGCGGCGTGCAGCTCCTCGAGCGCCGCACCGACCTCCTCGTGCAGCATGGCGCGGTCGAGCCCGCTGAGGCCCGCGTAGAGGTAGCGGTGGAACAGGTCGTGGCGGAAGCGGAAGCGCGCCAGTCGCCGGTCGCCCACGCGCGCCAGCTCGACGCCTTCGATGAGCTGATGCTCCCGCTCACCCGCCCCGGACAGCCGGCGCGCGAGCTGCCGCGCGTCCACCCCCAGCACGCGCGCCACGACCTCGGCGGTGAAGGTGGCGCCCTCCACGCTGCCCACCTGCAGCGCCTCGACCAGGTCGGGGTCGAGGCGCTCGAGCCGCGTGCGGATCACGCCCTCCACGCGCGCCGGCAGCGCGTGCCACGAGATGTCCGGCGCGGCCACCCAAGCGTCCGTCTCGTCCCTCTTGAGCTCGCCCGCCGCCTTCATCTCCTCCAGGAGCTCGACGACGAACAGCGGCAGGCCCTCCGTCAGCCGCGCCAGGCGCTCGCGGAACCCCTCCCCCAGCCGGTTCGGTTCGCTGTCGAGGAGCTCGTCCACGAACTCGCGGCCGGCCGCGCCGGCGTCGAGGTCGATGCGCACACCCCCCTGGGCGCGCTCCAGCTCGGCCACGAGGCGCTGGAGCGAGCGGGCCTCGCCGTCGTCGCCCGCCACCTCCTCGGTCCGGTAAGAGCCCACGACGAGGACACGCGTGCCGGCCAGGCGCCTGGCGAGGTGGAAGAGCAGCGCCACCGAGGAGGCGTCGGCCCAGTGGAGGTCCTCCAGCAGCAGGACCACGGGGCTCTCGGCCGCCACGGCGCGCAACACCCGGAGGTAGGCGTCGAAGAGCGCGGCCTGGTCGGCGCCCCGCTGCGTCGCGGCCGCCCCCTCCAACGCGGCCCGCAGGCGGCCGCTGGGGTCGCGCTGCGCTGCCCGCGCCAGCAGGGGCTCGCGGCGCAGGACACCGCCCACCAGCTCGGGCCCTTGCTCCGCCACCGCCTCGGCGGCGCGCGGCAGCAGGCGCCACAGCCTCTCGACGAGCTCGCGTCCGACGGTGCCGGCCGACCAGCGGGGCTCCACGTCCCCGGTGAGCATCTCCAGGGCGTCGCGGAACGGCAGGAGCGGGTCGCCCGCGCCGGTGAACGAGTCGCAGTGGCCGGTTACGACCACGACCTCGGGGTGCGCCGCCAGCACGCGCTGGGAGAACTCGCCCAGCAGGCTCGACTTGCCCCGCCCCGCCTCGCCGGTCACGAACACCGCGCGCCCGCTGCCGGCCACGGCCTCGCCCAAGGCGGCGGCCAGCCGGGCCAGCTCGGGCTCGCGCCCCACGACCTTGGGCAGGGGCTGAGCTCGCTCCGCAGCGTCGGAGAGGAACGGTGGCGTCCCTGGTGACGCGGCGGCACCCGCGTCGGCGGAGCTACCGCGCTCGTCCCCGACCGGCGCCCCGCCGCGCGCGCCTTCGTCAGGCGCCTCGGCATGGTCGACCGTCCCAGCCCGTGGTGCGCGCTCGGTCCCCTCGCGCACCAGGCGCTCGTACAGCGCGCGCGTCTCGGGCGAGGGCTCGACGCCCAGCTCCTCCTCGAGGGCCTTCACGCAGCGCTTGTAGGCGCTCGCCACGCCGGCCAGGTCGCCCAGCGCGTGCCGCGCCATCATCAGCTGGCGGTAGGCCGGTTCCGGCGCCTGCCCGTGGGCGATCCACCGCTCGGCCCAGCGCAGCGCGTCCTGGGCCCGACCGTGCGCGAGAAGGCTCTCGACGAGCTCGCCCGCCTTGGCGTCTAGCTCGGCGCGCAGGCGCTCCCGCTCCAACAGGACCCACTCCTCGTACCAGCCGGGGAGCAGCTCGCCGCCGTAGGCGGACACGGCCGCCCCGAGCTCCTCGACGCTGCCGCCGCGCGCGAGCTCGGCGGCGTCCAGCGCGTACCCGGCACCGGGGTCCATGCCCACGCTGATCTTGTCGGCGAGGAACAACCCCTCGCCCAGCGCCTTGCGCAGGGTCCAGAGGGCGTTGCGCAGGTTCTGGCGCGCGCTCGCGTCGCTGGCGTCCGGCCAGAGGAGGGCCGCCAGACGCTCGCGCCGATGCCGCGCCCCCGCTGTGAGGGCCAGGTACGCGAGCAGCGCCTGGGCGGCCCGCGAACCGACGCTCACGGCGACGCCGCCCCTGGTGACGGAGAACCCGCCCAGCAGCCGGATCTCCAGCCTGTCTCCCTCGCCTACCACGACGGCCATCCGTGAAGCCCCGGCGGCGCCGAAGAGATCCCGGCGCGAACCGTGGGGTCGGCGCATCCTACCCGGCGTCCTGCGGGTCGTCGCGTCACCCCCGCGCGCACCGAGGGCCGCATGGTCCTGGCCGCGTCCGCCGCCCGTCCGCGGCGCCGCCGGAACCAGCCCGACGCTGCCGAGACGCTGGCGTGACGGCCCCGGCGGACGCTCCTCCTGTGGGCGGGGCGACCCGCCGGAGGAGCGTGAGACATGGACAGCGACGAGCTCGGCGTGGGCGCCGAGCGCATCATCGTCATCGAGGACCTGCCGGAGGGGCCGCGGCGGCCGTCGCCCGGCTCCCCTACGCTGCTCGCCAACGGGAGCACCACGTGGCGGACCGAGGTCTCGGCCGGCGAGGTCGTGAGGCTGAGCCTGGTGAACGCCGCGCGCTCTCGCGTGCTGCGGCTGCGGCTGCCGGGGGCGCGGCTCAAGCTGGTGGCGTCGGGGCTGGGGCGCGTCGAGCGCGAGGAGCCGCTGGACGAGCTCGTCCTCGCGCCCGGCGAGCGCGCCGTCGTGGACGCTCTCTTCGAGCGCCTCGTCGACCACGTGCTGGAGCACAGGCTACCCGGCCGGTCGCTCGACCTGGCGACGTTCGCCGTCACGCCCCCGCGACCCGGCGCCTTGGCGGCGACGAGGTTCGACGCGCTGCGCGTCGACCCCACGTACGCGCCTCACCGGCGAGCCCTCGCCTCCCTCCTGGAGCGGGCACCTGACGCCGTCGTCACGACCAGCGCCGCGCCGGGCGGCCGGCTGCGCCATCTCCACGCCCCGTGCGCGCGTCCCAAGGTGCGCCTCGTGAACCCCACGACGCTGGGCGCGCGCCAGCACCTCGTGACCCTCGTCGGGGGCCGGCTGCTCGTCCTCAGCCGCGACGGCGTGCCCGTTCGGAACCTCGCCTGGACCGACGTCGTGCTGCTGCGCGCCGGCGAGGTCGTCGACGCCCTGGCGGAGGCGGACGACGGCGCCGCGGTCGCGCTGCGGTGCCGCGACCTCGAGGCGGACGAGGCTCACGGGAACGTGCTCCTGCACGTGGGCGTCGGGCGTGTGGGCGCAGGCAAGGCGGGCTGACGCCCGCCGGACGCTGCCGTGACGCTGGCGTTACGGCCCTACGGGAACCTGACCCTCGGCGCGAGACGAAGCGCCCACACCAGCGGCGGCAGACGCCGCGCAGAGAAGGGGATCGACATGAGCAACACCGGACTCGGCAAGACCGCCAAGGGCCTCCGCATCGCCGGCATCGTCGCCGGTAGCCTCCTGCTAGTCCTGACCGTCGTGGGCTGGCTGTGGATGAGCTACGTGCCCAGCGACCTCGACCTCTCCACGACGCTCCCCACCGAGAACGGGCTCTACACGGTCAGCTACGAGCCGTCGCAGACGCCCATCCCGGTGAACCAGCTCCATACCTGGACCCTGACGCTCACCTCCGCCGACGGCCAGCCGCTCGAGCACGCGCACGTGAGCGTGGACGGCGACATGCCCCAGCACGGCCACGGCCTGCCGACCCGCCCCGTGGTGACCGAGTACCTGGGCGAGGGCCGGTACCTGGTCGAGGGCGTGAAGTTCCAGATGGGCGGCTGGTGGGTCATGGACTTCGTGGTCGAGTCCGACGCCGGCACCGACAAGGTCCGCTTCAACTTCGTCCTCGACTGAGCGCCGAGGCCCGAGAGGAACGCCATGGGAACCACCGCCGGCGACACCACGCCCCAGGACCAGGCCGTGAGCCGCAGACCCCTGCACCTGGCCGCCGCAGCCCTGCTCGCCCTGATCGCCCTCACCGTGAGCCTCGCGGCCTGCTCCCGGCGGGACGCCTGGAACGAGCGCGAGCTGGAGACCCTGCGGAGCCTGTCCCTGAGCAGCCTCCCGGCCCTCCCGGCGGACCCCTCGAACGCCTACGCCGACGACCCCCGCGCCGCCGACCTGGGCCACCGGCTCTTCTTCGACACCCGCCTGAGCGCGAACGGCCAGGTGGCCTGCGCCACCTGCCACCTGGCCGAGCTCAACTTCACCGACGGCAAGCCGTTGGGCGAGGGCGTGGGCACCACCGACCGCAAGACGATGACCGTCGTCGGCACCGCCTACAGCCCCTGGCTGTTCTGGGACGGCCGCGCGGACAGCCAATGGAGCCAGGCGCTGGGGCCGCTCGAGAGCCCCGTGGAGCACGGCGGCAGCCGGCTGCAGTACGCCCACCTGATCGCGGAGCAGTACGCCGAGGAGTACGAGGCCGTGTTCGGGCCGCTGCCGGACCTCTCCGGCCTGCCCGCCACGGGCGGGCCGGTGGACGACCCGGCGGCGCGCGCGAACTGGGAGTCCTTGAGCCCCGGGCAACAGGAGGAGGTGACGCGCGTGTTCGTGAACGTGGGCAAGGCGATCGCCGCTTACGAGCGGCTGCTCATGCCCGGCGAGTCGCGGTTCGACCTCTACGTGGCGGCGGTGCTGGCCGGCGACGCGGAGGCTGCCGCGACGCTCCTCACCGACGACGAGGTGTCCGGGCTGCGCCTCTTCATAGGTGAGGCAGGCTGCACGAACTGTCACAACGGGCCGCTGTTCACGAACAACGAGTTCCACAACACCGGCGTGCCGGCCCGCCCCGGCCTGCCGGGCGACAGCGGACGCGCCCTCGGCGCCAAGCAGGTGCTCGCCAGCGAGTTCAACTGCCTGGGCCCCTGGAGCGACGCCCAGCCGCGCGAGTGCACCGAGCTGCGGTTCCTCAAGGCCGAGGGCCACGAGCTGGAACGCGCCTTCAAGCCGCCCACGCTACGCAACGTCGCCGAGTCCGCGCCCTACATGCACGCCGGCCAGTTCGCGACCCTCGGCGAGGTGCTCAGGCACTACGACGCCGCTCCCCACGCGCCGGCCGGCCACAGCGAGCTATCCCCGCTGGGCCTGTCGGACGAGCAGCTCGCCCAGCTCGAGGCCTTCCTGCGCAGCCTATCGTCCCCGCTCGCGACGCCCGCGCGGTACCTGCGGGCGCCGGAGGGGGCGGACCCCGGTGCGGGCGCGGCCGCCGGTGTGGGCGCGGCCGCCGGCACGCCCGCTACCGGGGCCGTGGCCGCTGGGGCCGGCCGATGAGCGCGGCCCCGCACGGCGCCACCCCGGCAGCACCCCTGGCGGCAGTCCCTGCGACGCAGGCTCCGCCGACCCGCCCCGCTCCGTGGACGGTGCTCCGCCACCGCGACTACCGCCTGGTGTGGGTGGGCCAAGCGGTGTCCGGGGTAGGGACGTTCATGCAGGTCGTCGGCCAGTCGCTGCTGGTCCTCGAGCTCGGCGACGGCTCACCCGTGGCCCTGGGGACCGTGTCGCTCGCGCAGGCCGTGGCGTTCCTCGCCTTCTCGCTGATCGGCGGCAGCGTCGTCGACCGCTACCCGAAGCGGCGTGTCCTGTTCGTCACCCAGTCGCTGCTCATGGGCCTGGCGGCGGCCATGGCCGTCCTGACCGCCACCGGCGCGGCGACGCTGCCGCTCGTGGTCTCCATGGCGTTCGTTTCGGGCGTCGTGGCCAGCTTCGACCAGCCGGCCCGCTCCTCGCTGCTCCCCCACCTCGTGCCGCGCACCGAGCTGCCGCGGGCGACCGCGTTGAACGCGCTGGTCATGACGGCCGCCGGCACTGTCGGTCCCGCGCTGGCCGGCCTCACGGCGTCGACGCTGGGCCTGACGGTGAACTTCGCGATGAACGCCTTCGGGTTCGCCGTGGTGCTGGCGTGCCTGGCGTTCGTGCGCACCGACGCCCCGCCCGCGCCGGCCGCGCTCCGCCAGCCCCTGCTCCGCTCCGTCGGCGCCGGTCTGGCGGTGGTGGGCGGCCACGCCGGACTGCGGTCCGTCGTCACCGGGTACGGGCTGCTCCTGCTCCTCGGCCCCTCCCCCTCGGTGGTGCTGCCCCTCTACGCCGCGCAGGTCCTGCACGTGGGCGGGGCTGAGCTGGGACTGCTGTTCTCCGCGGTGGGCGCCGGCACCGTCCTGGCCTCGAGCGTCCAGGCCGTCCTCGGCAGCGGGAGCCGCTCGCGGGTGTTCCTGACCGCGCTGGCCGTCTGGGCCGGGGCCCTCGTGGTGTTCGCCTCGAGCCCGTCGCTGCTCGTCTGCGCCGCCGCGCTGCTGGTGCACGGTGCCGCGCGCAACGTCGTGGGCACCACCGCCGTCACCCTGATGCAGCTCCTCAGCCCCGACGAGGCCCGCGGCCGCGTGATGAGCCTCAACACGCTGCTGGCCAACGGCATCCGGCCCCTGGGCGACTTCGGCTTGAGCGCGGTGATGGCGCTGACGTCGGTGGCGTTCGCCGCCGGCGCGGCCGGGACGGCCGTGGGCCTCTACGCGCTGGCGCAGCAGCTCCGGACCGCGCGGCGGGGTCCGGCTGGTGTGTGAACGTGTCCCACGGCGTCAGGAGCCGGTAGCTGCCGCCGGCTCACTTCACCTTGGACACGAGCTCGACGAGGTTGCCGTCGGGGTCGCGGACGAGCGCCGTGCGGTTGCCGTTGCCGGCGTCGCGTGGGCCCCTTACCGCCGGCACGCCCGCGGCCACCAGGCGCTCGTACTCGGCGTCGACGTCGTCGGTCCACAGCACCACGGCCATCGCCGGAGCGCCGGGAGCGGGCTCCACGCCGTGCACCCGCCTGGCCGCCTCCACGGCCCCCAAGCCGAGCACGAAGCCGCCGGCCGCGAGCTCCACGTGCTCGGGCACACCCTCGCGCGGCGTCCGGAAAGTCTCGCGCAGGCCGAGCAGGTCGCGGTAGAAGCGGACGCCGGCCTCGATGTCTCGCGTGTAGAGGTTGAACAGACCCGACGTGATCATGGAGAGAGTCTAGGACGCGCTGTCCAGGCCGCCGCTATCCGCTCCGCC
>CAZGXF010000034.1:11778-21652 GCA_964529575.1 uncultured bacterium
CTGTCCAGGCCGCCGCTATCCGCTCCGCCACTCCCAGCGCCGGGCTGCGGCCGCCCCTCACATCGCCGGGCTGCGGCCGCCACTCACCGCCAGCCGAGCTCCGGCGCCACGTGCTCCAGCACCGCCTCGATGACGTGCGCGCAGTACTCGACGCCGAGCTGGTTCGGCAGGGTGAGGAGGAGCGTGTCGGCCGCCTCGACGGCCGTGTCCTGGCGCAGCATCTCGACCAGCTCGTCCGGCTCGGCGGCGTAGCTGCGCCCGAACACGGCGCGCGTCTGCTCGTCGAGGAAGCCGATCCTGTCGGAGTCCTGCCGCTCGCGTCCGAAGTAGGCGAAGTCGATGTCGTGCACGAGCGGGAAGACGCTGCGGCTCACCGACACGCGCGGCTCCCAAGGGTGACCGGCCTCGCGCCAGGCCTCGCGGAAGACGCGGATCTGCTCGGACTGCTGCACGTGCAGCGGCTGCCCCGACTCGTCGAACTTCAGCGTCGAGGTCTGCATGTGCATGCCGAGGCGAGCGGCCCAGGCGGCGGTGGCGTTGGTCGCCGAGCCCCACCAGATCCTCTGGCGCAGCCCCTCCGAGTGCGGCTCGAGACGCAGCAGGCCCGGCGGGTTGGGGAACATGGGCCGCGGGTTCGGCTGGGCGAAGCCCTCGCCCCGCAACAGCTCGAGGAAGACCTCGGCGTGGCGGCGGGCCATGTCGGCATCGGTCTCACCCTCCTTCGGCGCGTAACCGAAGTATCGCCAGCCGTCGATGACCTGCTCGGGAGAGCCTCGGCTGATGCCTAACTGGAGCCGGCCGCCGGCTATGAGGTCGGCGGCGCCGGCGTCCTCGACCATGTAGAACGGGTTCTCGTAGCGCATGTCGATGACGGCGGTGCCGATCTCGATGCGCCTCGTCCTGGCGCCGATCGCGGCCAGGAGCGGGAACGGCGAGGCGAGCTGCCGCGCGAAGTGGTGCACGCGGAAGTACGCCCCGTCGGCACCGAGCTCTTCCGCCGCCACAGCGAGGTCGATCGACTGGAGCAGGGCGTCCTGCGCCGACCGCGTGTGCGAGTGCGGCGAGGGCGCCCAATGCCCGAACGAGAGGAACCCGATCTTCTTGGTCATGCTCTAGAGTCTCGCCCTCGCTCGGTGCCTGCAACGTCGGACGTGCCGACGCTCGCCGATCAGCGTGCGAACTTGAGGTGCACCACGCCCTCGCCCTGGACCGCGCGGACCAGCTTCAGGCCGTGCAGGTCGGTGCCAGGCGGTTCGAAGAGACGGGCGCCGCCGCCCAAGAGGATCGGCACCACGTGCAGCTCCATCTCGTCCACCAGGCCGGCGGCGAGGTACTGGTTCGCCAGGTCGGCGCCGCCGCCAAGGGCGACGTCGCGCCCGTCGGCGGCCTCCTTCGCCAGCTCCAGCGCCCTCTCGATGCCCTCGGTCACGAAGGTGAACGAGGTGCCGTTGTCGAAGCGCAGCGGCTCGCGGGCATGGTGGGTGAGCACGAACACCGGATGACGGAAGGGCGGGCTCTGGCCCCACCAGCCCCGCCACGGGTCGGCCGGGTCCCAAGGGCCGGGGTGCCCGCCGAACATGTTGCGGCCCATGATCGTGGCGCCGACGTTGGCCGTGGACTCGCGGAGGATCTCGTCGTCGACGCCCTCGGCGCCGCGCTCGCGCCCGTGCGACTCGCGCCACGAGCGCAGCCGCACGACCCAGTCGTGCAGCCTCTCGCCGCCACGGCCCAGCGGCTCCTCCCTGGTCTGGTCGGGCCCGGCGACGTAACCGTCGAGCGACATGCTGATGGTGAAGCGCAGTCTCGACATGCGTCCTCCTCGCTGGCTTCTCGGCCGGCCCCTACACCATGCCGCAAGGCGCCTCGGCGTGTGGTCCAGCGGCTCCCGTGTCCCCGGAGCGGGCGCCGCTCGCGCGTCGGTCACGACACCTCGGTCGCGGCACCGCGCCGGCGCTTGACAAAGGGCAACGCCTGCTCTAGAGTCTGTTCAGAGCTTGTACAGGGTTTGAGCAAGCTCCTCGAAGGGAGCACACCATGGGAACCATCAGGAACGTCTCGCTGCTGCTCGTGATCGTCGGCGCGCTCAACTGGCTGCTCGTAGGCCTCTTCAGCTTCGACCTCGTGGCCGCCGTCACCGGCGACACGTTCGGCCAGAAGAACGCGGTGTCCACCATCGTCTACGTGCTGGTCGGACTCGCCGGCATCGTCTCGATCTTCACCGCGCTCGGCGCGCCCCGGCCTGCGCCGGTCGTCGCCACCAGGCACAACGTCTGACCGGCGGCGGCGGGCGACCCCGCCCGCCCCGCTCCTTCACCAGCGCGCCGCCGACGCCAGTCGTCGCCGGCGCGCCGCTTTTATCCCTTCCCTCGACGCGCCTTCGACAGCAGGGCCCCCAGCTCCGGCACGACCTTGCGGGCGTCGTTGCCGAGGAACACGCCGCCCAGCTCGGCGGCCAGCTCGGGCTCGGACGCCACCGCCGCGCCGCCCAGGACCAGCAACGCCGACAGGGAGCGCAGGGCCTCGCGCTCGCCCCTCAGCCCCATCAGCGGCTCGCGCGTGGTCACCGACAGGAGCACGGCGTCCGCCTCCTGCTCGCGCGCCAGCTCGGCCAGGTCGGCGACGGGCGTGTTCGCGCCCAGGTAGAAGACCTTGAACCCGGCCCGCCGCAGCAGCGTGGCGAGGACCAGAGCGCCCATCTCGTGGTGCTCGCCGGGGGCGCAGGCGACGATCACACGGTGGCCGCCCTCGAGGTCGGGCAGCATGCCGAGCAGCCCCCGCAGGCGCGCTTGCATGAGGTTGCTGGCGAAGTGCTCGGTGGCGACGCCGATCTCGCCAGCGTGCCAGAGGTCGCCCACCCGCACGAGCGCGGCACGGACCACCTCGAGGAGCACGACGTCCACGGGGTAGAGCGCCACCGCCTCGGCGAGGACCCGCTCGGCCCCGTCGGCGTCTAGCGCGACGAGCTCGGCGGCCAGGTCGCGGGCCAGGTCGGAGGTGGGGCGCGCCGCTACGGCGACCGTCTGCGCCTCCTTGACCATCGCCGCGGCGCGCGACGCCGGCACCCCCTCGGCCACCAGGTCGCGCATGCGGACGATCGCCGCCAGGTCCGTCTCGCTGTAGTAGCGGTAGCCGCTCGCGGAGCGTTCGGGGGTGGGGAAGCCGTAGCGGCGCTCCCACTGCCTGAGGGAGCTCGCCGGCACGCCCGTCCGCTCCTCGACCTCCCCTACCGTGTACTTGCCGACCATCGGACGCTCCTTAGTTGGACAAACCTTGTTCGTCTACAGCGCAGGTTATAGCACGGCCCGCCACGCCTGGCCGCGCGACGGGACGGCGCGGGACGAAGCCAACGTGACCGCAAGTCGCTTTCACACGTAGCCAACCGCGTATAGTCTCTGTACCAGCTTTGTACAGGTTTCACCTGCGGGGCTGGAGCGCGAGCACGGGAAGGTGCCGGTACGGGCCTCGGCCGCTACGCGCCCGGGGGCTCCGCTCGCGTACGCTCGCCGGATTCGGGCCGACCCGTTCGGCCGGCCCCGCGCGCCTAAGGGGAACGAGATGAGACTGCAGGACCCAGCACCACGGACACGCTCCGCGAGCCAGCGGCTCGCCGCCACCGCAGCGGAGGCACCGGCGTGAGCGCCACCACCGTCTCTCGCACCACCACACAGGCGCCGCCCCGCTGGCTCAGGATCGTGGTGCCGGGCCTGATCATCGCCGCCTGGCTGGCGGCCGGGGCCGTCGGTGGGCCCTACTTCGGCCGCGTCGACGAGGTCTCGAGCAACGACCCCACCGCCTACCTCCCCGACTCGGCCGAGGCGACGACGGTCCAGAGGCGGCTCGGGGAGTTCGTGGGGACCGGCTCGGTGCCCGCCGTCGTCGTGTTCACCTCTGACGCGCCCCTGACGGACGACCAGCTCGCCGCCATCGACGCCCGGCTGACCGCCGCGTCCGAGCTCGAGGGCGTGGACGGCGGCACCTCGCCGGCGCTCCCCTCCGAGGACGGCCTGGCCGCGCAGGCGTTCGTGCCTCTGGTCGCCGACGACGAGCTGGCGGCGCACGTCGCCGCCCTGAGCGCCGAGCTGAGGAGCGGACTGCCGGATGGCGTGCGCGCCCACGTGACCGGTCCCGCCGGCTTCAGCGCCGCGCTGGTGAGCGCCTTCAGCGGCATCGACGGGCTGCTACTGGTCGTCGCCCTGGTGGCGGTCGCCGTGATCCTCGTGCTCGTCTACCGCTCCGCGCTCCTGCCCGTGGCGGTGCTGGGCACCAGCCTCTTCGCGCTCTGCGCCGCGCTCCTCGTGGTGTGGTGGCTGGCCAAGGCCGGCGTGCTGCTGCTCTCCGGCCAGACCCAGGGCATCCTCTTCATCCTCGTCATCGGCGCCGCGACCGACTACTCGCTGCTCTTGGTGGCCAGGTACAAGGAGGAGCTCAAGCACGCCCAGGACCCGCTGACCGCGATCGTGCGCGCGCTGAAGGGCTCCATCGAACCGATCCTGGCCTCCGGCGGCACGGTCATCGCCGGCCTGCTCTGCCTGCTCCTCAGCGACCTGCGCTCGAACTCCGCGCTCGGCCCCGTGACCGCCATCGGCATCGCGCTGGCCATGCTCGCGGCCCTGACGTTCCTCCCGGCGGTGCTGTACGCGCTCGGCCGCGCGGTCTTCTGGCCGCGCCGGCCGCGGTTCGAGTCCGAGACGGTCGACCTGGAGGCGGCGGACGCCGCGCCCACCGGCTGGTGGGGCCGGCTGGCCGCGGCCGTCGCCAAGCGCCCGCGCCTCGTCTGGGTGGCCACCACGGCCGTGCTGGCGCTCGCCACGCTGGGCGTCACGCAGCTCAGGGCCGACGGCGTGCCGCAGTCCGAGCTGATCCTCGGCGGTTCCGAGGCGCAGACGGGCCAGCGGCTGCTGGCCGAGCACTTCCCCGGCGGCGCCGGCAGCCCCGTCTACGTGCTCGTCCCGGCCGACGAGATGCAGGCCGCCGCCGACGCCATGCTTGCCACGCCCGGCATCGCCAGCGTGGCCGTCACCGCACCAGGGTCGTTCACCGGCACGGCGCGGGTCACGGCGGACGGCATCGCGGCCGGGCGCCCGGGAGCCCCGGCACCCGAACCCACCGTCGTGAACGGCGACGTGCTCCTGCAGGGCACGCTCGTGGACCCGGCCGACTCGGACGCGGCCGTGGCCACCGTGCGCGGCCTGCGGTCCGACCTGGCCGCGAGGCTCCAGGGCGACGCGGCGGTAGGCGGCGCCACGGCCACGGCCATCGACACGGTGCAGGCCTCGGTGCACGACCGCAACCTGATCATCCCCATCGTGCTGGTCGTGATCACGCTGATCCTCATGGTCCTGCTGCGCGCGGTGCTGGCGCCCGTCCTGTTGATCCTCACGACGGTGCTGTCGTTCGGCGCCACCATGGGCATCGCCGCCCTCGTGTTCAACGGCCTGCTGGGCTTCCCCGGCGCCGACCCCGCCGTTCCGCTCTACGGCTTCGTGTTCCTGGTCGCGCTGGGCATCGACTACAACATCTTCCTCATGACCCGCGTGCGCGAGGAGGCGCTGCGGGTGGGCACGCGCCGCGGCGTGATCCGCGGCCTGGTCGTCACCGGCGGCGTGATCACCTCGGCCGGCGTGGTGCTGGCCGCCACGTTCGCCGCCCTGGGCGTGATCCCGGTGCTGTTCCTGGCGCAGCTCGCCTTCATCGTCGCGTTCGGCGTCCTGCTGGACACGTTCGTGGTGCGCTCGCTGCTGGTGCCCGCGCTGGCGCTCGACGTGGGCAAGCGCATCTGGTGGCCCTCGAGGCTGGCGCGCGCCGCCGACTGAGCGCGCGCGCCGCCGACTGAGCACTCGGGCCGGCGACCAGCCGCCCCGTGAGCCCGTCCGGGCCCACGGAGCGGCTTCCCTTCACTCGTTGACCTTCACCGCGAACCGCGCGGCCCGGCTAAGCGCGGCTCGAGCGAAGCGCGTCTAACGCCCCCGCTTCTGGGCCACCCAGATCACGTGCCTGTTGCCCTTGGTGCCCCGGGAGCGCACGTGCTTGACCTCCGCCGCGAACCCCGCTCGCGCCAGGCGCTTCGTGAAGGCGTCGCTGGGGAACGCCGACCACACGGCCAGCACCCCGCCGGCCCTTAGCGCGGCGCGTAGGGCTCGGAGACCGGGCACGGCGTAGAGCCACTCGTTGTCGTCCTGGGTGGTGCCCTCGGGCCCGTTGTCGGTATCCAGGAGGACCAGGTCGTAGGCGGCGGTCGCGCCCCGCACGACGTCGGCTACGTCGCCCACCACCACCCTGACGCGCCGGTCCGCGAGGGGCTCGCCGGCCAAGTGGCCGAGGTGCGTGCGGTTCCACTCCACGACCTCGGGCACCAGCTCGGCCACGGTCACCGTGGCGCTGGCGGGCAGCGCGTCCAAGGCGGCGCGCAGGGTGAAGCCCATGCCGAGGCCGCCCACCAGCACCGACGCGCGGCTCAGGTCGCGGACCCTCTCCGCGGCCAGCGTGGCCAGGCTCTCCTCGGAGCCGTGCTGGCGGCTGTTCATCAGCTCGAAGTTGCCCACGCGGATGGCGTACTCGTCGCCGCGCCGGCTCAAGGTCATGACGTCCCCGCCCGGCAGCGTGACGGTGTCGATCGTCTCCCAGCGGCTCAACCGGACCTCCAGGGCGCGGCCTCAGCCGAGGTCCGACGCCACCTCGGTGCGTACCCAGCGCCTGAAGAACGGGCTGTCGAACGCGACCCCGCTCCCCTCGCGCACCAGCAGACCACGCGCGACGAGCGTCTCCACGGCCTTGTGCACCGACGACGCCCCTGGCAGCCCGTACTGGTCGCGCACCTCGGCCGAGTACAGCCTCTCGACGCCCAGGGACACGACCCGCAGCACGTCCTGCTGCTGCGCCGAGAGCTCGCTCCACAGGCTGCGCAGCAGGGGCGCCTCACTGCGCACCACCTCGTCGAGGGCGGCCTGCGCGTCGGCGACCTCCACACGCCTACCCGCGGCGAGCCCCCGGAAGTAGAGCTGCCTGGCGACCTGCACCACGTCCTGCGTGCGCGGGCCGGCCATGCGCACGAGCTCGAGACCCACCCCCGGCGCGACGCCGCTGCCGCGCGCCAGGCGCTCCTCTATCCAGTCCGCGAACACCTGCTCGTCGATGGGCCCCAGGTGCAGGAGGTCGAACATCTTGTAGAACGCGCGGTCGGGGCCGATCATCCCGTGGATGAGCGACTCCTGCGAGCCGGCGCAGACCCACGCCAGGTCGCCGTGGCGCTGCATGACGTCGCGCAGGTGCCACTCGGAGCTCTCGCCGGCGAACGAGCGGACGGCCTGGAACTCGTCCAGGACCACGGCGACGGGCCGGCCGGTGGACTCGCGGACCTGGCTGAGGCGCTCGAACACGCCCTCGAAGGCGCGCCGGCGCTCCTCCTCGCCGGCCGTGCGCCGGTCGATGCCGAAGGTTATGGAGGGCGGCCCGCCGTGCTCGTCCAGCTTCACCGTCACCCGCGGCGCCAGCCCGCCCAGCAGGTCCTCCAGGCGCAGCTTCAGCCAGCGGGTCTCCAGGTAGAGCGAGCGCAGGAGCCGCGCCGAGACGTCGAAGAGGTTCGTGGCGGTGGCCACGTCGGCCGACACCACGATCGGCTTGGGCCGCGCGGTGCGGGCCGACTCGGCGGCGTTGAAGATCATGGAGCTCTTGCCCATGCGCCGCGGGCCGTACACCAGCAGCGACGAGGCCGACAGCATGGCCGCGCGGACGCGCGCGACCTCCTCCTCCCGGTCGGCGAACGAGTACCCCGACACGCGCTCGCCTATGCGGAAGGGGTTCTGCTGCTCGCTCGCCATCGCCGGTCCCTTTCACCGAACGGTGATTCACCATCTGGTGAACCGCTCTCTGGTGAAGTCAGCCTAGCGTCGCGGGGCGACAGGTAGGGTCGCAGGGGCGGAGGGCGGCCGGCCAGCTCAGTCCGCCGCCTGCACGCTCGCGAGGAAGGTGTCCAGCGCCGCGTCCACGTGACGCTGGACCTCGTGGTCGTCGAGGCCGGCAGCGTCGTCACCGAGGTGGAGACGGCGGGCTTCGCCGCGACGGTGGGCGACCCGAACTTCCCCGTGCTGGCGGTGGTGGGCACCGAGACCTTCCCCGGCATGGCCGAGGCCACAGCGCGGGTGGCTCATCATGGGTAGGCATGCCCCGCCTCTTCGTCGCCCTGCCGGTCGCCGAGGACGTCGTCGCCGAGCTGGCCCGCATGGGCCGCTCGGGCCTCGACGGCTGGCGCTGGGTGAGGCCCGAGGCGATGCACCTCACGCTGGCGTTCCTGGGCGAGGTGGAGCAGGCGCGCGTCCCCGCCGCCGAGCGCGCCGTGCGCGCGAGCGTGACCGGGCAGCCCGCGCTGGGCCTCGAGGCCGCCGGCTTGGGCGCCTTCCCCGACCAGCGCCGGGCGCGCGTGCTGTGGGCCGGCTTGGCCGGTGACCTGCGCGAGCTGGCGGCGCTGCACCGCGCGCTGTCGCAGGCCCTGCGGGACGAGGGCTTCGAGGTGGACGCCAAGCCGTTCCACCCCCACGTCACGCTGGCGCGGGCGCGTGCGCCCCAGCCGCTGCCGTCCTCGCTCGACCGCTCGCGGCGCTTCGGCGCGTGGCGCGCTGGCGAGGTGCGCCTCTACGAGAGCCACCTGGGCCCGGGCGGCCCGCGCTACGAGGTCCTGGCGACCGCGGCCCTGGGCGGCGAGGGAGGCCGGCCGCCTAGATGATCCCCAGCGCCCGCGTGGCCCGCGCCACCTTCCTGAAGCCGGCGATGTTCGCGCCCAGGACGTAGTCGTCCGGCCGCCCGAACTCCTCCGCCGCCTCGCGGCAGCGCCTATGGATGTTCCGCATGACGTCCTGCAGCCTGGCGTCGGTCTTCTCGAAGCTCCAGCGGTCGCGGCTGGCGTTCTGCTGCATCTCCAGCGCCGACGTCGCCACGCCGCCCGCGTTCGCGGCCTTGCCGGGCCCGAACGCCACGCCCGCGGCCTGGAAGGCCCTGACGGCGTCGGGGGTGCACGGCATGTTCGCGCCCTCGGCCACGGCCACCACGCCGTTGGCGATGAGCCTCTGGGCGTCGGCCCCGTTCAGCTCGTTCTGGGTGGCGCTGGGGAACGCCACCTCGCACGGCACCTCCCACACGCTGGCGCCGGCCTTGTAGTCGGCGCGCGGCTGGTGCTCCACGTACTCCGCGATGCGCCGGCGCCTGACCTCCTTGAGCTCCTTCAGCAGGTCGAGGTCGATGCCGTCGGGGTCGTGGACGCGCCCGCCCGAGTCGCTGCAGGCCACCACCTTGGCGCCGAGCTGCTGCAGCTTCTCGATGGTGTAGATGGCCACGTTCCCCGAGCCGCTCACCACGCAGGTGCGCCCCTCGAGCGACTCGCCGCGAGCGGTCATCATCTCCTGCGCGAAGTAGACACAGCCGTAGCCGGTGGCCTCCTTGCGCACGCGGGAGCCGCTCCAGTCGAGGCCCTTGCCGGTCAGGACGCCGGCCTCGTAGCGGTTCGTGATGCGCTTGTACTGGCCGAACAGGTAGCCGATCTCGCGCTCGCCCACGCCTATATCACCCGCAGGAACGTCGATGTACTCGCCCAGGTGGCGGTGCAGCTCGGTCATGAAGCTCTGGCAGAAGCGCATGACCTCGTGCTCGCTCTTGCCCTTGGGGTCGAAGTCGCTACCGCCCTTGCCCGCCCCGATGGGCATGCCGGTGAGCGCGTTCTTGAACATCTGCTCGAACGCCAGGAACTTGACCGTGTCGAGCGTGACGGTGGGGTGGAAGCGCAGGCCGCCCTTGTACGGGCCCAGGGCGCTGTTGAACTGGATGCGGAACCCGCGGTTCACCTGCACCTGGCCGCGGTCGTCGACCCACGGCACGCGGAAGATCA
>CAZGXF010000035.1:0-21042 GCA_964529575.1 uncultured bacterium
AGCGACGGCGGCCCGACCTTCCTGATGCACGCCTACCAGGCCTACCTCGGCCTGTTCGGGCCTGAGCCGGGGACGCGGCTGTTCGCGTGCGACCGCGGCTGCCTCGACGCCGCGGCGTGGCGCTCGAGCCAGGTGAGCGACCAGTCGTGGCTCGAGCCGACGCTGCTCTTCGACGCCACCGGCACCATGCACGTGGCGGCCGTCGTGCCCATAGAGGGGGCCGAGCTCGTCGGCTACTTCCGCTGCGACTCGGGCTGCGAGGACGAGGACCCCGACAACTGGCCGGGGGTCGGCGTCGCCTACGCCTTCTCCGACCGCTACGTGGAGGAGGTCTACCCCTCCGTGTCGCTAGCCCTGACCGCCGGCGGCGGCGTGCGGCTGGCCTACCTGGGCATCGACGGCGAGAACCGCTACCTGGGCTACTACGAGTGCGACGCGAACTGCACGGACAGCAGCGGCGACGGTTGGACGGCCATCGCGCTCATCTACGGCGACGACGCCCGCGACCTGGGCGACGGCCTCGACCTCGCGCTCGACTCCCAGGGCCGGCCGCTGCTGGCTTACACGGTGCAGGGCAACATCCTGGTCGCGCACTGCCGCGTCGACTGCGCCGGGCGCCAGGGGAACGACGACTGGGACCTCGCCGTCGGCGAACTGAGCGGCGACATCCCCGCCGACCAGGTCTTCCTGGAGCACAACTGCACCATCGGCGCTTGGTTCCTGCGGCAGCCGGCGCTGGCCCTCGGCGCCGACGGCCTGCCGGTGCTCGCCTACCGCGCCGAGGACATCAGCGGCGGCGTCAGCAGGCCCGACCCGCTGCGCCCCGCCTGCGTGGCCGGGGTGGACATGTCGCTCACGAGGTTCAACCGCCTGGCCTCGTACTGACGGCCGGAGCGCGTCGCGGGTAGACCGCCGTTGCGGGCGGTCAACCGGCGACGTGCTGCAGAACGGCGAAACTCCACTTCGCTCGACGTCCGTTGGCGTCTACGCTGCGGTCCTCAGATGGTGGCGTCATGGACGGCCGGTGTTCGCTCCGGTCGTCCGGCGAAAGGACCCGTATGCCTCGTCGTCGGCTCGGCTTCGCGTTCCTCTCCCTGCTCGCCCTCGCGCTGTCCGCCTGTCAGTCGCCCGCGCCTCCGTCCGGCCGGCTCCCCGAGCCGCTGGGTGAGGGCGACGCGCTGGAGCACGCCCCCGGTCGCTCCGGCGAGGTGCGCACGGTGTCGCTGCTGGGACCGGACGGTCAGCCGTTCGCGTTCACCTACGAGGTCATCGACGGCCTGGCGATCGTCGAGGGGGACATGATCATCGGCACGGCGGAGGAGCTGGAGGCGCTCGCGGAGGACGCCGACGGCATCACCGTGCAGAGCGTCGTCCTGTACCGGCAGGTGTGCTGGCAGGTCCTGTGGATCGACGTCCACTGCGAGCACTACCGCTGGCCCGACGGCGTCGTGCCGTACCGGTTCGCGAACGACTGGGACGACCCCACGACGGCCGACGACGAGAACGCGCTGATGCGCGCCGAGATCGAGCAGGCCATGGCCGAGCTCGAGAGGGTGACGTCGATCCGCTTCGTGCCGCGCACGAGCCAGGGCGACTTCATCACGTTCCGCAAGGGCGATGGTTGCTCGGCGACGGTGGGACGCGAGGGGGGAGAGCAGAACGTCAACCTCGCCCTCGGCTGCCGGCACAAGTGGGTCATCGTGCACGAGCTCATGCACAGCCTGGGCTTCCACCACGAGCAGACGCGGCACGACCGCGACTCGTTCGTGCAGGTCCAGTGGGACAACATCAAGGACGACAAGCGGCACAACTTCCAGACGAGCGACCTGGCCTACGACCTGGGACGGTACGACTTCGACTCGCTGATGCACTACGGCGAGTTCGACTTCTGCAAGAGGGACTCGGCCGACAACTGCGTGGGCCCGACGATCGTCGTGCCGTCGGGCGACACGGTGGGGCAGAGGAGCCGCCTGAGCGCCGGCGACATCGCCGCGGTCAACCGCGTCTACCCGGGTGCGCCGCCCACGGTCGCGATCACGGCGCCGTCTCCCGGCACCAGCCACGTGCGCGGCTACGGCGGGCTGCTGCTCGCGGCGGAGGTCTCCGACCCCGAGGGCAAGCCCGTCTCGGTCACCTGGTACAGCGACAGGAACGGCGTCGTGGGCTACGGCACCCTGTCGTACGCCGACATGATGAACATGGACTACGGCGAGCACCTGCTCACCGCTCGAGCGGTCGACCCGCAGGGCAACGCGGCCACGGACACCGTGAACGTCTTCGTCACCAACACGGCGCCCACGGTCGACCTCATCACGCCGACCGCCGGGACCTACTGCATCGGCGAGACGCTGCCGCTCCGGGCCACCGTGTTCGACCGCAACGAGGTCGGCCTGACACTGCCCGACGCGTCGGTGGCCTGGCGGGTGGGCGCCGGAGCCGCGTTCACGACCGGGAAGGCGGGGACGACCTCGTTCGCGTCCGCGGGTCCGCTACAGCTCATCGTGCGCGCCACCGACAGCCAGGGCGCGTGGGACGAGGACAGCGTGGGCCTCACGATCACCGACTGCAGCGACCAGCCGCCGACGGTGACCATCACCTCGCCCGCCGACCAGGCCGAGTTCTTCTACGACGGCTACGACGAGGGGCTGGGCATGTGGTACGCGGACGTCACCTTCACCGGCTCGGCCACCGACCCCGAGGACGGCCCGCTGACCGGGGCGTCGCTGGTGTGGACCACCGACCAGACCTCGCTGCAGGCCCCGCAGCTCGGCACGGGCCAGAGCGTCACCGCCCGCCTCTACAGCGCCACATGCACCGGCACCACGCACCTCGTGACGCTCACCGCCACCGACTCCTTCGGCAACGCGCGGACGGCGACCGTGATGGTGGGGATCTACACCTTGTGCTAGGCGCTCAGGCGAACATCATCAGCAGCCGCTCGAAGTCGCCCGGCGTCATGGCCTGATCGGCGTCTGTGCCCGGCTCGGCCAGGCACTCCTGCATCGCGCTGCTGACGAGCGCCACGCCCGCGCGGTCGAGGGCCTTCGAGGTGGCGGCGAGCTGCGTCGCCACCTCGGGGCAGGGGCGGCCTTCCTCGACCGCCTTGATGACGGCGGCCAGCTGACCCTGTGCGCGGCGCAGGCGGTTCAGCACCTTGCGGCGGCTGTCGGGGTTCATGCCCCAGTCGAACCGGCCGTCTCGCGCTGACGCTCCTGCTCGGCGACCTTCGCGTGCACCTCGGCCATGTCGAGCTCGCGGACCGCGGTGATGAGCTGCTCGAGCTGAGGGGCCATCAGCGCGCCGGGCTGCGCGTAGACGAGGACGTTCTCGCGGAACGCCATGATCGTCGGGATCGACCTGATGCCGAAGGCCATGGCCAGCTCCTGCTGCGCCTCGGTGTCCACCTTGCCGAACACGATGTCGGGGTGGGCTTGCGACGCCGCCTCGAAGATGGGACCGAACATGCGGCACGGACCGCACCACTCCGCCCAGAAGTCGAGCAGCACGATGTCGTTGCCCGTGATGGTGGCGTCCAGGTTCTCAGCGGTGATCTCTCGTGTAGCCATGGGCGCAGCATACCCCAAGGGGTATGGCGCGGACGTCGGCCCGAGGTCGGTCGGGACGTCCGGACCTGGTGGCGCCGCGGAGGCGCCGCGTAGCCTGCCGCCACCATGGCCACTCGGTTGAGACCCATAGAGGACGTCGCCCGCGACCTCGGCATCCGGCCCCGGAGGCTCGTCACCCTCGGCCGCCACAAGGCCAAGGTGGGGCTCGCTTCCGGCGAGGAGCCGAGCGACGCGCGTCCGCCCGGCCGCCTCGTGCTGGTCAGCGCCGTCACGCCCACCAAGGCGGGCGAGGGCAAGACGACGGTCAGCGTCGGCCTGGCCGACGGCCTGCGGCGCCTGGGCGTACGCGCGGCCCTCTGCCTCAGGGAGCCGTCGCTGGGGCCCGTGTTCGGGATCAAGGGCGGCGGCACCGGCGGCGGCAAGGCCCAGGTGGAGCCGGCCGACGACATCAACCTGCACTTCACCGGCGACCTGCATGCCGTCACGGCGGCGCACAACCTTCTGGCCGCGCTCGTCGACAACGAGCTGCACTTCGGCGGCGACGCGGGCCTCGCGCCGGAGCGGGTGACCTGGCCGCGCGTGCTGGACGTGAACGACCGCGCCTTGCGCGACGTCGTGGTGGCCGCGGGGAGGCGGGGTGAGAGGGCCACGCGCTTCGACATCACCGCCGCCAGCGAGGTCATGGCCGTGATGGCGCTGGCGCGGTCGCTCGAGGACCTACGCGACCGCCTGGCCAGGATCGTCGTCGGCACGCGCGACGACGGCAGCCCCGTCACGGCCCGCGACCTGGGCGCCGTGGACGCCATGATGGCGCTGCTGAAGGACGCCCTGGAGCCGAACCTGGTGCAGACGCGCGAGGGCACCCCGGCCTTCGTGCACCTGGGGCCGTTCGGGAACATCGCGCACGGCTGCTCCAGCGTCGCGGCCACGCGGCTCGCGCTCGAGCACGCCGACGTCGTGGTCACCGAGGCCGGCTTCGGCTTCGAGCTGGGCGGCGAGAAGTTCCTGCACATCAAGTGCCGCCAGGCGGGGCTGTGGCCGCGCGCGGTCGTGCTGGTCGCCACCGTGCAGGCGCTGAAGGCCCACGGGGCGGGCGACCTGGGCGTCGGGCTCGGGCACCTGGACAGGCAGCTCGCGAACGTGGCCGCCTTCGGCCTGCCGGCCGTCGTGGCCGTGAACGTCTTCCCGGGCGACGCGGAGGAGGAGCTGCGGGCCGTCGAGGCGCACGCCGCCGCCCGCGCGGCGGGTGTCGCTCGCGTCACCGCGTTCCGAGACGGTGGCGTCGGCGGCGTGGCGATCGCCGAGCGGCTGATGGAGGTCCTCGACGCCAGCGAGCTGGAACCGCCGCGGCCCGCGTACCTCTACGAGGAGCGGGACGACCTGGTGGCGAAGCTGAGAGCGGTGGCGCGGCGTCTCTACGGCGCGGCGGACGTGCGGCTGACCGCCGAGGCCGAGGCCGACCTCGCGACCTTGCACCGCGCCGGCCTGAGCCACCTGCCCCTGTGCGTCGCGAAGACGCACCTCTCGTTCAGCGGCGACCCGAGGGGCGGCGGGCTCGCCGAGGGCTTCACCCTCGAGGTCAAGGAGCTGCGCGCGTCGGCGGGCGCGGGCTTCGTGGTGGCGCTGGCCGGTGACATCGTGACCATGCCGGCGCTGCCGCGCGAACCGGCGGCCAAGCGCGTCCGCGTCGCGGCGGACGGGAGCGTCACGGGCCTGATGCAGGGCGACGCCAAGGCGCCGGAGGCGGTGGGCTAGGGCTGCGGTCCGGCCCCGCGGAGGCACGCCGGGTTCAGCCCACGCCGTAGCAGGCCAGCACGTTCCCCGACCCGGGCCACGTGCGGGTCGCGATGAGCTTCAGCGGCACCTGCGGCCGGCGCTCGAACAGCGGCACACCCTCTCCCGCCACCAGCGGGAAGTACGTGATGTGGAGCTCGTCCACGAGCCCGTGGGCGAGGAGGTGGTTCCAGAGCCTGCGGCTCATCAGGACCAGCACGTCGCCGCCCTCCTGCCGTTTCAGCGCGGCCACCTCAGCGACCGAGTCGGCGACGCGGACGACGCGCGTCGTTCCGCGCCACGGCCCCAGCTCGTCCTCCTCGAGCTGGTCGGAGACCACGACCTTCTCCACGTCGCGGATCAGCTCGGCGAAGCGGCGGCGGACCGCCGTGGCGTGGGGGTCCGCGAGGAGGCCGGTCCAGTAGCGCATGTTCCCGAGGAACGACTCGCGTCCGCCGAGGAGGAGCGTCCCCGCCGCCTCGAGGCGCTCGGTGTTGTAGTGGTCGAACGCGTCGTCACGCGCGTAGTCAGGGTGCTGGAACTCGAAGAACGGGACGATGCTGCGCCCCGGGCTCTCGTAGAAGCCATCGAGGGTGGCGAAGTTGCTTACCACCAGCTTGCGCATGCTCCTCCACCGCGACTGCCGCGAGGCACCGAGCGACCCGTGGCGCCCTTGGGGCCCGCGGCGCGGCCGCCCCCCAGACCTTACCCCCGGGTACGCGCCCAGCCGCTCAGCGTGTGCGGGTGAACGTGACGTCCGCGACCGGCAGCACTCCCGCGATCGCCACCGTACCCACGAGCCTGTCGCCTACGAAGCGGCCGTCGAACGACAGCGCCCCGGAGGGGCTGTCGAGCTGCAGGCTGTCGTCGAAGCCGAGGTTCCCGCTCATCTGCACCAGGCCGCCGGTCTGCAGCCGGAAGATGCCGGCGTCGTACTCGAGCGTCGCGTCGGCCGTGACGTCGGTGAGCTGCTGCCGGAACGTCATCGAGACCTGGACGGGCAGCCGGATCGTGCTGCCGCCGGCCTGGACGTCGACGTTGAACCGGGACGACCAGGTCTGGCCGTCGATGTGCCGCAGCCCGGGCACGCTGACCGGGATGCAGGCCGAGAGCGTCACGAGGACGAGCGCCGCCGCGAGCATCGCTAGCCGGTTTCGGTTCATGGCCAGAGGATACAGGCGCCGAGTGAGGGTGTGAGGAGGCGTCACTCTCTCCCCGGTCCGTACCGAGCCGCACGAGAGAAGACCCCGGCGCGAGCCGGGGTCTTCACAGGTGGCGAGTCGGTCGTCCCTCGTCTCCGGTCAAGCGGCGGCCGGGAGCTCGACGTCGGCGCTGCGCTCCTTGGCCTCCACCCACACCAGGCGGGCCTCGGCGTCGGTCAGGTCGGCCAGGTCGCTCACCTCGCGCTCGACGACCTCGCTGGCGAACGACTCGTGGTGGCGCCTGTCGATGCCGCAGCCCAGCAGGGCCTCGTGCATCCGGGCGGCGCGCCGCGGGCCGATGCCCTCCTCGGAGCCGCCGGCGTCCTTCAGCACGGCGGCGCGTTTGAGGCCGAGCTGCTGCTCGAGCGCCTGTAGCGCCATCTCGCGGTCGAGCCGCTGCGGCCCCTTCGTGGTGCGCGGCGCGCGGGCCTCCTGCGGCCGCTCGGACGGGCGGCTGGCGGCGGCCCGCATGGGCGCGGGAGAGCGCGGCGGCTTCGGGTCGAGCACTAGCTGCCGCTTCTCGGGGTCGTAGTCGACCCACTGCGCGTCCATGGAGTAGAGGTAGCGGCCGAGGCCGAACTTGGCGCAGGCGCGCTTGAACGCCTGGGCTTCGGCGGCCGTGCCCGCCACGGCTTCGGGGCCGTCACCGCTCTCGCCCGTGCTGCTGCGGGTGACCCCGTGGATGGTCAGACGGCAGATGATGCGCGTCTCGCCCCAAGGCTCGAACTCGACCTCCCAGGCGCCTGGCACGAGGGCGTTGAGCCTGTCCTCGTACACGCGCGGGTCTGCGTAAGGAAGCGCCTGGGCCCTCTTCTTGTCGCGGCTGATGGCTCCGGCGCGGTACTTGATGTCGGTCTCGTCGAAGGGCTCTGACAGCGCTCTGGTCAACTCCGTCCAGTCGATCTTCGTTGCGGTCTCTTTCATAAGCGACGCCCCGTTCCGTGTCCTTCCGGACACCTCAATATTATAGGTAGACAGGTCGGTAAGCGTGGTGCGTGCGATGACATTTCGGAACGGTGGCGGAACGGCGTCCAGTAGGGCATGATCAGGGCCCCGGCCATCATGGCCGGGGCCCTTCGCGTACTGGTCTTCTGCGACTAAGGCCCGCGCGACCTCATCAAGCTTCGGCCCGCTGGTTCACCCGGCTCTCGGCGATGTCCGTGAGCTCCTTGTCGGCCTGGCCCTCCTCGTCGAGGGTCTGCTGCAGCGTGCGCGCCACGTCGTGGTGGCCGAGCTCCTTGGCGAACGCCACGGCGCTGCCGTAGGCGGCGATCTCGTAGTGCTCCACGCGCTGCGCGGCCGAGATGAGCGCCACGTCCAGCGCCTCGCTGGGCTCGTTCTCCTTCAGGAGCCCCTCGGCCTCCTTGATCAGGCCCTTCATGCCCTCGCACGCGTGGCCGGTGACCTCGGTGCCGAGCGTCTTGCCCACCTCCTCGAGGCGCGCGACCTGCTGCCGGGTCACCTCGAGGTGCTTCTCCATGGCCTTGCGCAGACGCTCGTCGGAGGCGGCCTTCGCCATCTTCGGCAGCGCCTCCACCAGCTGCTTCTCGGCGCTGTAGAGGTCCTTGACCTCGTGGGCCAGCACGTCCTGTAGGTCGTTCAGTCGCATGGTTCCCTCCCTTGGGACCCCCTACTGTGCCCGGGCTAGCGGTGGTTCTGGTTACCGGGGCGTGAGAAGGGTGGCGTGAGCGTAAACACTGACAATCTGGATTGTCATTGACAACCGCTGCTGCGACCTCTAGCCTGGGGCATGGCCCCAGACCTCTCGGCGCTGCGCGAGGGCGCGTGGTCCCTCGACGAGCTCGTCGACCACGCCAACAGGCTGCTCGCCGAGGTGCTCCCCAAGGACGCCTCCGGCCGGGTGGCGGAGGGCGTGAACCCGCGCCTCGTACGCCACTACGCCACGCAGGGCCTGGTGGACGAGCCGCTCAAGGAGGGCAGGGAGGCGCGCTACCTCTACCGCCACCTCCTGCAGCTCCTGGTCGTCAGGCGCCTCCTCGCCGAGGGGCACACCAGCGCGCTGGCCAAGCGCGTGATCGAGGGGAGGGCCGACGAGGAGCTCGAGAGCCTGCTCGCCGGCCACCTCACGGTGCAGCTGGTCCCCGAGCGCCCGCTCGACGAGAGGGCGACGTTCCTGAGGCGCGTGCGCGCCCGAGCGGGTCTCGACCCTGCGCCCGCCCCCGCGTCGACGCCCGCGCCCGCCTCGGCGCCGGGACCCGCTCCCGGCGCCCCGCGGCAGCGGCCGGTCTCGCCGGCCGTGCCCGCCAGGCCGCCCGCCGCTCCCGGCCCGGAGTCGTCCTCACGGGGCGTCGCGCCGTTCCGCGCGAGCTCCTGGACCAGGCTCGAGATCATGGACGGCCTCGAGCTGCTGGTGAGGGACGACTTCCGCCTCCCGACCACGCGGCTCGGCGACGCCGAGCTCGTCCAGCTGCTGAAGGTCACCCTCCTCCACCTGGAGCAGAAGCGACGGGGGACGACATGACGGTTCCCTAGCCACCGTCCGCGGCCGCGCGCCGCGCCGAGACCCGTCGCTCCTCCGAACCGCTCGATCCCGGCCCGAGAGATCTCGGTGCCGAAGGGAGGCCTCATGCCCGAGAACACCGCACCGAACCTGCCTTGGCCGCGCCTGACCGTGGACGCGGAGAGGCCGGGCTACCCGGCCGACGGCGGGCGCCTCGACCTCCTGGTGAAGGTGGGCGTCGACCTGCCCGCCGCCGAGGTGGACAGGCGGCCGCTCGCGCTCGCCTTGGTCCTGGACCGGTCCGGGTCGATGGCGGGCGCGCCGCTCGAGGCGGCCAAGGCCGCCCTGTGCGCCGCCGTGGAGATGCTCATGCCCGACGACTGGGTGAGCGTCGTGGCGTACGACGACAGGGTGGACGTGGTGGCGCCGCTGGCGCCGGCGGGGAAGGACCGCCGTGCGCTGCTGGCCGCCGTCAGGGCGCTCGGGTCGGGTGGCAGCACGGCGCTCTACGCCGGTTGGGCGGAGGGCCTCAGCCAGGCGATGGCCTGCCCCTCGCCCGAGGCCAGCGCGCGCGTGGTCCTGCTCTCGGACGGGATGGCGAACGTGGGCGTGCGCGACGCCCCCAGCATCGCCGCCGACGTCGCCCAGGCCGCGGCGCACGGCGTCACCACCACGACCATGGGCTTCGGCCGCTCCTACGACGAGGCGCTGCTCCGCGCCATGGCGGACGCCGGCCAGGGCGAGTACGTGTTCGTCGAGGGCGAGGCCCAGGTGGTCGAGGCGTTCCAGCACGAGCTCGCCGGCCTCAGCGCGCTGCGCGGCCGGCACGTGAGGCTCTCGCCGTCGCCCGGCGTGACCCTCACTTCGAACGCGGCCGGCCGCCTGGCGACCCAGGACGGGGGCGTGAGGCTGCCCGACCTCGTCGGCGGGCTGGAGCGCGAGACGCTGGTGACCGCGACGTTCGCGCCCGGCGCGGACGAGCCCCGGCTCACGCTCGTCTGGGACGACCTCCTCACCGGCGCCGAGGAGCGGCTCGAGGTGCCGCTCGGGCTCGCGGCCGCCACCCGCGCGGAGCTCGAGCGGATGCCGGTCGACGAGGCCGTGGCGACGCAGGCGGCGCTGGCGCGCATCGCCGAGGCCAAGCTGCGCCTCTCCGAGGCCTTCCGCAGCGGCCGCAGGGACGAGGCGTCGGGCCTGCTGAGCCGGCTCGAGCGTGACGTGTTGCGCCTGCCCGACGGACCGCTCCGCGCCGCCGAGGCGACGGAGCTGGGACGCCTCCGCGAGCTGGAGCGCAAAGGCGACATGGCGTTCGGCGCGCGCACCTCGGAGATGCAGGCGCGGAGCCGCTTCATGGGCGTCACCGCCGAGAAGCTGGCGGCCATGTTCGCCATGGAGCGCGAGCTGCACGCCAGGAAGCTGGCCGCGGGGCCCCTCGCCCGGCGCGAGCTGTCCGGCCCTGGAGGTCCGGTCACGGTCGTGGTGGCGGTAGGCGACATCACCGACCAGGCCGTCGACGTGCTGGTGAACTCGACGAACCGGCACATGTTCGGGAACACGGGCGTCGACGGCGCGGTGCACCGGCGCGGCGGGCCGGCGCTGACGCACGCGGCGCGCGAGCTGCGTGGGCTCGGCGCGGGCGAGGCGGCGTTCACGCCCGGGTTCGCCCTGCCCGCCCGCTACGTCGTCCACGCCGTGGCGACGCCGTGGCGGGGGGGAGGGCGCGGCGAGGTCCAAGTGCTGGCCGACGCCTACCGGTCGGCCCTGGACCTGGCCTCTCAGCTGGGCGCGCGCACGGTGGCCTTGCCCGCGATCGGCACCGGTAGCTTCGGCTTCCCCCTCGACGTCGCGGCGCGCGTGGCGATGTCGTCGCTCGCCGCCGCGGTCGCCGCCGGCGCGCCTTTCGAGGAGGTGCGGTTCGTGGCTCTCCAGCCCCCGGTCGCCGAGGCGTTCGCGGCGGCGCTGACGGCCCAGGAAGCCCAGCGGCCGCTCCGGGAGGCCCGCCCGAACTAGCGAGCGGGCCGGGACGGCGCCCGCGAACGGAGACGTGTGCTCATCGTCCACCGGCACAGGGACACTGTGCCGGTTCTTCGTGGACACCTCGCACGAGTCCGGCCGTCACTGTGCACGCCGTACGAACTCATGTCGTCAGTTGACCGTCTGTCTGTTGACAGTTGGCACCTCGCGGCACTAGTCTCTGCCATCCGCGCCGGTCGGCGACCCCCTGTGGAGAGGGGAGCCGGCACGAGGTGCGCGGCGGGAGGTGCTGTAGATGGTGATGGCGAGGTTCGCTCGGCGGGCTGTGTCCCGCGTCGCGGTCGTGCTGGCGGCGGTCGCGCTGGCGGGTGTAGCCGGCGCTCAAGAGGCGATCGACACGGGCGACACGGCCTGGATGCTCACGTCGACCGCCCTGGTGCTGCTGATGACGCTGCCGGGCCTGGCGCTGTTCTACGGCGGGCTGGTGCGCAAGAAGAACGTGCTCGCCACGCTCCTCCAGACGCTCGCCGTCGCGTCGCTCATGTCCGTGCTCTGGTTCGCGGTGGGCTACTCGATCGCCTTCAGCTCGAACCCCAACGGGGGGCTCGACGCGTTCGTGGGAGGCCTGGGCAAGGCGTTCTTCTCGGGCATCTCCCTGGACGACACCGTGGGCACGATCCCGGAGCTGCTGTTCGCGGTCTTCCAGATGACGTTCGCCGTCATCACGCCCGCGCTGATCCTCGGCTCGCTGGTCGAGAGGATCAGGTTCTCGGCGGTGCTCTGGTTCACCGGCCTCTGGGTGTTGGTCGTCTACTCGCCGCTGGCGCACTGGGTGTGGGGCGGCGGCTTCCTGGCCGGCGCGGGCGTGCTCGACTTCGCGGGCGGGAACGTGGTGCACATCAACGCGGGCGTCTCCGCGCTGGTGGCGGCGCTCGTGCTCGGCAAGCGCAAGGACTTCGGGAAGACCCCCATCGTGCCGCACAACCTCGTCCTCACCCTCACCGGCACGTCGCTGCTGTGGGTGGGCTGGTTCGGGTTCAACGCCGGCTCGGCCGGCGGCGCGAACGCCCTGGCCGCCGTGGCGATGGTGAACACGCAGGTCGCCACGGCCGTCGCGGCGCTGACGTGGATGTTCATCGAGTGGGCCGTGCACAAGCGGCCCACGATCCTGGGCACCACCTCCGGCGCCGTAGCCGGCCTCGTCGCGGTGACGCCGGCCGCCGGTTTCGTCGAGCCCGTCGGGGCGTTCCTCATCGGCGTGCTCGGCGCCGCGGGGGCCTACCTGGCCGCCACGAAGCTGAAGGCCGCGCTGGGCTACGACGACTCGCTCGACGTCTTCGGCATACACGGCGTGGCCGGCGTGATCGGCGCGGTGCTGACGGGCGTGTTCGCCTCGCCGGCGGTGAACCCCGCCTCCGCCGACGCCAGCCTGGGCGCCCAGGTGTACGGCGTGCTGGTCACGGTGGCCTACGCCGCCGTCGCCACCGGCGTGCTGACGCAGGTGATCCGCTTCGCCTTCGGCCTGCGCGTGCCGGAGGAGCACGAGGAGAAGGGCCTCGACCTCGCCCTGCACGGCGAGGCGCTGGCCTGAGCCGGTTACGTCGGGACCAAGGGTCCTCGGCTGCGGCGCCGGGAGGGCATCTGCCCCCCGGCGCCGCGCCTCTCGTGGACCTTTCCTGCCACGTGCGGCTCACGGCCGTCCGCTCGTGGGCCCGGCTCAGCCCTCCCGGGGCCGCGGCGCGCGGTAGGTGCGCCGGCGCCGCACCTCGCGGGCCTCGCCCTCCTCGGGCCGCACGAGCTCGAGCCTGAGCTCGGCGTCGACGTCGCACTGGATCACCAGCGCCCGCCCGGCCAGCAGGTCCAGCGACCGCGGCGTGAAACCGCCTTCGTTCAGCACCACCAGGGTCGGCTCGTCCGTGCGCAAGCGCTCCCGCCTGGGCAGCGTGACCCGCACCTCCGTCCTGGCGTTCCGGGCCGCCAGCACGTAGTTGCCTGGACGTGTGAGCACCACCGCGAAGTAGTCGCCGGCCGGCACTCCCTTCTGGTTGTCGAGGACCACGTCGTGTCCCCCCTCCCTCTCTCCCGACTCGCTCGTCAACCGCGTCACCACGACGCGGTAGCCGCCCACGCCCGTGGAGGGGTAGAAGCCCACCACGCCGTTCACCGCCAGCTCCACGTTCCCGTCGTCGTCGCAGCAGCAGCCGCTCTCCTCGTGGATCCTGGCCAGGTCGACGTTCGCCTGCAGCCGGGTCGACCTCTCGTCCACCACCACGGTCAGGTCCCTTACCGGCCGGCTCACGTGCTGCACGTGCACGCGGTAGCGGCCCGACACGGGGAACCTGTGGAGCAGCGTCGTGAGCACCGTCAGCGACCGGCTCTCGAAGGCCGTCTGCGCGAACACCGCGCGGTTCAGGACCACCTGCTTCTCGGCTCTAGCCACGGCTCACGCTCCCACGTCCGCCTGCACCACCAGCTCGACGTCGTCCACCGTCACCTTGAGGTCGCGCACGGGCACCGTCACGGGCACGAGGGTCACCGGCGCGCCGGAGAGCAGGACGTCCGTGCTCACCTTGGCGGGCAGGACCTCGAACGGGTCGTCGATGGTGTAGACGGGCACGCAGTTCCCGAACAGCTCGAGGACGACCTGCGCCAGGAAGTCGAGCAGCCCGAACGACACGTTGAAGAGGTCGGACAGCCACTCGTCGATCTCGTCGGGGATGTCCAGGATGAACCGGATCAGGTCGGCGACGCCCCCCACGATCGCCAGGATCAGGTCGCGCACCCAGCCGCCGGGGATCAGCGCTTCCACGGCCGCCGTGAGCGCGTCCTCGACGATGTCGCCCACGATGTCGGCGAAGTCGAAGAGGTCGATGTCGATGCTCTCGGGGTCCACGAAGACCTGCCACTGGTTGGTGGTGGGCGCGGGCGGCAGGACGCCGGTGCCGCTCAGCACCTGCCGCAGGAACGCGCACGGGTCGAAGCCGGGCGGGGGCGGCGCGCTGGCGTCGAAGTAGCCCACCTTGATCCGGCCGGTGAAGCTGATCTCCTGCGCCACGAAGGCGGCGAAGTCGGGTGAGATCGAGATGTCGGGGTCGCCGGAGAAGACGCACACCCGCGGCAGGCAGATGTCGGGCAGGGGCCAAGGCAGGTTGATGCAGCCGCCGCCAACGCAGATCTCCGGTATGTCGAGGCCCAGCGTGACCTGGAGCTTGTCCCACTTGACGTCGAGCTCCTTGACCTCGACCGAGCCGTCTGCCCGGAGGTCGACGCCCCCGCCCTCCAGATGTCCCTTCACGTGGTAGCCGGCCGAGAAGGCGCCGAAGTCCTTGGCGCCCTGCTTCTCCCACTTCACGGCGCTCACGAGGAGCCCTACGGACGTGCGCAGCACGCTCTCGGAGAGGGCGACGGTGAGGTGCGCCATCACGCGCCGCCCGTCACGGTGAGCTTGGCGAACGCCTTGATCGTGTCGTCCTCGACGGCGGGGTTGTTAGGCACGTCGCCGGGCGCCGCGGAGGGCTCGAGGTTCACCTGCTTGCCGAGCTGCAGGCCCTGCTCCTCCATGACCGCCGTGATGTCGAGGACGAGCTTCTCCAGCGGCACCATCAGCTGCGGCAGGATGCCCAGGCGCAGCACCGTGGCCACGTAGCACTCGATCGAGTCCTCGAGCGGCTTGGGCCCGAGGTCGACGATCTCGACCCCGTTCAACCTCGCCTTCAGCCAACGCTGCTCCGACCCGGGCACGGGGCCCCACTCGAAGCGGCCGACGGCGAAGAGGTCGACGCAGAAGCACTGGAGCTGTCGCGTGGGGAGGATCACGGTGCCGCCCGGCTGGCGCCCGTCGAGGACGACGCCCTCGAGCGGGAAGTCCGGCGTCACGGCGATCGACCGGCGCGGCGCGGCGGCGAACGAGGGCATGGCCAGCCCCGCGCTGGCCGCCCCGGCGCTCGCGCGACCAGCGCCCTTCCCCTCCTCGACCTTCCCGACGGCGAGCTTCTGCTGGGCGACGAGCGCGCGCTCGACCCACGGCAGGAACTCGTCGATCACCTCCTGGGGCGGGCAGGAGAGGCCGGCGCACGCCGACGCCCGGAGCGCGAAGCTCTGCGGCGGCAGCTCGCCCAGCTCCCCCGGCAGGTCCATGTCCTGAGGGGAGAAGTCGACGCGCGCGTCGGTGAGCTGCAGGCAGAAGTCGATGCCCATGGGGAACGGCGTGCCGAACACGGGCAGCGGCTCCTGCTCGGTGAACAACGGGTTCTGCGCCTCCAGCACCGACTTCGCGGGCTCTACGGGCCGGCAGAAGAGGTCGGGGCGCGCGGCGAACGTGCGGGTGGCGTAGTTGAACAGCGAGGGTCGCTGACGCATGACGTGGCGCACCACGAGGTTGACGCCGTCCTCGTGGACGCTGCCGAAGACGTCGGACCGGTCCGTGAAAGCCATCGGGTCCTCCTGACTGACGCTCCTCCGTGACGGTGGATCACCTCTGGAGCCGCGTCAGGGCCCCGACCCCCGCTCGCTCCCGGCCGAGGTCCCCCGCTTCGCCGTCGCCGCCATGGCGGCCCCCTTCCAGTCCCCCCAGGAGGACGACACGGCGCCCGGAAGCGACGACGACGGGGTTCGATGAGCGCCGGTCAGGAGAACGCAGGGAACGCCAGGGACTATGGGCCGTGGGGCCGCGGCTGGCGGTGACGCCGGCCCTTGACCTAGGAACGTCGTCGGGAACGAGGTCCTCAGGCAGGGACGCTAGTCACCGGCGCGCTCAAGCGCCCCGTGGGTATCGTCGGCCCACCAGGGCGCCAGGCGGCGGGGGCGCCCCGAGGAGGGTCATGCGGGTCGTCAGCGTCGAGGAGGCCGTAGGGGTCGTCCGTTCCGGCGACAGCGTCTGGGTGCACAGCGTGGCGGCGGCGCCGCAACGGCTCCTCGTCGCGCTGGCCGCCCGGGCGCCCGAGCTCGAGGGCGTGCAGGTCTACCAGCTCCACACCGAGGGCGAGGCGCCGTACGCCGCTCCCGGCATGGAGCGCAGCTTCAGCGTGAACGCGCTGTTCGTGGGCCCGAACGTGCGCGAGGCCGTGGCCCACGGCAACGGCGACTACGTGCCCGTGTTCCTCAGCGAGGTGCCCACGCTCTTCCGCAGCGGCCGGGTGCCCCTGGACGTGGCGCTCATCAGCGTCTCGCCGCCCGACAAGCACGGCTACTGCTCGCTGGGCACCTCGGTGGACGCCACGCGCGCCGCCGTGCAGTCGGCGCGGACGGTGGTGGCGCAGGTGAACCCGAACATGCCGCGCACGCACGGCGACGGGCTCATACACGCCTCGCGCATCGACCTGGCCGTGGAGGTGGACGACCCCGTGCCCGAGGTGCGGCCGCCCGCGATCGGCGACGTGGAGCGCTCCATCGGCCGGCACGTGGCGTCCCTGATCGAGGACGGCTCCACCCTGCAGCTCGGCATCGGCGCCGTACCGGCGGCGGTGCTGGCGGCGTTGGGCGACCACCGGGCGCTGGGCGTCCACACCGAGATGTTCTCCGACGGCGTCATCGACCTGGTGGAGCGCGGCGTGGTCACGGGGGAGAGGAAGCGGACCCACCCCGGCAAGGTCGTCGCCACGTTCGTAATGGGCACGCGGCGGCTGTACGACTTCGTGGACGACAACCCCGAGGTCGTGCTGCTCGACGTCGCCTACACGAACGACACCGCGGTCATCCGCCGCAACCCGCGCTTCGTGGCCGTCAACAGCGCCATCGAGGTCGACCTCACCGGCCAGGTGTGCGCCGACTCGATCGGCACCTACCTCTACTCCGGCGTGGGCGGCCAGATGGACTTCATCCGCGGCGCTTCGCTGTCCGAGGGCGGCAAGCCCATCGTCGCCCTGCCGTCGGTCACCAGCCGCGGCGAGACGCGCATCGTCCCGTACCTCAAGCACGGCGCCGGCGTGGTCACGACGCGCGCGCACGTGCACTACGTCGTGACCGAGCACGGCATCGCCGACCTCTACGGCAAGAACCTGCGCCAGCGGGCGCGGGCCCTCATCGACGTGGCGCACCCGGACCACCGCGAGCCGCTGGAGCGCGCCGCGCACGAGCGGTTCCGCTGGCTGCCGGGCTGAGGGGGGACGCCGGCCTCCGCCCGGGAGCACGCGCGCTGCGCCACCGCGGCGCTAGCCTGAGGACGGGGGCTGGAGGCAGGAGGCGCCCGTGGCCAGCTTGACCACGAGGACACAGGTGTCGGCGGGCGGCGTGGTCTTCCGCGGCCGCGAGGTGGCGCTGATCGGCCTGCCGGGCGGGCGCTGGCAGCTCCCCAAGGGCCTGGTGGAGCCGGGCGAGGAGCCCGAGGACGCCGCCGCGCGCGAGGTGCGCGAGGAGACGGGGCTCACGGCGGAGCTGGTCGCGCCGCTCCCGACCATCGAGTACTGGTACGTGTCGAAGGACGAGGGCGTCCGTTACCACAAGTTCGTGCGCTTCTACCTCTTCAGGTACCTCGCCGGCGACGTCGCCGACCACGACCACGAGGTCGACGAGGCGCGCTGGGTGGACCTGGACGAGGCGGCGTCGCTGCTCACGTACCCCAACGAGCGCAAGGTGCTGGAGCAGGCGGCCGAGCAGATCGCGCGCCAGGACGGCGCCTCCGGCTAGCGGCTCGGGGCCTTGCCGGCGCCTGGCGCCCCCGGAAGCCTAGGCGGAGGCCGCGCGGCGCTCGATCTCGTCGAGGATCGCCTCCACGTCGAACGCGTCGGGCTTCGAGTACACGGTCTCGCCGTCGACGCTGACGGTGAACACGCCGTTCGCTCCGGTCTTCAGCTTCACGCCCTCGACGCGCTCGCCGAAGCGCTCGAGGATGCTCTTCTGCACGTCCATGGCACGCGGCAGGTAGCCGCAAGGCACGCAGTACTCGATCTGGACGGTCGGCTTCGCGGTGGAGGTCGTGTCGCTCATGCCTCGATTACAGCCGGGCTGCCCGCCGCGAGGCAACGCCTGGCGAACGTTCGCGTGGCCGTTCCCACCCAGTGCGCCAGGAAGCGCGCGACCACGGCTGTCGTCACCTCCTGGTGGCTGCGGCCGCCGTAGAAGGCCTCGTCGTCGAGGTAGCTCTCCTCGCCGTTGTGGCGCATCGGCCCCGGGTCCACGGTCTCGAGGCGGCCGCTCCTCTTCAGCCGCGTGAAGTACGAGCGCGGCCACACCCCCCACAGCCCGGGGAACGCCAGCCGGCCGATCCGCGGGATGCGGTCGCGCCGCGACTCGATGTGCAGCACGCGCTCCAGCTCGAGCATGCCCGGCTCGTCGGCCATGACCCCGGCCAGCGAGACGAGCGTCAAGGGCGCGCCCAGGCGCCTCTTCAGGTACGGCGTCGCCACCAGCGCCACCTGGGCACCGCCGCTGTAGCCCACCAGGGCCACGGGCGTGCCGCTGTGCGGGACGTAACCGCTCTCGTGCAGGGCGTCGCAGATGGCGTCCGCGGCGGCCCGCCCGTAGAGCGCCGCGTAGCGCCTGTCCGACGCCACCAGCACCTGCAGCAGGTTGCGGGCGTTGATCGTGAACGTCAGCACCGGGCGCTCGCCGCGCAGCTTCAGCTCGAGCATCCGGCGCCAGAACCGCGCCAGCGGCCGGCCCTCGTCGAGCCCGCGCCGCGTGGGCGAGTAGGGCATGACGTCGCCGAGGACCACCGCGTTCGGCAGGGCCCGTTGGAGACGCCTCAGGAACCCCTGCACGTCGTCGTAGTTCACGTGCCCGGCCTTCGCGATGCCGTCGAGGTAGACGACGTAGAGGTCCGCGTTCGGCGCGCCGCCCTCGGCGCGGGCCTCGTTGCGCTCCTCGCCGAACCAGCCGGCCCACCAACCCAGGGCCTCGATGGGTGCCAGCAGCAGCGACACGACGAGCGCGGCCAGCAGGAAGGTGAGGGCCGCGAGGATCACCCGGTCGCCCCCTCGTCGTCCAGCAGCTGCTCGACAGCCTCCTGCGGCGTGGCGAGCCGCACCCCGGCCGTGAGCCACCTCACCCGCTGCGCCACGTAGGCGAACGGCCGCCCCACCGTCCGCTGCAGCACGGCCAGCAGCATGGCGCCCAGCGCCACCGCGGCCAGCGCCTGCAGCAGCGTTGCGTCCATGGTCGCCCGCACGCCCACCAGCAGCGCCAGCACCGACCAGCCGTACAGCGCCAGCGCCAGCGGCTGGCCGAAGTAGGGGAGGAACGCCAGGAAGCCGAGCATGCGCGGGGCGTGCGCCACGCCCACGGTCACGGTGACCGTGAGCAGCGGCACCTCGGGGCCGATGAGCAGGCGCACGACGGCGTACACGCTGCCGGCGAGGAAGAGGTAGGTGAAGGTGAAGATCAGCGCCGACACCAGCAGGCTGAGCACGAAGCGCGGCGGCCGCACGCGGTTGACGAACAGCACCACGCTCTCGCCCGCCGCCTCCGAGAGGCCCGCCAGGAGGACGATGGCCAGGGCGGCGGCACCCATGCGCGGTAGGTCGGGGACGGCGGCGAGCCGGTCGAAGGAGAGCGCGAACGCCGCCTGCGTGGCCTCGCGGAACGCGTCAGCGAGCGTCATGTCGTGAGCTTAGCTACCATGGGCCATGCCGCCATCGAACGAGACGCACGAAAGCGACGCGGGGGCCAGGTTCCTCAAGGAGATCCGCCAAGGGTTCGCGCGCCAGAAGGCCCAGGCCGAGCGCGTCTTCGCCCAGCTCGAGCCCCTCGAATGGCACGCGACCATCGACGAAGGGGCGAACTCGGTGGCGGTCCTGGTGCGTCACCTGGCGGGCAACCTCCGCTCGCGCTACACCGACTTCCTCACCAGCGACGGCGAGAAGCCCGACCGCGACAGGGACGGCGAGTTCACGCCCACCTCGCTGAGCCCGGCCGAGCTGCTGGCCGAGTGGGACGCGGGCTGGGAGGTCCTGCTCGCCGCCACCGCCGACCTCACGCCCGACGACCTGTTCAAGACGATCACGATCAGAGGCCAGGAGCGCGGCGTCATGGACGCGCTGCTGGCCACCTTCGACCACAACGCGCACCACGTCGGGCAGATCGTCATGCTGGGGAAGCACCTGCGCGGCGAGCGCTGGCAGTACCTGTCGATACCGCCGAAGCGCTGACGCGCCGAGCCGCGCAGCGGTCGGCGGCCGACATGAGGCGGCGGGGTTGGGTCCGGGCGAACGTCCCGCCCGTCAGCGGGTGGCGCCGCCGCGTTCGAACAGCTGCGGGAAGCGCCGGCGAGCGACCTCCAGGGCGACCGCCACGGCCAGCGCCCCCAGGCTGGAACGAGCGTTCGCGCCGTCCCTGTCGAGTCTGTCCAGGCCGAGGCTGTCGAGGCCCATGCGCTCGGCCATGTCCGCCATGGCGGCCGGGCGGGCGCGGCGCCTGCCCAGCACGGCCAACAGGGCGCCTACGCCGATCGCTCCGGCCACCGTGCTCAGCGGCGCCGACCTGACGCCTTGCCTGAGGAGGCGGGAGGGCTCGGCCTTCTCGGCCGCCACCCTGACCTTCAGCTTGGCGACCTCGACCGCTAGCTCCTCTTTCTCATCGCGCTGATCGCGAGCCACGCGCCACCTCCGAACAGGAGCCAGATGATGAGGCCGGTGACCGCCAGCGCCGCCGGCGTGGCCAGGTACTCCTCGAGGAGCTGGTAGAGCGCCCAGACGAGGAAGCCGGTGCCGAGGGCGATCATGGTGCCGGCGACGAGGGCGACGATGACCATGACGGCCACGGCCGCCGCCGTCTTCTTCGTGCCCGACGCCAGGCGCTTGCCCTCGGCCTCGGCCAGTTCGACGAAGGCGATGCCTAGCTCGGCGAGGCTCCTAACCATGGGCGCCCCCCTCGGGCTCGGTCACCGGCGGTTACCGCCGCGACAAGAGCATGCCGACGACGAAGCCGACGCCGAGCGCGGTGAGGACCGAGGTCAACGGGCGTTCCCGTACCTGGTGCTCGACCTCCTCCAGCGCCGCCGTCCCCGTCTCGCGCGCCTTGTGGGCGACGTCCTGGGCACCCTGGCGGACCTTCTCGGCCAGGTGCTCGGCTTCCTGGGTGATCTTCTCGCGTGCCTGTGCGGTGGCTTCCTTGGCTGCGTCCATGATGGCCT
>CAZGXF010000036.1:0-20592 GCA_964529575.1 uncultured bacterium
GCGTTCCCCCTGGTGGGCGTGGGCGAGCAGCTGGAGGCGGCCGGCGTTCAGGTCGTGGGGCCGCGGCGTGACCTCCCCTCGGGCGGCTTCACCATGCACTCGCCGGGGCTGCTCTGGCGCGACCTACGGGCCGGCCTGGCCGACCTCACCCTGGCGCAGGCGCGCTTCCTCCGCCGCCGGCGGCCGCGCGGCGTGTTCGTGGTGGGCGACGTCTACGCCCAGGCGCACGCCGCGCTCGTGCCCGCGCCGCGGCGCGTGCTGCAGACCCTCGTGTCGGTGCACCACGGCGGGGGCGAGGGCCCGGGCCTGCGCTGGTTCATGGAGGGGTTCAGGGCCCCGGAGCTGGCGCTGCTGCGGCGCGCCGACCGCGTCTACGCCCGCGACCCCGCCACGGCGGAGTGGCTCGCGCGCTCCGGGGTGCCGGCGGCCTGCCTGGGCAACCCGATGATGGACGGGCTGGAGGCCGAGCCGCTGGTGCCGCCGGGCTCCTCCGACCTGCCGGTGGTGGCGCTGCTGCCGGGCTCGCGCGGACAGGCGGGCGCCAGCCTCGACCTCATGCGCCGGGCGCTGGAGGTCGCCCGGCCCACGGTCGGCCTGGTCGCCTGGGCGGGACGCATGACGCCCGGCCGCCCCGAGGGCTGGGTGCCCGACGACTCGGTCCCGGCCGGCGTGACGGCTGCTTGGCGCCGTGGCGAGAGGCGGTTGTGGCTCACCACCGGGCGTTTCCCGGCCGTCCTGGCGTCTGCCGACGCCGTCGTAGGCACGGCCGGCACGGCGAACGAGCAGGCCGTCGGCCTGGGGCTGCCCGTGGTGGCGTTCCCCGTGCCGCCCTTCTACGGCGAGGCGTACATGCGCAACCAGAAGCGGCTCCTGGAGGGTGGCCTGCTCACCTGCGAGGCGGCGCCGGAGCGGGTGGCGGCCATGCTCGAGCTGGCCCTCACCGACGCCACCCTGCGCGAGCGCGCCAGGCGAGCTGGTGCGGAGCGGATGGGAGCGCCGGGGGCGAGCGACGCGCTCGCCCGCGACCTGGCGGCGTGGCTAGCCGGGGTAGGGGAACGGCGGTAGGGGGGCGCTAGTCCGCGGCGACCACGCCGCGCCGCCTGGAGCCCGGTCCGGTTCCGCGGGCGGCGTCCGCGGCCTGCTCGGCGGCGCTGGCGGCCGGCTCCTCCAGCAGCTCGGTGAGGCGCGACACGCAGCGGTGGTGCTTCTTGGCGTAGGCGCTGTCGCGGTACGAGGGGTGGAAGACGCCGGCGATGTCGCCCTCGCCGGAGACGCGCAACAAGAGGTTGCGGTCGTAGAGCTGGTCGACGAAGTGCACGAACCGCAGCGCCTCGTTCTGTGTGGGGATCGTGCGCGCGCCGTGCACGTAGACCGTGCCCACCTGCGCCAGCACCCCGCCGTAGCGGCTGGGGTGGTGCGCGGCCAGCAGCGCGAAGAGCTCGTCCCAGGCGAGCGAGAGGCGGGGCTCGGGCGTGCTCTCGGTGAGCTCGAGCCGTCGCAGCGCCTCCTCGCTCAGCCACTCGCCGCCGGCGTGCCGGGCGCGGTAGTCGGGGCCGTCGACGGGCACGACCTCGAAGCCGTCGGCCAGCGACTGGATCTCGCGCCTGAAGTCCTCGGCGTTGAAGCGGCCGCGGCCCTGGGCCTCGGGCGGCGTGTTCGAGGTCGTCACCACGGCCGTGCCCTCGGCGAACAGCGCCTGGAGGAACGACTTCACGATCAGCGTGTTGCCGGGGTCGTCCAGCTCGAACTCGTCGACGCAGAGGAGCTGCGTGCCGCCGAACTCCTCCACGGCGCGCCGCATGCCCATGGCGCCCACCAGGTAGACGAGCTGCTGGAAGCTCAGGTAGCGCTTCGCGGGCGTGTCGGCCTCGGCGTAGGCGGCGGCCAGCAGGTGCGTCTTGCCCACGCCGAAGCCGCCGTCCAGGTAGAGCCCGGCGCCGCGCTCCCGGCGCCGCCTCGTCCACGGCAGGAGGCCCCGACGCGTCGGCGGCTTGGCGGCGGCGAGGACGAACTCCCGCACGTGCGAGCGGGCGGCCTCCTGGGTGGGGTGCTGGGGGATGTAGTTCTCGAAGGTGGCGCCGGCGAACCGCGCCGGCGGCCTGAGGTCCCGCGTGCTGGGCGGCTCGGGCGGCTGCAGGTCGCTCGGGGAGACGAGTCGCGGCACCGGCGCGAGCCTATCACCCGGGTTTGACACCCCGCGGAGCCGAGCGTACAGTGCCGGTAGTCGCGCCGCGGGGAAGCCGGTGAGAGTCCGGCGCTGTCCCGCAACGGTGACGGGAGGAGCCTCCCGAAGTCCGAGTACCGCGCCGCGACGCAACTGCACCCCTTGCGCGGACGAGGAAGGGCAGGCCGAGGCCGGCGACAGCCGGCGGCCCCATACCCAACCGAACCACGCAGGCACGAGGAGACGTCATGAGACCTCGCCTGTACACGTTCGTCGCGGCGCTGCTGCTGCAGCTGGCGCTGGCGCAGACCGTCGTCGTGGACGACCTGGGTCGCGAGGTGACGCTGGCTGCGCCGCCCGCCCGCGTCGTCTCGATGCTCCCCAGCCACACCGAGAGCGTGTGCGCGCTGTCGGCCTGCGACCTGCTCGTAGGCGTCGACAGGCACACGGACCTGGAGGGCCTGGGCGAGCTGCCGCGGCTGGGCGACGCCTTCGCCCCCGACCTGGAGGCCATCGTGGCCCTGGAGCCGGACCTCGTGCTCGTGGACGAGTACAGCGGCCTGCACACGAGCCTGGAGGCGCTGGGCGTCACCGCCTACGCCGGCTCGCCGCAGACGGTGGAGGAGACCTACGTCTTCCTGGCGGACCTGGGCAGGCTCCTGGGCCGCGAAGGCGAGGCCGCGGCCGTCGTGGCGGGCCTGCGCGAGGAGCTGGCCGAGGTGGGGGCGGCGCTCGCGGGCGTGGAGGCGCCGGCCGTGTTCGTCGAAGTGGACCCGACGCCGTACAGCGTGGGCGAGGGCTCGTACCTCCACGAGCTCATCGTCCTGGCCGGCGGGCGGAACGTGGTGCCGGCGACGCTGGGCCCGTTCCCGCAGGTTGACCCCGAGTTCGTGGTCCTCGAGGACCCCGAGGTCGTGCTGCTCCTCGACGCACCGTTCGGCGTCACGGCGGCCGACGTGGCGCAGCGCCCGGGCTGGGAGGGCCTGCGCGCCGTGGCGGACGGGCGCGTCGTCGAGCTCGTCGACGAGGAGGTGGACGCCCTCAGCCGCCCGGGACCGCGCCTGGGCGAGGCCGTGAGGCTGCTGGCGCGCCTCTTCCATCCGGAGCTGTTCTGACCGAGGCGGCCACGACCGCCGCCGGAGCGGCGAGCGGCGGCCACGGGAGCAGGGGGCTCCTGCTGCCGGTCTCGCTCGCCGCCCTGGCGGCCGTGCTGCTGGTGGCGGGCGCGGTGGGCAGCGCCGACCTGGAGCCGCGCCACCTCGTGGGAGCGCTGGTGAAGAGCGCGCGCGGCGAGGCGCTGTCGCCCCTGGAGACGATCGCCTGGCGCATCCGCCTGCCGCGCGTCCTGCTGGCCGGGCTCACCGGCGCCGGCCTGTCGCTGGCCGGGGCGCTCTTCCAGGGCGTGTTCCGCAACCCGCTGGCCGACCCCTACCTCATCGGCACCGCCAGCGGCGCCGGCTTCGGGGCGGTGCTGGTGTTCACGCTGTCGGCGTCGTTCCCGCCCCTCGCGGCCGCGGGCGCCCCCGTCGTGGCGTTCGTCTTCGCGCTGCTCACGGTGCTGCTGGTGACGCTGCTGGCCAGCGACGTGGGCGGCGTGCCCACGGTGCGCCTGATCCTGGCCGGCGTGGTGGTGGGCGCGGTGTTCACGGCCGCGACGTCGTTCCTGCTGGTCGCCGCGCGCGAGCAGAGCGCCGGCATCCTCAGCCGCCTGCTGGGCGGGTTCGGCTTCGCGAGCTGGCACAGCGTGGCGGCGCTGGCGGCGTTCACCGTGCCCGCCCTGCTGGTCGGCCGAGCGCTGGCGCGCGCCTTGGACCTCTTCCAGCTGGGCGAGCGCGGCGCCGCCCTGCTCGGCCTCCCGGTGGAGGGCGTGAAGCTCCTCCTCCTGGCCGTGGCCACGTTGGTGACGGCCGCGGCCGTGAGCGTGGCCGGCATCATCGGCTTCGTGGGGCTGATGGTGCCGCACGCGGCGCGCCTGGCCACCGGCCCCGCCCACGCGCGCCTGCTGCCGCTCGCCGTCGTCTGGGGCGCGGCCTTCATGGTGTTGGCCGACCTGCTGGCCAGGACGGTGATCGCGCCCGTCGAGGTGCCGGTGGGCATCGTCACGGCGCTCACGGGCGGTCCGTTCTTCCTCTGGCTGCTGCGGCGCTCGCGCCGCGCCGGCGGCACGGCGGGGGTGGGGGCGTGACGCGCCCGGCCGGTCGAGGCGGTGCGCGGGCGGAAGCGCCGGCCGCGGCTGGCGGCACCGCCCGGGCGCGACCCGAGGCGCTGGAGGCCGCGGACGTCGTCGCCTCCTACCCGTCCCGGTCGGGGAGGCCGCGCCGCCCGGCGCTGGCCGGCGTGAGCCTCCGGCTCGGGCGCGGCGAGGTGGTGGGGCTCATCGGCCCCAACGGCTCGGGGAAGACCACGCTCCTCAGGCTGCTCACCCGCCAGCTCGCCCCGGCGGCGGGTCGGGTGCTGCTGGGCGGGCGGCCCCTCGCGTCGTTCGGCCGCTTCGAGCTGGCCAGGCACGTCGCGGTGGTGGCGCAGGAGCCCGAGGTGCCGGTGGGCTTCACGGTGCGCGAGACGGTCGCGATGGGACGGGCGCCCCACATGGGTCTGCTCGGGACGCCCGGACCGGAGGACGCCCGGGCCGTGGCGGTGGCGCTCACCGCCACCGGCACGCTGGAGTTCGCCGACAGGCGCATAGAGACGCTCTCGGGCGGCGAGCGCCAGCGCGCCGTCTTCGCCCGCGCCGTGGCGCAGCAGCCGGCCTTCCTGCTCCTCGACGAGCCCACGAACCACCTCGACCTCCGCTACCAGGTCGAGCTGCTGGCCCTAGCCCGCGAGCAGGCGGCGTCCGGTGTGGGGGTGCTGGCGGTGCTCCACGACCTCAACCTGGCCGCGCGCGCCTGCGACCGGCTGGTGCTGCTCGCGGAGGGGCGGGTCGCGGCCGCGGGCGCGCCGGCGGAGGTCCTGCGTCCCGACCTGCTCGCAGCCACCTACCGGGCCGCGGTGGAGGTGCTGCCGTCCGACGGCGGGCCGGTGATCGTCCCCAGGTTCTGAGGGGCGTGCGTTACGCGCGTCCCCTAGAACCTGCTGGGCGGGTCGAACCGGGCGTGGACCTTGCGAGCGAGCTCGTAGAACCCGACGAGCGCTTCGGTGGCTGCCCGCCACGACACCTGCTCCATGTCGAGCCGCGCCTGGCGGCCCAGCCGCTGGCGCAGCTCGGGGTCGTCGAGGAGGCGCTTCACCTGCCTGGTCAGGTCGCCGAGGTCGAGCGGCGTGAACATCAAGCCGTTCTCCTCGTGGCGGATGACGTCGGGGATGCCGCCGGCGCGGGCGCCTACCGCGGGCACGCCGCTGGCCATCGCCTCCATGGCCACGAAGCCCAGCGTCTCGGTGTCGGAGGGGAAGACGAAGACGTCGGCGCAGGCGTAGGCCGCGGCGAGCTCGGTGCCGCCCATGTAGCCGGTGAAGACCGTGTTGGTGCCGGCGAAGCGCGCCCTTAGCTCGGGCTCGGCCGGACCGGACCCGATGATCGCCAGGCGCACGCCGGGTAGCTGCGTGACCGGCGCGTACAGCCAGTCGATGCGCTTCTCGAACGAGAGCCGGCTGACGCACACCAGCAGCGGCGCCTCGGGGTGGCCGTCGGTGAGGCGCATGCGCATCTCGCGCGTCGCGCGCTCAGGCCGGAACAGGTCGGTGTCCACGGCCTTCGGCCATAGGCGCACCCGCTCGATGCCGAGCCCACGGGCCGACTCCATCATCGGCTTGCTGGTGACCAGGTTCACGTGGGCCTGGTTGTGCACGTCGCGCAGGAAGCGCGCCCCCGGACGGCTGAGCATGGGCAGCTTGAGGTGCCTGGCGTACTGCGTGAGGTCCGTGTGGTAGCTGGCCAGCAGCGGCAGGTTGCGCTGCTTGGCGATCGCCGTGCCCCACAGGCCCAACACGACCGGGTTCACGACGTGCACGATGTCGGGCTCGAACCTGTCGAGCTCGCGGCCCAGGCGCGGGCGCGGCAGGCCGAGGAACAGCTCCGGGTACCAGGGCCTGAACGACAGCGCGGGCACCGCGACGACGCGGTGCCCGGCGTAGGACTCAGGCGGCTGGTGCGGCGCGAAGACCAGGGCCTCGTGCCCCAGGAGCGCCAGCTGCTCCAGCGTGCGCGCCAACCGGGTGACGATCCCGTCGATCTTCGGCAGGAACGTCTCGGTGAAGAACGCTACGCGCACGCGTCACGCCCCAGGTCGACCCTCGCTCCTCTCAGCCCGCGGTGACCGTCTCGCGCTTCTGGGCGAGCTTCGGGTCCCCCGGCTGGTTGTCCCGGGTCCACGTGCTGTAGCAGGGGATCTTGTCCATGTCCGCGCGATGGGCGTAGCGCCTGGCGACCTCGGTCACCTCGCCGAGCAGGCCCTCCTGCAGGGTCGTGGGCTGCAGGCCCAGGTCGAGGAAGGTGGCGTTGCTGGCGTGCAGGTCGTTCTCGGCGTCCTCCTTGCGCGGGTTCGGCACGTACGCCACCTCCGCGCCGGTGAGGCGGGCGACGAGCTGCGCCAGGTCGCGCACGCGGTGCGTCTCCGTGAGCTGGTTGATGATCTTCACCCGGTCGCCGCGCCGGGGCGGGTTCTCCAGCGCCAGCTGCACGCACTTCACGGTGTCGCGGATGTGGATGAAAGCGCGCGTCTGCCCGCCGGTGCCGTGCACCGTGAGCGGGTAGCCCACCGCCGCCTGCATCAGGAAGCGGTTCAGCACCGTGCCGTAGTCGCCGTCGTAATCGAACCGGTTGATGAGCCGCTCGTCCAGCTCGCACTCGGGCGTGTTCGTGCCCCACACGATGCCCTGGTGCAGGTCGGTGACGCGCAGCCTGTCGTTCTTCGCGTAGTAGGCGAAGAGCAGCTGGTCGAGGCTCTTCGTCATGTGGTACACGCTGCCCGGGTTCGTGGGGTAGAGGAACTGCTGCGGCACTTCGGTGCCGTCGTCGGTGCGCACGACGACGTCCAGGTAGCCCTCGGGGATCTTCATGCCGGCGGTGCCGTAGCCGTACACGCCCATCGTGCCCAGGTGGACGACGTGGACGTCGAGGCCCGACTCCACGACCGCGGCCAGCAGGTTGTGCGTGGCGTTGACGTTGTTGTCCACCGTGTAGCGCTTGTGCCAGCTCGACTTCATCGAGTAGGGCGCCGCGCGCTGCTCGGCGAAGTGGACGACGGCGTCCGGCTGCTCGGTCCTCAGGAGCTCGAGGAGGCGCGGGTAGTCCTTGGCCACGTCGACGCGCACGAAGCGGATGGTCTTGCCCGTGACCTCGTGCCACGCCTTGACGCGCACGCCCATCGGCTGGATGGGGGTGAGGCTGCCGGCCTCCAGCTCGTTGTCGATGTTGCGGCGGGAGAGGTTGTCGAGGACCACGACGTCGTGGCCCAGGTTGCTGAGGTGCAGGCTGGTGGGCCAGCCGCAGAAGCCGTCACCACCGAGTACGAAGACCTTCATCTGTTCCTCCAGGCGCGGTCCGGCGTGTCGCCGAGGTCAGGCCCGTAGGACGGCCCGCGGCGAACGCCTCATTCCGGTCGAGCGGACAGCGCGCGCAGCAGGAGCCGCCACCGGCGCCTCACGATGCTGCGCCTGTAGCCTACCGCGCCGGCGCGCCAGTCGGCAGGCGCGACCCACGACCACAGGACGGCGGTGGCGATGAGCCAGGGGTGCAGCAGCGCCCAGGCCAGCGCCGTGACGCCGCCCAGGTAGGGCCGCCCGAGCTGCCGGGCACCTACGCTCATGCCGAGGACCATCGCCGCCGTCTGGGTCGCGTAGCAGGCGACGAGGACCGGTACCAGTCCGGGGGCGAACGGCGCGGCGAGGGTGGCGGCCACGACCGCCAGGCTCTCGAAGCCGAGCACGCTCAGGCCGAGCAGGAACGCCGGCCGGTAGTGCACGGCGTGGCGGTAGCGGGAGACCCAGCGGCTGCGCTGCCTCAGGAAGCGCAGGGGACCGCCGGCGCTGGCCGTCACCGCCCGGGCCTCGGGCGCGGCGGTGAAGACCACCCGCGCCCCCGGCAGCGCGCCCAAGCGCTGCGCCAGGAGGTCCTCGTCGCCGGAAGGTGCCCGGGCCGTCGCCCCGAAGCCGCCCGCGGCCTCGAACGCCTGGCGCAGGTAGGCCTGGTTGTTCGCCGACGACGCGAAGGCGTAGCCGTGGCGCAGCAGCGAGCGCGACACGAGCATGAGCGAGAACCAGTCGGCCGCCTCGAACAGGCGCCAGAACGGCGTCCGGCGCGACAGCTGCGCGGGCGGCAGGGTCTCGACGAAGCCGCACACCATCACCACGCCGGGCGTGAAGCGCCTCACCAGGGCGCTCACCCAGCCGGGCGAGAAGCTGCAGTCGGCGTCGGTGGTGACGATGACCTCCCCGCGCGCGGCCGCCACCCCGGCCATCACGGCGTTCACCTTGGGGGCGTAGCGCCGGCTGGGCTCGGTGACGCGCACCAGCCGGAAACGTGGGTCGCTGGACGCGTACCGCCGGGCGACGGCCGCGGTGGCGTCGGTGGAGCGGTCGTCCACGACCACGAACTCGATGGGGCCGGGGTAGTCGAGGCCCGCCAGGCTCTCCAGGGTGCGCGGGAGCCGCGCCTCCTCGTCGTGCGCCGGCAGCACCACCGACACGGACGGGGTGGGGGAGGAGAGGCGCCACGGCGCGGCCGGTTCGGGGCGGCTACCGCGCCCGCGGCGCGTCGGCTCGTCGGGGCGGAACATGCCCACGATCACCCAGGCCTGGGCCGCGACCAGCGGCACGGCCAAGAGCACGAGGACGACCGCGAGGACCTGGACCATGGGGCGACCGGCTCAGGGGCTTCGGTCGCAGCGAGTGTACCAGGGGACCATGAGGCGCGGTACGCTCGCCTGGTCGTGAGCGATGACGCGCTGGAGCCGGCCGTGACCGCGTCCGGCGGCGAGCCGCGCCCGGACGACGGGGGCTTCTCCAGCTTCCACGCCCTCCTCACCCAGCTCCCCGACTACGACGGCCAGGTGGCCTCTTACCACTTCTTCCCGCCGCGACGCGGCCGGGTCGTGGAGGGCTACTCCGGTCCGTACGCCGCCGAGCTGGAGCGGCTGGGCGTCGTCCCGTACGGGCACCAGGCCCGGGCGCTCGCCGCGCTGGGCGCGGGCGAGGACGTCGTCGTGGCCACCCCCACGGCCTCCGGCAAGTCGCTGGTGTTCCAGCTCCCGCTCGCGTCGGCCGTCTCGCGTGGCGGCACCGGCGTGGTGCTCTTCCCCACGAAGGCGCTGGCCCACGACCAGCTGGGACGACTGCGGGGCCTCTACGGCGCGCTGCGCGGCCCGGCCGATCCTGCGCCCGAGACGGCCATCGCCACCTACGACGGCGACACGGCCAGCGAGCGGCGCGCCGCCGTGCGCGAGGGCGTGCGCGTGGCGCTCACGAACCCGGACATGCTGCACTACGGCGTCCTGCCTCATCACGAGCGCTGGGCGGCCTTCCTGGGCTCGCTAGAGCTGGTGGTCCTCGACGAGCTGCACGCCTACCGTGGCGTGCTGGGCACCCACGTGGCCAACGTCGTCAGGCGGCTGCTGCGCCTGGCCGAGCGCTACGGGGCGAGCCCGCGGGTCGTATGCGCCAGCGCCACCGTAGGCAACCCCGGCGAGCACGCGGCCCGGCTCACCGGCCGGAGGTTCACCGTCGTCGCCGAGGACGACGCCCCGGCCGCCGCGCGCGAGTTCGTGCTGTGGCGGCCGCCCAGCACGCAGGACGGTCGGCGACGCAGCGCGAACTCCGAGGCCGCGGCGCTGGCGGCCGCGTTCGCCGTCCGCGGCGTGAAGAGCATCTTCTTCTGCAACTCGCGCAAGGCGGCCGAGCTGGTCAGGCGCTACGCCGCGCAGCAGCTCCCGCCGGAGCTGGCCGAGCGCGTCGCCTCCTACCGCGCCGGCTACACCGCCGAGGACCGCAGGGCGCTGGAGCAGGCGTTCCGCTCCGGCGAGGTCACCGTGCTCACCGCCACCAGCGCGCTGGAGCTGGGCATGGACGTGGGCGGGGTGGACGCCGTGGTGATGGTCGGCTACCCCGGCTCGAAGATGGCGCTGTGGCAGCGCGCCGGGCGCGCCGGGCGCGCCGGGCGTCGCGCGCTGGCGCTCCTCATCCCCGCCGCCGACCCCCTCGACGAGTACTACCTGACCCACCCCGACAGGCTCGTCGACGGGCCCGTCGAGAACGCGGTGGCCGACCCGCACAACGGCGTCGTCCACCCGCTGCACGTGGCCTGCGCCGCCGCCGAGGCGCCCGTGCGCGAGGGCGAGGAGATGCTGGCCCCCTGGCTCGAGCTCTCGCGGGTGCCGGGCCTGCACGAGACCCCGCGCGGCTGGGTGCACCGGGGCCGCTACCCCCATCGGCGCGTCAGCCTGCGCGGCACGGGCGGGAAGCTGGTGAGGCTGAAGGACGGGACGGGCAGGACGATCGGCGCCAGCGACCTGGGCGCCGCCCTGCGCGACCTCCACCCCGGCGCCGTCTACCTGCACCAGGGCGAGACCTACATCGTCGCCAGCCTCGACCTCGAGCGCGGCATCGCGCGTCTGCTGCCGCACATCGAGGACTACTACACGCAGCCGCGCAGCGAGACCGACATCGAGGTGCTGCGCGTCGTGGCTCGAGGCCCTGGCGCGCTGCCCCGGGCCGGCGCCGAGGTCGACTGGCTCCCGCCGGGCGTCGCCCTGGGCGACGTGCGGGTCACCCACACGGTCACCAGCTACGTGCGCAAGCGCTACTTCTCCGAGGCCGTCCTCGAGGAGAGGGCCCTCGACCTGCCCGAGACCAGCTACGCCACCCAGGCCGTCTGGTTCGACGCCGAGGGGCTAGCCGACCCGCCCGCCGCCGCCGACATGCCCTCGGCGCTGCACGCCCTGGAGCACACGCTCATCCAGCTCCTGCCGGCGTTCGTGCTGTGCGAGCGGGCCGACGTGGGCGGCGTGTCGTACCCGGTCTACCCGGCCACGGGCGGGCCGCTGGTGTTCGTCTACGACGGCTACCCCGGCGGCGTCGGTTACGCCTGGGCCGGGGCACACGACTTCGCCGGGTGGCTCGAGGCGGCGCGCGACCTGCTGCGCGCTTGCGACTGCAAGGACGGCTGCCCGCGGTGCGTGCTCTCGCCGAAGTGCGGCAACGGGAACCAGTACCTCGACAAGGGGGCGGCACGCGTCCTCGCCGACGCTCTGCTGGCCCGCCTCGGGACCCGCCCGGGGGCGCTGCGCGCGTGAGCGTCCCCGAGCCACCGGGGTCGTGCTAGGCTCCCGTTCCGTGCGCGTAGGCTTCGTCACGCAGCTCCTCTGGGACCGCTACGGGCCGTTCTGGAGGGACCTCGCCGAGGGGTCCGGCGCCGAGCCGCTGTTCCCCGAGCCCGAGGCCGTCAGGGAGGCCCTCGCCGCCCTGCCCGAGGACGCGGCGCCGTCGGCGTCGTTCCGGCTCGCCCTCGCCCAGGCGGCGGCGCTGGACGAGGCCGACCTGCTCGTGCTGCCCCGCCTGAACCCGGAGGGGGCCGGCGCGCGCGGCGCCGGGAGCGACCGCTGGATCGCCGACCTGCCGGGCGCGCTGGTCTCCGCCCTGCCCAGCGGGGCGCGCCACGTGGCCGTGGCCGCGTACCCCGACCCGGCCGTCGAGTCCGACGCCGTCACGCTCCTCACCGAGCTGGTGCGGGGCGCCGCCGAGGTGGGCCGCGTGTGGGCGCGCTTCCGCGTCAAGGCGCAGCACCTCGCCGAGGGACGGGCAGAGACGAACCGGGCCCGCGGCGCCGACAGGGCCGCGGCCAGGTCGTTCGCGCACGGCAACGCCGTCGTCTACCTGGCGCAGCCCTGGGTCATGACCCCGGAGGTCGCCCGCCGCCTGCAGGAGCGCGACGACCGCGTCGTGACGCAGCTCGCCGTGGACCCGGCGAAGGCGCGCGAGGAGGGCTGGCGCTTCGACGAGCGGCTGGTCCACACCGACGCCGAGGTGCTCGGCGCCGCCCGGCTGCTCTCGCGCCGCGCCGGCGCCCTCGAGGTACGGCTCATCGTCGACGAGGGCTCCGACAGCGACGCCTGGCTGGCGCGACGCATCGAGCAGGTCGTGCGCCGGCCGTTCACGGCCCAGCCGTGGCAGGAGGCGCTGGGCGTGGAGGACCCGTTCGACGCCCTGCACGCGCTGCCGGTAGACTGACCCGCGTGCACGTCCTGGTGACGGTCCTGGGGCTGGCGACCGCCGCCGTGAACGTCTTCGGCGCCTGGGCCGTGAGCCGGCGCCGCCCGCTCGTCTCCCGCCTGTTCATGCTCGCCGCCGCCGTGGTGACCGTCGCATCGGTCGCCTACGCCTACGCGTTCCGGGGCGCGTTCTGGATCCTCGCCGCGGGGGCGCTGCTGACGTTCGGCGCCTCGCTCCTCAACGCCAAGCTCGTGCTGGGCCAGGTGAGGTGGCAGAACCACCTGGCCCGCGGGGCGGTGCTGGCCGCGCTCGTGGCGCTGGCGTGGTGGGCTCTGTAGCCTCGTCGCATCGTCCATGACGTTCCTTGGACGGGCACCGGACGGGTAGCAGGTGCCACAAGTGGGGGGCGAGGCTGCCACGCCGTACTCCCACGTGGCCGCCGCGGGCGGAGGTGGCTGCGGATGATCCGTTCCAAGACGTGGCTGAGAGGGACCTGGGTCCTGCTGCTGGCGTTGGCGCTGGCCGGGTGCGGGGGCGACGTAGGCCAGCCGCCGGCCGCGCCGACGGACGTCACGGCGACGCCGGGTCCGGGGTACGTGAAGCTCGAGTGGGCGCACGACGGGCAGGGCGTGCAGGGCTTCCGCGTCTACCGCTCCGGTGGCCTGAGCGCCCAGCAGGCGGCGCCTCACGCCACGGTTGACGCCGAGGCGCGCTCCTTCCTCGACCGCGACATCGTGCTGGGCCAAGGCTACCGGTACTCGGTCGAGGCGGTCGGCGCCGGCGGCGCCTCCGAGGCGGCGGCCCAGTCCGGTGCGGACGTGAAGGTGGACCCGGGCGTCGACCTGGTGATGGGGCGATTGACGGCCCCCGGCGACCCCGTGGCGAACCTGGCCTTCTACCTCTACATCGACCCCGACCGTTGGCCGCAGGGAGACGCGACGCACGTGGCCACGGTCACCGGACCGGAGGCGTTCAGCCACAGCTTCGAGCTCGACCGTGCCGCTTTCGAGCGGGGCTTCCACGTTCAAGGGGTGTACGCCTCGCCGGTCGCCGGCGAGTACACGCTGGAGCTGCCCGTGGCAGGCACCACCTACACGGCGACGACCGCCTACGACCCGACGGACGCCTTCGAGGCGCCCATCGTCGCAGAGGTGACGGAGCCGACGCAGACGGGCGTGAGCGTGGCGTGGGGCCCCGTGCCGGGAGCGGCGAGCTACGCCATCGACCTCTACGACTTCGAGGGCGCCTACCTGGGCGTCCGTGAGCTCACGCGGGGGCCGAGCGGCCGAATGACGGGCCTGTCCCTCGAGCCGGGGGTCTTCTTCGCGCAGGTCGTGGCCTACGCCTGGGACCTCACGGCCCTGGCCGCTGGGCTCGTGCCGGAGAAGCCGACGACCGCCAACGTGTCGCGGTCGAACCTGAGGCCGTTCGCCGTGGCCGAAGCGGGCGCCTGCCCCGACCCGTCCGCGGCCGTGTCGATCCCGGACGAGGCCCTTAGGTCCGCGGTGCTCGCGCGGCTGGGGGCCGCAGGCCCCGACCCCACGTGCCAGGAGATGCAGCAGCTCGTCACCCTGGTGGCGCCCATGCAGGGGATCGCGAGCCTCGAGGGGCTCCAGCATGCGACGAACCTCTACAGCCTGTCCGTCTACGGCAACGACATCACCGACCTGTCGCCGGTCGCCGGCCTCACGAAGCTGTTGGCGCTCTTCGCGTCCGACAACCCGATAGCCAGCCTCGAGCCGGTAGCCGGGCTGACCGAGCTCCAGTACATAGAGGTGTCGCACAACGACGTCACCAGCCTCGCCCCGCTCAGCGGACTGGACCGTCTCGTCCGGGTCGGCGCGGCGCACATGCCGCAGCTCTCCGACATCGGTGCGCTGGCCGGCAAGCCGATCGCGTCCCTGTGGCTCAACGGGGACCCGAGCATCGACGACTTCTCGGCCATCGCCACGCTCAGCGACCTACGGCACCTCCTCGTGGGCGGCACCGCCTTCGACGACGCCGACCTCGCCATGGTCAGCGCGTTCCCGAACCTGGAGCGCCTGCAGCTCTGGGGCGACGAGGGCATCAGCGACCTGAGCCCCATCGTGGGGCTGCCGCTCAGGGAGCTCGACGTCGGCGGCACGTCGGTGACCGACCTGACTCCCGTCCACGGCATGGCGGGCACCCTGGAGGTCCTCTACGCCTACGCCCTCGGCCTCGACGACGCCGACATCGGGTTCCTCGAGGGCTTCTCGAACCTCACCGCGCTGTGGCTCGACTACAACGACCTGACGGACCTCGCGCCGCTGGTGGCGAACGCCGGGCTAGGCGAGGGGGACGTCCTCAAGCTCGAGAACAACTGCCTCGACCTCAGCACCGGGTCGACCGCGTCGGCCCAGCTGGAGGCGCTCGTGGCGCGCGGCGTGGACGTGACTCACGAGCCCCAGAGGACCTGTATGCCCTGAGCGGCGGCGCCACGCGGCACCCGTCCCGCCGAACCGTACGGGCGCGGGCGCCACCGCCTCACCCTCCCGTGTTCCGAGGTCCCTTCTAGCTCCGCTACGGGTCCCCCCGCCTTCGGCAGGGGGACCCGGCGGAACGGTTCAGAACGCGTTGATCCCGGTGATGTGCCGACCCAGCACCAGCGTGTGCACGGTGTCCGTGCCCTCGTAGGTGGCGACCGTCTCCAGGTTCAGCATGTGCCTGATCGCGGCGTACTCGGTCGTGATGCCGTTGCCGCCGAGCAGGTCGCGGGCCGCGCGCGCGACGGCCAGGGCGGAGCGGCAGTTGTCGCGCTTGGCCAGCGACACGCGCGTGGGGTGGTCCTGGCCCTCCTCCTTCAGCCGGCCGAGCCGGTAGGCGAGGAGCCCGCCCTTCGTGATCTCGGAGAGCATGTCGGCCAGCCTCTCCTGGACGATCTGCTTGCTGGCGAGGGGCACGCCGAACACGACGCGGTCGGAGGTGTAGGCCACGGCCTCGTCGAAGCAGGCCTGGGCGGCGCCCAGGACGCCGAAGGCGATGCCGAAGCGCGCCTGGTTCAGGCAGGAGAGCGGCCCGCGCATCCCTTCGACCGCGAGCCGGTTCGCGGCCGGGACGGCCACCTCGTCCAGGTAGAGCTCGGAGGTCACCGACGCCCGCATCGACGCCTTGGTCTTGATGTCGACGGCGCTGAAGCCCTCCCTGTCGGTCTCGACCACGAAGCCGAGCACCTCGCCGGAGTCCGCGTCGCGCGCCCACACGATCGCCACGTCGGCCCGGGAGCCCGAGGTGATCCAGCGCTTCACGCCGGTGATCACGTAGTCGTCGCCGACGCGCTTGCAGCGGGTGCGCATGGAGGCGGGGTCGGAGCCGGCGTCGGGCTCGGTGAGCCCGAAGCACCCCACGGCCTCGCCGGAGGCGAGGCGGGGCAGCCACTCGTCCTTGAGGGCGTCGCTGGCCCAGCGGTGGATGGGGTACATGACGAGCGAGGACTGCACGCTCACGAACGAGCGCATGCCGGAGTCGACGTACTCGATCTCGCGGCACACCAGGCCGTAGGCGCTGTAGCTCGCCTCGGCGCCGCCGTAGCGCTCGGGCAGCGTGACGCCGAGGGCGCCGATCTCGCCGAAGCGCCGGGGCAGGTCGGCGGGGAACACCCCCTCGAGCCACCACTCGCCCACGTGCGGGAGGAGCTCGGCGCGCACGTACTCGCGCACGGAGTCGCGGATCATGCGCTCCTCGCTGCTGTAGAGGGCGTCTACGTCGTAGAAGTCCTTCAACGACGGAACAGACGCGCCCGTCTTCGCGCTCACGGTCGTCATCTCGGCTCCCTGCGGGGGATGTGCGCTAGGCGTCCCCGAACAGCTTCTTGAGCGCGTCCTCCTTCGAGGTGCGCTTGGCCGGATGATACCTATCGCCCTCCAGCGTGATGCGACCCGCCTCCAGGAGGGTGGCCAACGAGGCCTCGATGGTGTCGATCGCCAGCTCCTCGAAGTGGCGCTCGTCGATGAAGCGCTGCACCTCGCGCAGGGTGGCACCCTTGGCCCCGCTGGCGGACACGGCTTCGAGCACCCAGGAGTCGACCGTCATGCGTCATGTTACGCCGCTCCACCTGGCGCCGGACGTGACGGTGGGCCTCCCTGGGCGCCTGGTCAAGGTTGGATGAACGGCCGCGCCGACGGCCTCGGCGGCCGGAGCGCCGGGTACGGGGGCCGGGGCGCCTCGCTGTGCCGCGCTCAGCGATGGAAGGCGCCGGGGCGCCCCTGGTCGCGGTCGGAGGAGTAGGCGACCTGCTCGCCGGCGCGCACCTCGCCCCAGGTCACCTCGTCGTCCATGCTCACGACCTTCACGGGGCAGGCGGGCACGCAGGCGTCGCAGCCCAGGCAGCGCTCGGGGTCCAGGAGCAGCCGACCGCCTTCGGGCGTCAGCTCGCGCCGCAGGGCGTCGGTGGGGCAAGCCTTCGTGCAGAGGGGGCAGAGGATGCAGCCGTCGGCCACGCGCGGGAGCCGGAAGGGCACGCGCGTCGCGGGCGGCGGGTCGGCGGCGCGGAGCGCCTCGACGAGGCGCGAGCGCTCCCGCGGCATGTCCTTCAAGCCCGGCTCGGCCTCGGGCGCGGGCAGGACGCGCTCCAAGGGCGCCAGAGCGTCGGCCGCCACCTGGCCGGCCTCGCGCAAGCCGCCCGTGAGGAGGGCCCGGCGGCTCAGCCGCTCGCCAGGGCCCACCTGGTCGAGGCGCTCGACCTGCCTCACCTCGACGTCGACGCCGCGGCCCAGCGCGGCAGCCAGCTCCTCGGCGCGGGCGGCCGTCGCGGCCAAGGTGGCCGGCACGCTCGGCCCGCCTACGCGGCAGGAGGAGCAGTCGCCGCGGCCCAGCAGCGCCTTGCCCGACCTGTCCGCGACGTGGAGCACGTCGCCCGGCGAGAGCTTGGCGAGGCACTGGACGCTCTGCGCGCTCCCTTTCACCCGCGAGCACCGCACGGGCGAGGCGGCGGTCAGGCTCTTGCGCTGCTCCAACGCTTCCGACGGGCAGGCCCTCACGCAGAGGCCGCAGCCGGTGCAGTCGACGCCGTCGACCTCGACCCGCAGCCCGACCACGCGCACGGCGTCGTGGGGGCAGGCGTCGACGCAGGCGCGGCAGGCGATGTTCGAGGCCCGCGTGACCACCAGGCAGCGCTCGGCGGTGTACTGCGGCGACACGTCCACCGCCTTGAGGACGAAGCCGAGGAGGTCGGGCAGGCCAGGCACGTGGGGTCTACCTGTTGGCGGCGAAGCCCGACAGCTCCAGCCGCTGCGCCGAGAGCGACTCGTGGTAGGCGACGGCCTCGAGGTAGGCGTCGAAAGCCGTGAAGTCCACCTGCTGCTTCTGGTCGGAGAGCGCAACGGCGGGGTTCGGGTGCACCTCGATCATCACGCCGTCGGCGCCCACCGCCAGACCGGCCTTCGTGAGCGCCACCAGCAGGTCGCGCCGGCCGCCGGAGTGCGTGACGTCGACGACCACGGGCAGGTGCGACTCGAGCTTCGCCAGCGCCACGGCCGAGACGTCGAGGGTGTTGCGCGTGTAGCGCTCGAACGTCCTGATGCCCCGCTCGCAGAGGATCACGTTGGCGTTGCCCTCGGAGAGCAGGTACTCGGCGGCCATCAGCCACTCCTCGACCGTGGCGGAGAGGCCGCGCTTGAGGAGCACCGGCTTGCTGCTGCGGCCCACGGCCTTGAGGAGGGTGAAGTTCTGCATGTTGCGAGCGCCCACCTGCAGGACGTCGACGTGCTCCTCGAACAGGGGCAGGTCGCGGGCGCTGACGATCTCGGACACGAACGACAGGCCGTGGGCGTCGCACGCCTCGCGGCCGAGCGCGAGACCCTCCTCGCCCAGGCCCTGGAAGCTGTAGGGGTCCGTGCGCGGCTTGTAGGCGCCGCCGCGGAAGAGCCGCACGCCCCGCGCGGCCACGTGGGCCGCGACGGCGAAGACCTGCTCGCGCGACTCGATGGCGCACGGACCGGCGATCAGCACCGGGGGACGCCCGCTGCCCACCTCCAGGTCGCCCACGCGCACGACCGTGTCGTGCGGCTGCCGGGCGCGCGACATCAGGTACTGGCGCCGCTCCTGCTTCTCGGAGAGCTGCATGCTCGCCTGGAACACCTGCTTGAAGAGCGACTTGACGGTGGCGTCGTCGAAGGGGCCGCGGTTCGCGGCGACGAGCGCGTCGAGCATCTCCTGCTCACGCACGGGGTCGTACTGCGACATGCCGGCGGCGGTCTGCAGGGCGCCGATCTCGGCCGCCACCCTCGCGCGCTCGGAGAGGAGCTCGAGGATGCGCAGGTTCAGCTCGTCAATACGAGCTCGAAGGCTCCGGATGCTCTCGGGCATCCCCGATTCTACGCTCGCTGAACCGGACCACGAGGACGGTGACCTCGAAGAGGACGATGAGCGGCACCGCCACCAGGGCGAGGTTGAACGGGTCGCCGGTGGGTGTGATCACGATGGCGAGGGCCGTGCCGCCGACGATGGCCCAGCGGCGGCTGGAGACGAGGCGCTGGCGTGTGATCACGCCCATGCGGGCGAGCAGGAACCCGAGCACCGGCATCTCGAACATGAGGCCGAACATGCCCATGAGCATGAGGATCGTCGAGATGTAGCGGCCGATCGACAGGAGCCCGACGGCCTCGCCCCCCAGGAACCCGAGCAGGAAGGGGATGGTGAAGGGCAGTACGACGAAGTAGGCGAACGCCGCGCCCAGGGCGAACGCGAGGGCCGAGAGGAAGATGAAGGGCACGGCGTAGCGGCGCTCCTCGGCGTAGAGGCCGGGCGCCACGAACGCCCACACCTGACCGATCACGACGGGGGAGGAGAGGATCAGGCCGAAGAACGACGCGATCTGCATCGAGACGGTGAACGGCTCGAGGACGTTGAAGAAGTTCAGCGTCATCGAGTCGGGCAGCGGGGCCTTGAGCCAGTCGAGGATCGTGAACCGGTACGCGAAGGCCACGCCCGAGGCCACGACCCACGCGGCCAGGGCTATGAAGAGCCGCTTGCGCAGCTCCTCGAAGTGCTCGATCAGCGTCACGCCTTCAGCCTCCCGGCGTCAACAGGGGTGGTGCTTCAGGCGCGCTCCCCGTTGCCCGTGGCCTCGGCCGGTTGCGGCTGCGCCGGGGCGGCGGGCGGCTGTGCGGCCGTGGACGCCGCCACGACCTTCGTGGCCTGCTCCTCGTCCTCGATGTCCTTGCGCATGTCGCGCAGGCCCTTGCGGAACTCGCGGACGGACTGGCCCAGGCCCTTGGCCATCTCGGGCAGGCGCCGCGGTCCGAAGACGAGCAGCACGATCACGAGGAGGATGAGGATCTCGGGCAGGCCGATGGGGCCGATGATGTTTCTCATGGGTGCTCCTCCGAGCCGATGCTAGCAGGCCGGGGGCGCCGCTTGGGCCCACCGCGAGCCTCGGCGTGCAGCGCGGGGCCGACCCGTGAGGCGTAGGCACGGCGGGGGAGGCGGGTCGGGCGCGCCCGCTCGGGCGCGGCGGGCGCAGGCGGACGGAGCCCCCCGGCGCGACGCCGCCGACGGGCCGAACGGGCAGATATCCCCGTCCTGGACGGCCTTGACTCGGGACCTGGACGCATGCTAGCTTTTCTATTCGGGTCTGCGGCTCGGCTGCCACCCTAGCTCAATCGGTAGAGCATCCGACTTGTAATCGGAAGGTTGTCGGTTCGATTCCGATGGGTGGCTCCACGCCAGGCTCGTCTTCGTGAGGAGGGCGCCGCTCCCCCAGGGGCAGCGCTCGCCGGGGCCAGAGACCCCGGCGACGGGCCAGCGAGGGGCATGGGTAGGTGCCCGAGTGGTTAAAGGGGACGGACTGTAAATCCGTTGGCTTATGCCTACGCTGGTTCGAATCCAGCCCTGCCCACCACACGCCTGGCCGGCGCCGCAGGCCACCCGGAGCGTCCCAGCGCTTGCGAGCCCTGGGGCGCTCCACCGCGCGGGAGTAGCTCAGTCGGTAGAGCGTCAGCTTCCCAAGCTGAATGTCGCGGGTTCGAATCCCGTCTCCCGCTCCAGCCGCTTCGGCACGCGGCGCCGGCCCGCCCGGCACGCGCATGAGCGGGCTCGTGTAGCTCAGTGGTAGAGCACTCCCTTGGTAAGGGAGAGGTCGACGGTTCAATCCCGTCCACGAGCTCCAAAGCGGTCACGGCGCAGAGGCCGCCCCCACTTCGGAACCGGGGGCGGCTCCTGCCGCCGCGAGGTGAACGGCCCGCCCGGGCCTTCGAGTTAAGGAGAGACCGGTATGGCTAAGGGTGTTTTCGAGCGTACGAAGCCGCATGTGAACGTGGGGACGATCG